>JAEWQC010000049.1 GCA_023399355.1 Bacillota bacterium | reverse complement strand
CGGCAGATGGTACAGACCTGTATGATGCAACACCTGCTTTTGCTCTTCTGACGCCCTGCGTACACCACAGCATAAATGACAGCTCTTCCGGTGTAAAAGACCCATCCGAGTATTGGCGCAGGCTTCTTCTGCTATTTATTATGTCAATCAATGCCTTTTGCCCGTATTTGAGTTCAGCCGGTGAAGGAAGGTTGATCTTAGGCCCTGACAACTCATATACCGCTTCCAATGGCGGTTGCGGCAGTCCTCTAGACTGGTCCGACTCACCAAGGTGTTTATATTTTGTCTTTTCCATGAATTCCTGCGCAATATCCATATATAATGACCCCTTTCCTGTTTTTTCAACATAGCGCATTTCATTAATTATTGTATCATACCCTTTCGCTGCAGAAAATATTTCCATCGCTTTAATACTGAAGTTACTCCCGGTAAAAAACTAAAGAACTCCGATATCTTTCTATTGTATTTGCCTGAAAAACCGGGTTGAAACAATTCTGAAAAACTGCTAAGCTGGAAACAGGCCGGTCGCAAGTTTTACTTGCTGCTCCCCCATGCATCCCGGGCCGGAGAGATGTTCACCGCCTGAAAGCCAAATCGGCACCTGTCATCCGGGCTTTTGCAAAAGCAAAAGAACTATGAGGTGGGGGACATTTAACATAGTTATATCGTTTGAGGCGAATATGAAAATACTCCTGATTTCAGATTCACACGGGCATAAGGATAGAATCCCGTCCATTCTTGAGCGGCACAGTGAAATCAGCTCTGTCATCCATCTTGGCGACTACGGTACGGATGTGGACGCAGTCAGTGAAACCTGTCCATTTCTACCGACCGAAGCCGTTCAGGGAAACAACGACAGGTCACGCATCTACCCCTCAGAAAAGCTCCTGCAGTTGGCAGGCAGAAGAATTTTCATCACGCATGGTCATGCATATAACGTTGGCCGAAATCTAGCCCCTCTTATTGCAAAAGCTCATTTGGAGAATTCAGAAATTGCCATTTTCGGACATACACACATACCTTTAGTCGAGCAGAGAGACGGCGTGTTACTGGTCAATCCCGGCTGCCTGTTCAGGCCAAGATCTCTGCACGGCGCAACCTATTCCATTCTGGAAATAACCCGCGATAGCATGAAGGCTGATATTTATTCTGTCTAGCTCGTTTTTCTATGACAGATTCATTATCGGGAATCATCCGGAATGTAGCAAACAGTTCAAGCCTCATATCCTCCCATTCCACGAGCCTTGCAGATTTGACAGTTCAAACCTCGACCTCCATAGAGAAGGTAGTCAAAACGGTTGAAGAACTTGCAAAAGGAGCATCAGGCCAGACTTCCGATGCCAAAACCGGATATGGAAAATTACTGAAGCTGGCAGAACAAATTAACAGTATCATGGTCAATACTGTCAAAATCGAGCATCTGATGAATAGAACCATAATCCCGTTCAATCCCCTTTTTTGCAACCATTGAACCAACCTGTTATTTAGACCGCCCGTATAGGCATTTTTTATGTAAATATTTACATAATTGTTTCTCAGTGCTATACTAATAAGTAATATTTATACATTGAGGAGTGAAAAAATGAAAAAAACATTAAAAGGTTTTTTCCTTGGCATACTAATCTCTTTACTGTTTATAGGCAGTATTCCGGTCTTTGCCCAGGGAATCACCAAAACTATAAAAGTAATTTTGAATGGTACGAATGTAAGCATCAATGGTAAGTCGGCCTCTGTTGAAAACATAGTCTTTAACAATAAGACATATGTGCAGATCGACACAATCAGTAAGCTCTTGGGCAAGGATTACTCCTATGATAGCAAGACAAAATTTGCGAATATTAAAGACAAGCCTGCTAAAACTGTGCTGGTCAGACCCGAGGCATCTGAAGCAATTCCTGTACCAAATCCTATCACTCCTGCAACGTCGGCACGTTCACCAAAACCGGTTGCTTTTATAGGATACTTTGGTAATACTACTTACTCCTCTCCTGATATTTTTAAAATATCAGGAGAACAGACCAAAGCTGATGTAAATATTCAAAATATCGCTACTGGTTTTAATGATAAAAAAGACACCTCGACAATGCAGGAAATATTCAAGTGGACTCATGCAAACCTCTGTTCCGGGGCAGGAGAGCAATTTTCAAGAACAGCGGCAGACATTATTAAAAGTAAGATTACCACCGGTTGTATAGATAATGCTCTGGCATTTACTGCATTTTCCAGGGCAAAGGGTATTCCAACAGTCTTTGTTCAAACAGCGCGTATGGACTGGGTCAAAAAACTGGTGGAAAATGACCCATCCAGGGATTCCATAACAGGCCATGTCCTTGTAGAGGTTCTATTAAGTGATAATAAATGGTATCTTATTGATCCGACTGCAGGAAAATTATTCTTTAACTATGACAAATCCAATTTCTCTCTTTCTGACGGATATTATGTGTTTGCCAAGAGTATAGAAGTCTTTGATACCGGCGTTAGTGACGTGAAGCAGAACAACACGGTAATGAAACGAATATTTGAAAATTTCGATATCAGCAAGTATAAAGATCCCCTATACGAATACATGTGTCTTGACAACGGAAACCTGCAAAAAAGTCAGGAGTATAAAGGAATGTCGATAGCAGCTCCAAAAGGGGACTTTGTGGTTCTCGGAGGGAAAGATTCGACCCTTGCTTTCAGAGATAGATTCCTCTCTGGCACCAATGCAAAAGCAATAGGTGAAAATATCATCCAGCAAAGCCAATTGAACAATGCAACCTTAATTGATTTGCATGTCAAAGGTAATAGTATTCAATCATTTTTACCAGAATACTTCCCTGATATAAATGGCGGCGCCAGTAATTGTTCAGTCTTCAGATATATAGATAACGGGTATAAGAGAATTCTGGTTATGGCAGATTCAGAAGCAGAAATTGTAAATTGGATAAAATATATATCCTCTGACTTTCTGAACCAGTAATTTTTTAAATATAGAAATAATACTCAGGTCATAGTATCGCCAGCTATGTCAGCCGCTATACAGATGTGATGTTGCTAGTGAGTTATGCCCATTTTTGTAATCAGATTCTGCATGTCAAAGGCTCAATTTTTTGAACACTTATGTTGTCCGAAATAGCTCAGATTACCAAAATTCTTCAATTGAATTGCCTAAACCATTGATCAAGCTATGCCGGCATATTAATTAGCATATTCAGCCTCTAAATACTTCTGCCCCTGCGACGGCTTCATATTGGGTTCATATTGACCTGATAGGATTGTACTGTCAAATAAGACAGAAGGGGTATTCATCAATGAAGAAGAAAATAATGATCATTTCAGCCATCATCATCGTTATATTGGCCGGAATTTTTTTAGTCAGACCGCTGCTAAAGGGGAAAAACAATACAGCAGTACAGACCGTTACCCTGGTCAAGAGTAATCTTGTCGATTCAGTATTGGTTTCAGGTACGGTATCGAGCAGCAGTTCGTCAAAAGTGTATTCAACATCCGCTCAATATCCTGTTAAAGAGATTATGGTCAAGGTCGGGCAAAGAGTTAAAGCCGGCGATATACTGGCAAAGCTCGATACAGCTGCACTGGAATCCAATATCAGGCAGGCCGGGCTCAACGTAAAAAACTCACAAGCCAGCATGGAGAATGAATCATCAAACAATAAATCCAACGTTCAAACCGCTCAAAACAGTTTCAATATGGCTGCTTTGGACCTGGATAATGCCAAAGCAAAATATGAAGATGTAAAAGAACTCGTCAAAACCGGGGCAAATACGCAGGATGATTTGTTACAGGCCAATACAGCCTTGAAAAAAGCACAGTTTGCATACGATAATGCTAGAGCCAACCTGAAGAATGCTCAAAATAAGAATCTTTCAGTGGCCAAAAACAATCTTGCCATTCAACAACTCTCCCTGGACGAGCTGTTGAAGAATCTGAAGGATGCCGCACTGACCGCGCCTATCGACGGGACAGTAACAATGGTGAACGCTGAAGAGGGTGAACCGGCATCCGGTCTGATGTTTGTAGTTGAAGATACGGATCATCCCATCGTCCGGACCTCTATCGGGGAATTTGATATAGGTTCGATCAAAGTAGGGCAGGAAGTAACAATAAAAACAGATAGCACTGGTAACAAAGAATTCCTCGGTACCGTATCGGAAATTGCACCAACTGCACAGAAGGATCAATCAGGGAATACGGATGCCTCCTCCGATATCAGTTTTGCGACCAAGGTTACGCTCAAAGACAGGGATCCAAATATAAAAATCGGTATGAATGCCCGCCTGACAGTCAAGCTCTGCGAAAAGAAGGATGTCTACTCCGTTCCGTATGATGCCGTAATAACTCATGAGGATGGCAGCAAATGGATCAATGCACTTGATACGGTTGCCGGGAACGTGGGAGGAAAGGCTGTTTACACTGAAATACCTGTTCAGACGGGTCTTGAGACCGATATGGATGTCGAGATCTTCGGGTCAGATTTAAAAGATGGCCTCGTAGTGCAGACAAATCCCCAGGACGTTTCAACGAAAAAAACAGGTAAACTGGGGGGGATTTTCAAATGATGACTGTCAGGAATCTGGAAAAGCGCTACTTTATCGGTACACCCAACGAAATAAAAGTACTGGATGATATCAACCTGAAAATAGAAGATGGCGAGTTTGTGGCCCTGGTTGGTGCCTCGGGCTCCGGCAAGTCAACCTTTATGAACATCATCGGCGCGCTTGACACACCCACCTCGGGCGAATACCTGCTCGACAGTGAACTGGTCCATAAAATGACACAGAATGAGCTGTCGGATGTCAGAAGCAAGAAGATAGGCTTTGTTTTTCAATCCTTTAACCTGATCGGACGCAGCAATTCTCTTAAAAATGTCGAATTACCGATGCTTTATGCCGGAATTCCAGCCCATGAGAGAAAGGCACGTGCAAAAGAGTTACTGGAACTGGTTGGAATGGGCGAAAGAATGCATCATCTTCCCAACCAGCTCTCAGGCGGTCAGAAGCAGCGGGTTGCCATAGCACGCGCCCTGGTGAACAACCCTTCCATTATCCTGGCTGATGAGCCTACCGGTGCACTCGATTCGGTCACCGGCAACATGGTTATGGATATTTTTCTCAAGGTAAACAGAGAGCAAAAGAAAACAATCCTTCTGGTCACTCACAGTATGGAGCTGGCTCAGATGACCCAACGGATCATAACCATAAAAGATGGCCGGATCATCAGTGACACGCACACTTCTATAGATTCCGGCAAAAATATGATGGGCCATGTGAACCTGACGGAAGGTGGGATGACATGTTCAATCTAGAAAACATCCTTCTTGCAATTGAAAGTCTGCGTGCAAACAAGATGCGAGCGTTGCTCACGATGCTGGGCATTATCATCGGTGTTGCTTCGGTTATTGGAATCATCTCTGTGGGCAACTCCCTGTCCTCCTCGCTTTCTGTACAGCTGCAGAGCATCGGCACCAACAATATCATGGTCACAGTACGGCAAAAGGAGGATGTATATGCAAAATCGACAGGGGTCATGGGGGGCAATCGGAAACTTGTATCTGCAATGAATGGGGGAGGTGCGAATGGTGCCTCTGACAAGGATCTTATTTCCATGGAAATGCTGCAGAATTTCACAACGGATTTCAAGGATTCCGTTTCAGCAATCAGTCTGAATGAAACCTCTGGTTCGGGGCAGGTAAAGGAAGGCAGATTCTATGCCAATGTTTCGGCTTCCGGTGTAAATCCGGGTTATCTGGCTGTCAATAATCTTGACATGCTGAAGGGCAGATTCATCAATGACCGGGATATGGCCGGCAGTAAATCCGTTTGTGTAGTATCCGACAAACTTGTGAATAATATATTCAAGGGCGGTGTCGATCCGATCGGGCAGGAAGTCAAATATTATGAAGCAGGTTCCATAAAGACCTATACCATTGCAGGTGTTTACAAATACTCCGATACCAGTATGTTCTCAAGCGCCTCCTCCTCTGAAAAGGACACGGAGACCACGCTGTACATCCCGATTACACTGGAGAAGCAGAATTCGGACAAACAGAATTTTTCAACCTTGACCATTATGAGCAAGACCGGTATCGATACAGAGAAACTGACCAGCGATATCGAGAGATATTTTTCAAAACACTACTCCAGAAATGCCAAATGGGAAGCTGCCGTTATTAATATGTCCACGCAGCTTGCGACAGCCACTTCCATGCTTTCGACAGTATCAATGGCTGTAGCGGTCATTGCTGCCATTTCACTATTGGTCGGCGGAATAGGCGTTATGAACATCATGCTGGTATCCGTTACCGAAAGAACCCGTGAAATAGGCACCCGTAAGGCTCTCGGGGCCAAGAACTACCACATCCGCATGCAGTTTGTCACCGAAGCCGTATTCATATCGTTGGCAGGCGGCCTGATTGGACTGGTAATCGGCCTGCTGCTGGGCTTTGTAGGGAGCTCCCTCCTTGGAACAGCGCCATCCTTCTCCCTCCCTGTCATACTTTCAACCATCCTGTTTTCTATGGGAATCGGTGTTTTCTTCGGGTATTATCCGGCAAATAAGGCTGCCAGGCTGGATCCCATTGAGGCGCTAAGGTATGAATAAGGAGCTGTAAATAAGGGAAACACAACCATTCATGTACATGTTTATTGTGATAGAATTCAAGAAAAGGCGGTGAACAGATTGGCAAACATTTTACTTGTGGACGATCATGAAAAGATCCGCAAATTAATGGAAATATACCTGAAACGTGAAAGCTACGGCACACTGCATGCTGAAAACGGCAAAGAAGCACTGGAGGTCCTGGATAACACAGTCGTCGATTTGATCATCGCCGATATCATGATGCCTGAAATGGATGGTTATCAGTTGACAAGGAGTCTTCGGGATGCAGGTTTTATGATGCCTGTCATCATGGTCACGGCAAGAGATACCTTTCCTGACAAGAAAAGGGGCTTTGATATCGGAGCCGATGATTATATGACCAAGCCTGTAGATATGGAAGAACTCATCCTGCGTGTCAAAGCGCTGTTGCGAAGGAGCAAGATCTCCAGTGAAAAACAGATTATGATCGGGAATATGGTTCTTGACTATGAGAGCCTTGAAATACGCACTCCCGAAGGAAGTACCGTGTTGCCCAAAAAAGAGTTTTACCTGCTTTACAAGCTGCTGTCCTATCCTAAAAAGATTTTCACACGCCAGGAATTGATGGATGAGATCTGGGGTATGGACAGCGAAGCGGATGAACGTACCGTTGATGTCCACATCAAACGGCTGCGTGAAAAATTCGGAGAATCCTGCGAGTTTGAAATCGTGACGATCAGAGGACTCGGGTATAAGGGAGTGATCAAGGGATGATTAAGAAGATCTATATAAAACTGATCCTTATTTTTATTATGATCTTTCTGGTCGGGAATACTGCATCCTTCCTCATTGCTTATAACACCACTGAAAAGAATCTGCTTGGCGAATTGGCCGACATGCTGGTCGGAGTGACTTCCGACTCAAAAGAAGTATACGAGCAGGGCAGTTCAAGTCAGGTGACTATTGAAAAGCTCCACAATTCCGGGATGATCGAAGTTCATTTTTATAAGAATACCATGCAACTGAAAAAATATTATGCCATTGCGGACCAAGATCTTCTGGCAGCACAGAGCATGCCTATCGTCATAGTTGCAGAGGCATTGAACAAACACAATAAAAAGCTTCCGATCAGTATTGTAAAAACCGGAGAGCAGTATATTGTTGCAGCCATAACCCCCAAAGGCTTGATGCTTGATATCCGTGAACTGACTTTCAGGGTGAGCATCCTTTCTCTGCTGATTGGTTCCCTGATCATGCTTTTCGCTTCGGGCATCATCGTAAAGCCTGTCAAAAAGCTTAGTGCTGCAACTAAGAGAATAGCAGAGGGCAATTTCAGCATACGCATTCGTAATAATCGCAGTGATGAGATCGGACAGCTGATAAAAAACTTCAACATCATGGCAGGTGAGCTTGCAGGAATGGAAATGCTTCGCAATGATTTCATTTCCGACATATCCCATGAGTTTAAAACCCCGCTTACTTCCATCGAGGGTTACACTAAATTATTGCGGGATTGCAAAAGCGATGCTGAGCGCAATGAATATGTCGATATCATCATGGAAGAGACGAAAAGGCTTTCTGCACTTTCCGGCAACATCCTGCTCCTGAACCGCATAGAGAACGAAAATATTACATTAAGCCAGTCGCCTTACAGATTGGATGAACAGATACGGCAGGTCATTCTTTTCCATGAAAACAAGTGGAGCAGCAAGCAGATCGAGCTTCAACTGGATCTGGAGGAAATCGTCTTTGAAGGAAATGAGCCATTGCTTTACCAGGTCTGGCTCAATCTTTTTGATAATGCTGTGAAGTTTTCAGATACTAAAGGCTTGATAGAAGTTCGGCTGAAAAAGCAGGACAGTAAAACTATTTTTTCAATCACCGATTATGGCAAGGGAATGACCCCGGAGGAACAAAAAAGAATGTTCGAAAAATTCTTCACGGGAGACCGATTCAGAAATGCCGAAGGTAACGGCCTTGGACTGTCCATAGTAAAGCGCATCCTCGATATGCACAACGGCAGCATGGAAGTTGCAAGCAGACCCGATGAGTTTACAAAGATAACGGTAACTCTGTAAACCCATCGGCCGCTTGCCGTGCTTGATTACCCAGGTGAATGTTTTATTCCGGTCTTGCCTTATTGTACGTTTCATTTCCTGAGCATGAGCTTTATCAAGCCTTCATGTGCGGAGAATCCGGCTCAAGCTTCATGAATTCAATCCTGTTGCCGTCCGGATCTCTTGCCCAGGCCTGATAGTTATTGTCAACGCCCTGCATTGGCTCTATATCAAGCGTGACGCCTCTGTCCTTCAACTGTTTTGCAATTGCATGGATGTCATCAACTTCGATACAAATGTGATTAAAGCTATGCTTTTTGGCTACTTCTTCCGAGTACTGGGGGCCATTGTAGAAAAGTTCAATGAATACATGATCTGCGACCTTTACATATTCGATCCAGGGTTTGCCTTCCTTGTCGTTCAATGAAAATGCCTTTTTTAAGCCAAGTGCACCGCAATAGAACTCGATCGATTTTTCCATGTCCTTTACATTTAGAGCAATGTGTCCGATTCCTTTAATCATGTAAATTTCCTCCTGGTGTGATGTAAATTTTGCTTATTTCCCTTAACTTCACTATAGAAAGTCTTTCTCATTCGACTTCTCTTTAAAATATTTGAGAGGGCCCGTCTACCCTTGATCAATTGTATCTTCAGAAATCTTCCCCGGGAATAATAAACAATTATCTGCCGCCGACCATTGAGACGGATGCGCTGGCTCCGATGCGGCTTGCGCCTGCTTTGAGCATTTTGACTGCTGTCTCATAGTCTCTGATACCACCGGAAGCTTTAACGCCGATAGCCGGTCCGACTGTTTTTCTCATCAGCCGTATGTCCTCTGCATTCGCACCGCTTTTATTGAATCCTGTCGAGGTCTTGACAAAATCAGCTCCAGCTGCCACAGCCAGTTTGCAGGCTTCTATTTTTTCTTCATCTGTCAGCAGACAAGTTTCAATAATCACTTTAACGATTGTCGACCCCTTTGCTGCGACTACTGCTTCTATATCATTTTTAACATATTCATAGTTCTTTGCTTTAAGCGCACCTACATTTATAACCATATCAACTTCATCAGCACCGTTTTTTACGACATCCATCGTTTCAGCTGCTTTTGCTGCAGACGACATTGCCCCGAGTGGAAAACCTACCACACTGCAAACCTTTACTCCGCTGCCCTTCAGCATTCCTGCCACAAGTGGAATGTAACATGAATTTACGCACACGGAAGCGAATTTATATTCAATTGCTTCTTTGCATATCTGCCTTACCTGTTCTTCCGTAGCATCTGCCTTTAGTATGGTATGATCTATCATCGCCGCGATATTGGTATTCATAAATTCATCCGCCCTAATCCATAATAAAGCTATCTTTTTATCATTTGCTACAAATATACTATCATATGTTACTAAAATATACTAGCCAATTTATGATATTTTAATGACTTTTTTCAGCTTGTAAGGATCCCGGCAATTGGCTCAATCCATCTTTGAAAGCTCTGCAGCAGTTGCTTCATCAGTTACCAGGACATTGGCATATCCGGCTTTAAGTGCCGCATAAATGCATTTGATCCTGTTCAGACCGGCTGCGATCCCGATACGCTGCTCCTTCTTCTTTAGTTCAGTAAGTTCAACGGCAATGGTACGTCTATTCAGATCATTGTCGCATATGTTGCCTTCTTCATTGATAATTCGCGTACAGATATCTCCTACAGCACCTTTTCTGACCAATTTATCCACATCGTCCGAGTCAAGATAGCCTGCCCGTGAAAGAGCACCCTCATATCCGAACGGGCCCATTGTAAAGACAGCAATGTTAGCCCTGTTGGCAAGTTCCAGAACGCTCTTGATATTTTTTTCCTTTACTACGGCATCCGTTACGTTAATACTGTTCAGCACCGCAGGCAAGGGAATTATATATGGTTTTCCCTTGTAGGCGTCCGCAATTTTTTTAGGTATTTCGTTCGCATAAATATTTTTTTCTATATTGCTGATGCCCCCGCAAAGCTGTACAACGGTAATGTTTTTCAAATCCTCCCTTTTGATGATTTGTTCTGAAAAGGAGTATAGTGTGGTACCCCATGCAACACCGATGATATCATTATCTTTAATAACCGTGTCGAGATACCTTGCAGCCGCCTTGCCAATACTGCCCACCACATCCGATTCTTTGACCGACGGTACAATAATTGCCCTGTTAAGCCCGAATCTATTCTTCAAATCGATTTCAATCTGTGTTTCCGATTCATATGGGTCAAATATGCGTATCTCAACAATACCCCTTTCCTTCGCCTCATTAATCAGCTTGGATACATATGGCCTGGATATGTTGAGTTTCTCGGCTATCATCTGCTGGCTGTAATTGTGTTCATAATATAGCCTCGAAATATTAACCAGCAACTTTACCTTTTCATCATTACCCATATTCTCACCTTCCATTGGGATCCTTATTCTTCTATTGTTTCGATTTCTACACCGTTCGGATCCTGTATCAGCATTATCCTGAATTTGATTTTTTTCTATATAGGTCTGTGGCAGGTTGATATCATAGCCGTTTTGTTCACAGATACCTTTGATCCCTTCAAGACTTTCAACAACTACTGCAAAATGGCCGTAAATCCCATAATCAGTTGAAATTGTTACCAGCCTCTTCTGTTCATCAAGATATTCTGTCAGTTCAAGCAGGCCTGCAGCCCTCAAATGGCTTGCAATAGTGCAGTATATGATCGCCCATATCAACAGTATTCAGTTTCTCCAGACCCAGCACTTATTTATAGAATTCGAATGATTTCTTAAGATCTTTTCGCGTTTATTGTGATAGAATCTATCTTCCTGACCCGCATGATGTTCCCGGCTTTCTCACAGATACACCTGTATCTGTACGTGCCAGCAAGTTTACATTCGCTACTAATATATTATCATATGTAACCTTTCCATGGCTAAAACAATTTAATTTAAAAGATTTTGCACAATTATTATACCAGATTTTTCTCCAATAAGGTAAAATTTCACTGTAACATTCGCTATTCTCAACCGTTACTACTAAGAGGATCTGCTAATTTTCCCAACGCATCATTAAATGAGGAGGTGGGTGACACCTGGTGAATGCCCTGTCAACACTGTATCACAAACTTGGAGGACAACTAATCGGATATGCTTTCAGTTTGACCGGCGAAATTCATACTGCTGAGGATGTTGTTTCCGAGACATTTCTGAGGGCGACCGAGCATTGCATTGCGAATAACAGCATTCCCACAAAGACATGGTTTTACAAGGTTGCAAGAAATATTGCCTTTGACTGGTTAAGAAAGACCAAAAAGCTTGACTACAATGATCCTCCTGAAACAGCAGATTTATCTGTGACTTCAAATCCCACAGCTTCGCTTGTATATGAGGAAGAAATCGGCCAACTTCAGAAGGCGATGTCAATGCTGCCGGAAACATGGCGTTCCATACTTATCCTGCGGGAATACAACGAACTGGCCTATACGGAAATTGCCGCCGTATTGGGGATAAGTATCGATAATGTGAAGGTGACCCTGTTTCGGGCAAAGCAGAGACTCAGAGAACTTTACAGGAGGTATGAATAAATGAATTGCAGAGAAGTGAAGGGAAAACTTCCGGAATACCTTGCCGGAGTACTTGATAATCCAATGTCACAGGAAGTAAAGCTCCATCTGGAAACCTGTGAACAATGCCGGAAGGAAGCCGAAGAAATCGGTGCGGATTTACCTGCAGGCGAATTCTTTAAACAAACAGACATAAGGAAACTATTAAAAAAGACGAGACGAAAATTTAACATAAGAGTTCTCAAGGTCGTTGTCATTGCACTTCTGGCCATTCTGGCAATTTATATACTGCCCTCAGTGCTCTGGGGATTATGGTCCTTCAATCAGCCGAATGTTTCAAGAGTTCTTATGGATACCGTACAGTTTTCACAGCCTGAAAAGGTAAATAGCTGGGGCAACAGCAAGGTAAACGGATTTTCCATGTCTGTTCCCCTGAGGATAACAACATTGCCTGTGATCGGAAGAAGCACCGGAGAGCAGCACGAAATCAGAGCCAATATGTCCGTAATATCCGGCAGGATTACCGCGCCGCTCTTTATAGGTGCGAATTTTATACATCCTGACAATTTTAAGGGAGTGGACCTGGGACAAAAAGGTGGCACCAACTCACAGCGAAAGAGGCTGGAGAAAAATGCCGATACTACTGTCGCGACCGTCGATTATTCTCTGAATGGTTTGATTACTCTGGGAGATGTATCCTTACTGCTTCGCTCCTTTGATGTAGAAATCTGCTGGATGGCTGTAGAATCCGGGATAGAAAAAACGATTCCCAAAAATATGACTTTTGAGAAGCAACAGATCCTGCAGTGGGGAATTCCCGGAAAACTTTCCAGGCCAGGAGCCTTTGACTTTGCACAATTGGGCAGGGACAATGCGGACCAGTTCGAGAAGGCAGTTATGGATGAAATGAAATGGCTTGATGACAAAAAGAAGCTGATGAAGCCGGACGCAGGACTTTTAAAATACAATGCAATCGATACCGGCATAGGCGCGAAAGCATCCTACGTTCTGGAAAATGGCATAAAAATCTACGGCTTGCGCGTAACCGGCCCCTCAAGTGAACTGATAAAACTTACCGATCATCTTGTCCCAAGGACCATGTCCGTTATCGGGATGGATTTTTGGAATTGGTAGAAAAGAATGGGGCGGTGCTGCCTGGCAGTTGGTACCGGGCAGTGGTGCCGCTCCTTTTCAATGCTGCGTGCGAGACCGTTGCTCAGAACCCCACAACTATATTTAAAATCGTTCAATGCCTTTCCAAGTGCAAGTTGTATATGACTAAACCCAGCGTCGGCAATTTTGGGGGCAAGCTCACTTAACGGCATTCTCCCAAAATCATGTGCACGCACTCCTATTTCCCATTTCATTTTTCAGTTCTCCCTGGAGATAAAGTGATTTTCCCGGTTTTCTACCATTCTGAACAAATTTGCAGGTTTTTTGCCTTTACCCCATCGACAGCATTGAGCTTATTCTCCAATTCTCCAACCTCTGCGTCCGTTCCTGCAACCTGCATTATGATCAATCCTTCGTTCGCACAAACATCCCCTGCCTCATGCAGACCAATCCTGGCTTTGATGATACATCCTGATTCAGTCAATACATCCTGCAGCTTAACCGCATTTTTCACCCTGTTATTCAGAATTAAAGACATGATATTGTAACAGCTCATTTAAAATCCTCCTTCAAAATATTACATGAATTAAATATTCAACCTGGTTAATGTTATTCCCATTTATATACAAGGTCAACCACAAAATCGCAAGAAAATGAAGGTTTTCGAGGCTGGAATGAACTGCTAAAAAAAAGATTGATTATTTATAGAAAAAACGACTCTTTATTTGATATAATTTCTTTTATATAAGTTTCAATAAATTGCAGTCCAAAGGAGAACTGAAATGAATCAAACCGCCACTAAGCTTAAAATATCAATCACCGGAGATCTGGGCAGCGGTAAGTCTACCGTTTGCCGGTACCTGAAAGAAAAATTCGGCTTGAGGGTGTATTCCATCGGACAAATACAGCGTGCAATGGCGGAAAAATACAATATGGACACCTGTGCTTTCAATAAGTATATGGAAAACCATCCTGAAATCGACGAAGAGATTGATACGGAACTGGCAAGAATCGGCCGGCAGGATGAGTCGATGGTGCTTGATTCCAGGATGGCCTGGCATTTCGTGCCTGATTCATTTAAGGTATTCCTCTCCGTTGACCCGGTCGAAGCCGCCAAACGAGTTATGCGCGACCAACGGGGAGACGTGGAGACCTATGCCAATCTTGAAGAAGCCAAGATTAGGCTTGTTGAAAGAAAACAAAGCGAAAACCTCCGGTATATGGCCAAATATGGCGTAGACTGTTCAAATCCTTTCAATTATGACATGATTATCGACTCTACCAATATCTCTCCCGAACAAGTTGCAGATACCATCCTGACCAAACTTGCATCCTTAAAGAAATAGGCAACGCCGTTGATTCAAGAAATTTAAAAGAAACCCCGGATACATGGGCGGGCAGTTGACGCAGTCAACGACCAGCCAGGTTGCATGGGCGAGCAGTTGACGCAGTCAACGACCAGCCAGGTTGCATGGGCGAGCAGTTGACGCAGTCAACGACCAGCCCCCCCCGCCCTGCAATAGAGACATCAGACATAGGAGCCTCCTGAAAAATGGCGGTTCTTTTTTTATGAGCGTTCAGGTAAATTTGTATCACGAATTACATCATGTGTAACTGATCCGGTCAGCACTGGCCTCCAAATATAGTCTCCCGTCCTGTTCCCAAAGAATCCACCCCTTCATATTATGTACTAACAATCTATGACAATTGAAGGGATGGTCCTATGGAAGCTTTAAGGATTGGAGATGTCGTAACCAGAAAATCCTATGGCGGAGATATTCATTTTAAAATAGCGGAAATAAACAGCCGCAGCAGCGGCAGGAGATCCTTTGTCCTGAAAGGGCTGCTGTACAGGATCATTGCAGACTCCGAAGAGGACGACCTGGAATGGAGAAGTCCGGAACAGGTGCATCGTGAGCTTCAGGATCGTCTGACGGGAACCGGTTTTCACCATATGTCCCGCGGTAATACGCCATTCAGCTTTTTTCAGCGTGCGAGAGGAAGATCGGGAAGAATACTCCATATTGATTCAAGCTCGGAATTCCTGGAAATGTGCCGAAAATATTATGAAGATGCCAAAATCAAGGTCTATGGGCGAGTTATTCCTGAAAACGAACAGCCTGGTCAAATCCGTAGTCTGCTCGCAAGTACGGGGGCAGATGTTCTTATCGTAACGGGGCATGACGGCTTGAAAAAAAATGTTACAAAATATAACACGATCGATAGCTACAGAAATTCCCGCTATTACATTCAAAGTACCCGTGAAGCCAGAAAGTATGAACCCAGCTATGATAAGCTGTGCATATTCTCCGGTGCCTGTCAGTCCTATTTTGACGGTATCATGGAGGCCGGCGCCAACTTCGCCAGTTCACCCGGCAGAATATTGATCCATGCACTTGATCCCGCAAAAGTGGGAGACCGGGTTGCATTGACGGATTCCAGGGTCTACGTGACACCGGAACAGATTGCAAAGCTTACCCAGTCAGGAAGTCAAGGCATTGGCGGTGTCAAGTCAAAAGGACATTATATCGTTCAGTCAAATTAAAGGGGCCCAGCGCCCCTTCAATCTGTCCTCTTTTTCATACAGGTCCTCCGTATTCCTGTAGTTCGCAAAGCTGCTAATTGTGAACTAAAAAAATAATTGTTATAATAATCTAAACTGTGGAAAATAGACAATAACAAAATTAATTTACTACTGGAGGCAATTCTTATGTTCAAATGGCAGGATAAGTTCAGTTGCAGTATACCGGAGATAGACAATCAACACCGCAAGCTCTTTGAAATAGGATCAAGGATATATGAAACAGCCACTCTGGACGATGATTGCGACCACTATGATGAGCTGATGCAGACGCTGGGCGAACTGGTCGAGTACACCCAATACCACTTCAGCTATGAGGAATCGCTTATGCAGAAGTGCAATTATCCTGACTATCCGACGCATAAGATAGAGCATGATTTTTTTATTAAGAAAGTTCAAAAAATAGCAGGAAAGGATCTTGAAGAAAACCAAAACAAGACCCTGATGGAAATGGTCAATTTTGTGGCTGACTGGGTGACCGGCCACATCCTGGATACCGATATGAAGTACAGAGAATGTCTTATAAATGGCGGAGTGTAAAATGAAGCATCTATTTATCCTCAATCCGGTTGCCGGTAAAGGCAGGACAGTCGATCTTATTCCGGAGATACGCAATTGCTGTGAAAGCAAGGGGCTGGATTATGAGATCGCCACTACCGGATATCCAGGGCACGCTACTCAAATCGCATCCAGCTATAGTAAGGCACAAAAGCTGCGGATCTACTCCGTGGGAGGTGACGGGACCCTCAATGAAGTCCTGAACGGAATGGCAGGCTCCGGTAGCAGTCTTGCCGCCATTCCCAGCGGTTCCGGCAATGATTTCATCAAAAGCATACAAGGTGAAGATTCGCCTGTCGATATCGTAAAATCAGCGGTTGAAGGTACGGAGCATCTGGTGGATTATGCGAAGGTAAACGATAAATATTTCATCAACATCTCTTCCATCGGTTTTGATGCCGAGGTGGTTTATCAGGGAAGACTCTTCAAAAAAATTCCTTTACTTACCGGTAAAATGATCTATGTGCTGGGGATACTCACAGCCGTTATACAGTGTAAACATCACCTTATGAAACTCAAAATAGATGATCAGGTGATCTCTGCCGAAACCCTGCTTGTCGCCGTCGGAAATGGAAGGTATTATGGCGGCGGCATGCTCGCACTGCCGGATGCCCGGATTGATGACGGATTATTTGATATTTGTCATGCACAGGCGATGAAAAGATTGAAAATACTGCAGTTATTCCCCAGATACATGAAAGGCCTGCATGCGACAATAAAAGGCGTGAGCCTTTACAAGGGCAAAAAAATTGAAATCAGCCTGGACAAGCCTGTTCCCATGAACTGCGATGGCGAGGTCTTCCTGGTTGAAAAGGCCACCTTCGAAATCTACCCGAAAGGCCTGCCGTTTGTATTCCCAGGTAAAATTCAACCTTGTTGAATCAGAAACAGGAGCGTTCCATGGTAAATTACAGGAAAATCAAAGGCTTCATTGATTTAATGCGGCCGGAGTTACCGTTTGCTGCAGGAATATGTGTAATTATTGGAGAAATAATCGCATTCGACGGTTTTCCCTCCTTTCACAAATTATTTCTGGGATTAGTGTGGGGCTTTTTCTTATCGGGTCCTGCAATGATTATTAACGATTATTTCGACATTGAAGTTGACAGGATCAATTCACCGCACAGGCCCCTGCCATCAGGATTGATATTGCCTGCATCAGCGATAAAACTGGCTGCAATCACAACGGTCATAGGGTTGATAACCTCGGTTTTTATCGGTATTTCAGCTGTTATATTGTACATTGTATTTTGGTCTATCGGCTTCCTGTACAATTGGAAGTTTAAAGAAATGGGGTTATTGGGCAATCTATTGGTCTGTTCTTCCGTCGCCATTACTTTCATCCTTGGAGGGTTAGCGGTCGGGAAGCCGTGGAATGGAGCCGTCTGGACTTTTAGCCTGATCGTATTCTTCTTTGATCTTGCTGAAGAAATCGCTTCGGATGGAATGGATATGGAGGGTGACAAGCAGCGAAGTGTAAAGTCGCTTGCAATACTTGCCGGAAAAAAGAATGCTCTCCGCATTTCAGCCGCCCTGTTTATTCTTGTGATCCTGTTAAGCTTTCATCCGGTTTTGTGGCATTTGCTTGGCGTCTGCTACCTCATAATAATTGCGATGACAGACTTGATGATCTTAATCTTCGGAACAAAACTGTTAAGAAGCCGAACCATAGAAGAGGGCCGGTTTTCTATACGTGCAATTTACCTTAGTGCACTGTTTGGATTGCTTGCAATTGTTATCAGCAGGATTTTTATTTATATCAATTCATAATGATTTATCCTGACGTAACAGGTTTATTCGGGTTCATGTATTGGGTCCAATAAATTTTATCTGCCAAATCATAGACATTTAAAAGAAAAAACGATATGATGATACCATAAATAAATACAATTTATCAGAGCAGGTATTATGCGTTAAGTGTTAGAGAATGGGAGTAGAGTCTCTAAACGAAAAACCTTGTTTTTAAAGGTTTGCGGTATAATATTGCATCCGCTGTCTCACAAAGTGGTCTTTCCATTTCATAATGTGGCGGTTGCTTCATGCTAAGTAAAACACTATGAAAATGGAGGATAACAGTATGAATAGTATGAAAAAGTCTTTTCCTGTCAAATCCCTTATTCAGGTAAGTATGTTGATTGCTCTTGCATTAGTCATCAGAAATTTCAGCTATATGGTCTATTTCGGCGGCGCTCCTGGTATGCGAATCGGCTTTTCCGGGGTATTTACAAAAATAGCGTCGATATTGTTCGGACCGGTCCTGGGTGGCGCTGCATCAGGAATTGTTGATTTTTTGGGATATGTAATAAAGCCGGAAGGTGCTTATATTCCGTTACTTACTATTACATCCATTCTGGGCGGGGTTCTTATCGGCTTCATGTGGAAACTGACCGGGGATGTTGTTTCATTAAAATTCAAACGATTTTTTCTGGTACTGATCCTCTTTTTTGGAGTTTTCGGAGTTGCTAATCAAATTATTTTATCGTATTTTACAAATTTCTTTTGGGCAAATATCCTTCATATGCTGGGTAAGTATACCCCTTTTACTACAGTTGGTTTAGAACTCGTATCCTGTGCAGGACTATTATTCTATGCAGTTGATATACTGCTCAAAAAGCTGCACGGTACAGCAATCAATCATAGCAGCTATTTAAAAGTGGTAATCATCACCGGCATAAGTGGCATCCTGGTAACAACATTGAATACCTGCATTTTACAAATGTTCATCCCTGCACTTGGGCGAATGGGGTTTATAATGCTCTGGATTCCAAGAGTCATAGAGGAAATCCTGATGACCTTGATTCATGCTTACATCATTTCATTGCTGCTGGCTATATACAAAAAGAATTTCCCGGCTGATTAATTCACCCGTGAGTTTTATTACCCTACCTCAAGAAGTCTGTACTGTGCGGCATTCAGGTTTCAGTAAGGGCCCTTCCTGTCCATCGGTTCCTCATGGGTGCCCTGCTCTGCAATATCTCCATTCTCGATGTACATGATCCTGTCGGCATTTTTTATGGTTGAAAGCCTGTGCGCTATAATGAAGGAGATACGCCCTTTCAACAACCGTTGCAGGCCTTCCTGCAGCGCCATTCCCATCTTGGTGTCAATACTGGAGGTTGCCTCATCCAGCACAAGTATCCTCGGATCTGCAAGCAGGTTGATTTCTCTATTACCAAATATTATGATTACTATAGTTATTAAATCTACATTATTAACGCATTATATAAGTTTCATGTAACTGCTTAAAACAAGTCTTCCAATTGATCATATAGATGTTCTCCATTTCAACATGCCTGCTAAATCAATTATGTTCCCTATGAATAGTGTCAAGAGTCCTGCTGCCATATTTACTCTGCAGCGATAATCTCGCTACAAAGATTTTCAAGTGTCTGATAAACTTCATGTCTCTGCCTACAATTCTCAAACCCGCCCTGTACTTGTCACTGTTCTGGAAACAGTAGACCACCTCGCACCTGATATCGTATTGGATATTATCCAACGAAAGATTGAACAAAAGATTCGTTCCAATTATCAATTCATATTCACATATGATGCCGATACCACCCATAGATAGATCAATAATCATGAATTCTATCGGATCTGTTAATATGGAAGGCTCTGATACCATACCGGCAAATCGTTTTCTACACTCAATTTTTTGCATATAAAGGGCTCTGGCATAGAATCTTCTATCTGCAAGAAATTTCCCCTCCAACTTGTTTAAAACTGATTGTTCATTGCCCCAATCAATATCATAAACAGGTTCCCGGTCCTGATCCCGAACTGGTTCCCGGACTGCTTCCCGGTCTTGTCCCCGGACTGCTTCCCGGATTGCATCTCGGTCTTGTCTCCGGTCTGCAACCCGGAACGTCTCCTGGCTCTCATCCAAGGCCGACTTCGAAGCGTCATCCGGAGCAGCTTTTAAAACAAGATCTTTTACTTTTTCAACCTTTTCTTTTTTATTGCCAATAACCATTATATTATTTTTCATATTCATACCCTCAAGTCTCTTCAACTTTTTCAATGGCATTGGAAAATATCCTATAACTATATCCTACCATGCAGAGTTACCCTAATTGAATAGCGCAATCATCTTATTCTGATAGGACTATCCTACTATTATAACAACCTGTCCGAGATATCCTGAGCTTTCCCGCCTTCCCAGTTCTCCTTATGTCCGGGGTAAAAATCGATATGTTTTACCTTAATCCTACACCATCTACAATTTAAACAGTAAACCTGCGAAGCCCTTTTTACTAGATTTGACATCTTATTTACTCTATAGTAAAATTCAGTGGATTACTAAAATTATACAGACAAAGGCATGGTAGCTAAAATTTGAAAACTTTGCTTAAGTGGTTTAAAAAGCAACTATGTAGTTTGGAGCTATATACTGCAATCGCTGCAGGGACAATCAC
This sequence comes from Bacillota bacterium, assembly GCA_023399355.1. Taxonomy (GTDB): domain Bacteria; phylum Bacillota; class Clostridia; order Acetivibrionales; family DTU013; genus UBA1305. The sequence goes on along the minus strand of JAEWQC010000049.1, from coordinate 56,109 downwards.
GACGAGCATCTTGTTTACAAGCCCGATTTCCGGTGTTGCGAACAATGGTGATTATATAAGGATCATGCGTCTCACGGGACTTCAGTTTATTAAAGATATCCGGTGTACAAATATCAGTCAGTATTTCCGGTTTGGAGAGACTGCTATCCTGCCCGGTCAAAACTTTATCTCTTCTCATATATTACCTGTCATAGCAGCTGAATTTCTAAACAGGCAGTTTTTCAGCACGGATTTATTTGATATCAGATATCTGGGTTTGGTGTTTACAATTCTTTTCATTATCGGGATCTATCTTGCAGCAAAAACGATCAAGACAGGAAAGAAGGCTTTGGATCTGCTTCTTTCCGTAATGCTCGTATTTGTACTATGTGATATCGGTTATGTTTCATATTTCAACTCCTTTCTTGGAGAAGCGGCTGTAGATGTGTTTTTCATATTGATGTTTGGCTTTATGTCCTTGTTTGTCTATACAAAAAAAGTTACCCTGCCTATGATTCTTTGTTTTTTAATTTCTTCTGTTCTTTTCATCAGTGCCAAACAGGCGAATGTATTGATGGGTATTTTTATCGCCCTTTTCGGGCTTTCTTTATTACTACTGGACAGAAGGCTTAAGGTTGTCATTTCATTAGGGATATCAATGATATTGTTAGCTGGAGTATCCATATATCTGTATACGGTCTCACCGGATAGCATGGACCACATTGCAAAGCATCAGACCGTCTTTTACGGGATCCTGAAAGATTCGCCGGACCCTGAGGGAGACCTTGAGTTCTTGGGGCTGGATAAAAAACTTGCCGCACTGAAAGAAGCTTCTTTTTTTGACCCGGGACTATCAATCGCTTCCGATAGTGCGTATATGGAAACGGAATTCTATCGTAAGATCTCTTTTTCGAAGGTGCTTGAATTTTATTTGACCCATCCCTCCAGATTTATTAAAAAGCTTGAAGTAACGGCAAAAAACAGTACCATGATCAGGCCTCCGTATCTCGGAAATTATTTATATGAAGATACGGGTGAAAGGCTTTCCTTCAGCAGTAAGTTCTCCCTGTGGAGCACCCTGAAAAAGACGTATATGCCAAACAATTTGCTGTTTGTTGTGGTTTTCTTTTTCTTATATATCCTAACCCTGCTGTTTGAATATATTCGTGCATTCAAATCAAAAAACAGTAATGGCATTTTGAAAGCAAATCTGTTTTTACTTCTTTGCATGATTGGAGCTGCTCAGTTTGTTATTCCGGTATTGGGCGACGGTGAGATTGATTTGGCAAAACATATGTATCTGTATAATCTATGCTTTGATCTGATGTTCCTTTCTGCAGTGATATGGATTATTACCAGGATCACGCTCCTTTTATCTTACCTGAAGAATAGAATATCGGCGGGTTCAATTATCAAACTGATTCGACCAATCGTTGTATTCCTTATAGTTGCTATATTATGCATCCCGGCATTTGTTTTTTTTCACAAAGACAAACTGCAAATGCCCTCAGGGATGAAAGCCTTATCTGTTGCAGCGAAAGTTGGAGAATATCTGACTTTCGGAAGGTATGACAGACAGGAACTATTATGGCAGATCATCCACAAGGATAATACTGGGATCTTGATCATGGCAGATAAGATTGTTTGCTTTAAATCCTTTGATGCCGCTGAGAAGGAGTCTGAAAACAATGAACGGCAATTATTCGGAAGCAATGATTGGGACACTTCCACTCTCCGCAAATGGCTAAGCAGTGATAAAGCTACCGTAGATTATGGGATTAACACGCCCACTGGCACGAATGTCTGGAAGGGGCATAACAGTTACGGCAATGAACCGGGGTTTCTCTACGGGTTTAGTGAAAGCGAAAGAAAATTAATAAAAACAGTTCCACATAAATCCATATTATCTGCGTTTGACGTTGACAAAAAAAATGGAGGAAACAACGATTACCTCTGGACAAACGTCGTTCCATTACTGGTACAGAATTATGACCGCGCATATTTTCAAACTGTCTCAGATCGTGTGTTTTTACCAGATGTAAAAGAGCTGAAGCAATATGTGTATGACAACGGCTTGAAATGCAAAAGACAAGCTACTGCAATTGCCATAAAAAATGCAGATTTTAATAATGGACACCGTTATATGGATTATTGGCTCAGAACACCCTATTCAAATAGCGCCAGCTTTGTACGGGATGTCGGAAGTGACGGTTTTGTTTATCATAAAGACGCCTATTATGGTGAGATGGGCGTTTTACCGGTATTGTACATAGATTCGGGGTGTCCGATCATAAAAGGGGACGGAAGCATCGGTAACGCCTATAAATTAGCAGAATAGTATCTTGCTGTGCCGGCACTTTCCAACTTGGTTTCATTCCGTACCTGAACTTTCCGACTTGGCGCCCCCCTTCCCGGAGCTTCTCTTCTTAAGAGTCTTGTGCTTGAAATCATTGGATATGATACTGATGTTGCCATCTGTTTCAAGGATGGCCAGATCGACCTCTTCTATCAGTGCGACACCGTGTTCACGGACTGTTTCCTTGAGTTCGTCCAGCGTGAATTTCGCCTTTGCCATATTCTTATGACTGATCTTCCCTTTATACACCAGGATAAGTGGATCCCCCTGGATGAAACGGCCTATTTTCGGTATTTTATATAATACCAGCTTGAACAGGTAATTGATCAAGAACAGGGAGCCAGCCGCTACAAGCCCCCCCGCCAGGGTCGTATCGGGTCCGACCATGGCGTTTTGCACTGCATTGCTGATAAGAAGTATGAACACAAGGTCAATGACCGAAAGCTGTGATAGCTCTTTTTTTCCAAATAGCCTGATTGCGATAATGATAAACAAATATACCGCTATGGAGCTTATTGCAATATACAAATATCCCATATGTCCACACTCCTTACAAGTGAATCAAATATACTTCTCCAGGTACTGCCTGCCCAGGATGAGTCCTTCCTTGATCTTCTCTTCGCTGCCCTCATAAAGCGGGTCTTCATGCTCTATACTCAGAACACTGTCGTAGCCGGTATCTTTCAAAGCCTTTACCATTGCCGCAAAATCAACCTGTCCAAGACCGGGCATGCGGAACTGCCAGTAACCTGTGCCTTCTCCGCCGAGTTGCCGGTTGAACACGCCGTATTGAACCAGCTTATCCTCATAAACCTCTGAATCCTTTGCATGCACATGGAATATACGATCCTTGAATTCCGACACGGGGGAAATGTAGTCTATCAACTGGAACCGCAAGTGGGATGGGTCATAATTGAGCCCAAAATTCTTGTTCGGCACTCTTCTGAACATTTCACGCCAAAGCTCCGGTGTGAACGAGATTGTACCGGGAAGCCCCTCTACCTGCCAGCCTTCCATCGGGCAATTCTCGATCATCAGCTTGATGCCCCTGTCCTGGGCATAAGAGACCAGATCGGTGAATACCGTTTCAAATTCGTCAAAGTTCTCTTTTAGGGTCCTATCCTTGTTCCTGCCGGTAAATGTGCCCACCATTGGCACTTCAAGCAGCACAGCAGCATCAATGCACTTCTTCACATGTGCGTTGATGAACGCCCGTTTTACCTGGTCATGGTGGAGATTGTTGTCATAGTAAGCCAGAGAGGTCATTGTAAGGCGCAACGACCTGAAATACCCCTTTATCTCCTCTGCCTCCTGCCTGGTCAGTTTTTCAACATCAATATCACAGGAGGAATAATCCCTGTTGTTTCTTTGAGGCCAACAAGCCACCTCCAGTGCTTTAAAACCATTCTTCGCAGCCCATTCGGCCTTTTTCAGCAATGGCATGCTGCCAAGACAAACCGTTAAGAAACCAAGATACATACTCTCTCTCCTCTCACAAATTACATAGGTGCACATTGCAACCCGCACCTGTACTCCCAATTTACCTTTTGAGCATCCCAGCCCGCACCTGTACTCCAATTTACCTTTTGAGCATCCCAGCCCGCACCTGTACTCCCAATTTACACTTCTCTGCTCAATATGCAGATTATCGTATTATACCAGCCCGATTTTCTTCATGTTTTCCAGATTGATCCTTGCGCTCTCCATCGAGGTGATATTGCTGACATCCTGCTCTACAATCAGCCATTCCACACCTGCTTCGGCAGCTGCTGCAGCTATGCCTTTCACATCCACCAGGCCATTCCCGATTTCTGTAAAGGTTCTTTCTCCAACAGACAGGAAGTCCTTGATATGGACCAATGGGCATCTCTTTTTAAAGTTCTTCAGAAAGGCGGCAGGATCGATCCCCATATAGAAGATCCAGCCCAAATCAAGTTCAGCCCCTACATTTTCCGGCTTGACGCTATTGAAAATTATATCAAGACCATATTCTCCGTCAACCTTCGTAAATTCAAAGCCATGATTGTGATACAAAAACTCCAATCCGCGCGCCCTGATTTTTTCACCGCATTCGTCATAGAACTTCGCAGCTTTGATATAGTCCTCTCTCGACTCATATGTATTGAAGGGGCAGACTATGTATTTGTTCCCGATCGTCAAATTGTATTCTATCACTTCCTCCAGATTTTCCCGAAGCAGTTTCAAGTCTGTGTGGCTTCCTGAAGGAGTGAGGCCGAGTTCGTCCAGCAAATCTTTTATCCGCTCTGCTGAAAATCCGCCAAAGCCTGCGAATTCCACCCCCTTGTAACCGAGATCGGCTATTTTCCTCAAGGTTCCGGTAAAGTCTTCTTCCATCGCATCCCTTACAGAATAAAGCTGTATTGCAACAGGCAATTTCATTTTGCTACACTCCCATCCTTATTAAAATATAACGCCTTGCCAATCCTGGCGGACTCATAAATAGCCTCAAGTAATTGTGTGACAATATATGCCTGTTCTGGTTTGACGACAACATCCCGGTCCTCCAAAATACAATCGATCCACGTTCTGGCTTCTTTATCGGCCGGACTTTCCTTTTCACCCTCGAAGAAATCCACGCCGCCTATGTCAAGCCCCGGTTTTGTGACATATAGCCTGCCGTATTTCTCACCATTGATCCGGAGGCCTTCCGTCATGTCGGCACCGGCTTCGGTTCCGCACAGGGTTGTCTTTGCCTCGCCTGTCTGTACAATGTTCAGCGCCCAACTGGATTCCAGCATGATAGCCGCTCCGTTTTCCATTGTAATGTAGCCGAAAGCAGAATCCTCCACGGTGAACTTCTCCGGATCCCAGGAGCCCCAGGCATTTGCCGAATCTTTTCTGTCACCGAGCTTTCTGAAAACACTTCCCGTAACACTTTTGGGTTTGTAATTGTCCATCATCCAGAGCGTTAAATCAAGTGCATGCGTGCCGATATCGATCAACGGCCCTCCGCCCTGTTCCTCCGCATTCAGGAAGACACCCCAGGTCGGTACGGCTCTGCGCCGGATTGCATGGGCTTTTGCATAATAAATATCCCCCAGTTCTCCTTCGCTGCAAAGCTTCTTAAGATATTGCGAATCGGATCTGAAACGGTTCTGATACCCTATTGTCAGCTTTTTACCGCTGCGTTCAGCGGCTTTTAACATACTGAGCGCATCCGCAGCTGTCTTTGCCATCGGCTTTTCACACATGACATGTTTTCCGGAATCCAGTGCAGCCACGGATATTTCCGCATGAGACTTGTTCGGCGTACACACATGTACAACATCAATGGATTTGTCCCCAAGCAGTTCCCGGTAATCGGAATAAACCTTTGCACCTTCGGCTCCGAATTTTGTGGCAGCATCCTGCGCCCGTTCCGGAAGTATATCGCAGAAAGCGACCAACTGGACCTCCTTGATTTTCGAAAGACTGGGCATATGCTTGGTAGTGCCGATACCTCCGCACCCAATAATCCCCACCTTCAATACTTTCTTCCCTGTTTCCATTCAAATGCCTCCTCAAATTATAATTTCATATGAATAAATTGTCATTTTATAGCGCATTGGCTCAAAGAAAATATTTTGGTTACAGAAACGAATTCTTACCGCCGCTGCGCTTCAACAAGGCGGGAGATCTGCCCGCCGCCCGGTACCCGCCACTTGTAGAAGCGGGAGATATCTTTTACCTCGCTATTTGTCTGACCTTCTTTACAAGTGTTGCACGTCAAATGCCCCCGATCTCGCTGATAAAACCTGCATCCAAAGCTTCCGGCCTGCTGCAGGTACTCACGGGGGCATAGTAGCTGCCTTGTTCAGAAGATTCAATAATGCCCTGCATGACGTCAAGCACATGAAAGGCCATTTCTCCATTTGCCCTGTGCAGCCTTCCTCCTGTGATGGCAGCAGCCATATCTGCGGCGCCGATGCCCCTCATATTTTCCGTATAGCCAAAAGTCAGCGGCATTTCACTCCAGACTTGTGCATCCTGCCTTTTTATCAGGACAGGTCCGTTGAAGAAATTCGGATCAGGCAGGCACATTGTGCCCTCGCTTCCGTATATTTCAATACGGGGGAGCTTGGAGTCCCATACATCAAAGCTTATGATCAGCGTAGCAAGCGCACCGTTCTCAAAATCCAAGGAAGCTGACACGTGTGTGGGCACCTCTACTTTTATCATCGTCCCGTATTTTTCTTTGGAAGTGGCTTTTCTTTCCGCAAAGCTCACCGCAGCAGAACCCGAAGCTCTCCTGACCGGGCCCATTAAGGCTACCAGTGCAGTCAGATAATAAGGCCCCATATCCAGCATCGGGCCCGCGCCCTCTTTATAAAAGAACTCCGGATCAGGATGCCAGCCCTCCGGCCCATGCCCCGTCATAAATGCAGAAGCAGCAACAGGTCTGCCGATCCAGCCCTCATCTATGAGTTTTCTACAGGTCTGCAGCCCTCCGCCAAGGAAGGTATCCGGCGCTCCGCCAATACGCAGATTTTTTTGCCTGGCCAGTTCGAGCACCCTTGCCCCCATCTCGCGTTTGATGGAAAGCGGTTTCTCAACATAGACATGTTTACCTGCATCAAGAACTCTCAGACACAAATCCCCATGTACAGCCGGCAGAGTCAGATTAATAATCATTTCAATCTGCGGATCCCCAAGCATCTCCTCCACAGTCAAAGACCTTGGGACACCATATTCTGCAGCCTTTGCCCGTGCCCTCTCCGGTACCAGGTCGGCAACCGCATCTATCTCCAGTACCTTAAAATGCTTTGTGCAGTTTGAAAGATACACTCCGCTGATATTCCCACAGCCGATGATTCCAGCTTTTAACCTTCTCATGAGAATTCCTCCATTTAAAATGTTTCCGTTTACTGTCTTTATTATTGTTTTCAGATCATCTTCATTTTCGTTTTCATTTATAATCCTCATTATTGTTTTACTCATATTTTTCATTATCGTTTTACTTAGGACCTTCATTGTTGTTTTGTTATATATTTTTATTATCGTTTTACTTAAGACCTTCATTGTGTTTTCTTATAGAATTTCCCTTCTTGTTCTGCGTAAGATCTTTATTGCTAAATTATTTATGATCTGATCGTGGATTCTCTTATGATCAGTTCATTTTCCAATACGATCTCCACAGGATCTTTTAGTTCCCCCCGTATGGTTTTAAGCAGCAGATCCATGGCCGTACAGCCAAGATCGTACTTGGGCTGCGAAACGGTCGTCAGCATTGGGGCACACATGGAGGTAAAGCTGATATTGTCAAAACCGACAACAGCCACATCTTCAGGCACCCTCATCCCCTTCTCCCTTGCGGCCCGTAAAACGCCAATAGCCATAATGTCCGAAATCGCAAATATTGCCGTTGGCCGCTCCTTCAGCGACAATAAGCCTAATGCTGAACGATGGCCGCTCTTAAAGCTGTAGTCCCCATATGCCATATATTGATCCATCAGAGGAAATCCCGCTTCTTCAAGAACTGATTTGAAGCCTTCTTCCCTGCGCAGCGTAGACAAAAAATGATTGTGGCTGCTGATCATTCCTATTTTTTGATGTCCGAGAGAAATAAGATGCCTGGCAGCTTTCCTTGCCGCGGCGTGGTTGTCGATACGTGCCAGAGATACCTGTGCGCCCTCCTTGTATTCACAGCATTGTACCACCGGAAAATCAGAGCCGATCGATGTCAGTTCTTCTCCATCAATCTCCGGAGCCATTAAAATCACACCATCTGCCAGCCTGTTCTTCAGCAATCCAAGATAGAGCTGCTCCCTGTCTGTTGCGGAATCGGTATTGCACAGCAAGACATTGTAACCGTTCTTATGGGCTACATCTTCTATGCCCTTTACAATCCGTGAATAAAAGGGATTTGCAATCGTAGGAAGTAGGGCAAGTATAAGCCTGGTCTCCGTTCTCCGCAGATTGCGTCCAAGAAGATTCGGGCGGTAATCCAGCTGCTTGATGGCATTGAGCACCACCTCCCTTGTAGCTTCCGTAACGGTATTGCTTTTGTTCAATACTCTGGAGACGGTGGCGACGGAAACACCTGCAGCTTTTGCAACATCCTGTATGGTTGATGCAGTCATGGTTACTCTCCTGTTGATTATAAGGCATTAAGTAAAATGTAACGGGTTACAATAAAATATGCATGCTAATAATGGGATATACCAAAATAGATACGTAATCAAATGTAATCGATTACATATCTATTTTAATTCCATGTGAGAAAAAATACAATCCCTGTTTCAATTTTTTTCAGATTATTTCAATAGTCGCCAGTTGGTATTCGCTATTCGGTATTCGGTATTCGCTATTCGGTATTCAATAGATCTTATTCATTATTTAGTATCTTTGATATTTCAATATTTATATTTGCTATTTGCTATCTCCTATTCCGTCTGCAGTTTTGCCGCAATTCTGCGGCTTTTAAAATACCGGACTGCAGCAAGGGCTTTCAATGCGATATACATCAATCCTGATGAAAACAGCATATCAAAGCTGACGTCAAACAGAAAAAGGTGTTTGCTCAGGTCTGCTTCACCATCCGCAATGATCGGCATGATGAATTGAATGATGCCCGTTATCGCTACAAATCCGAAGAATTCAACCAGAAAGCGCTTTCCGGCATTTTCGGACCTGCAGTACTCATAGACAAGTACCAGAAAAACTACTGCATAAAAAATAAACAGGAAGAGTAAAGTGTGCGGAAGCACGTTCATTTTAAAATCACTCCAAAAACTCAAAGCATGACTGGTTTGCATATAATGAATACCTGGATATTTCTCAAAATTGCCAAAGCTCTGCTTTAGTTGAAATCCATTTTCCGCCGCAAAAACGAGCTTTTGCAGAAAGCGTGCCGTATGTCGAAGATAAAAGGCGGCTACTTTGGTATAATTGACATGGTCATAGATCATTTTCTTAAACTCCTGCGACCTTATATCCATCGGGTAACTTTCCATGAAATAGTTGGTGTCTGCCAGAATCTCCAGCGAGGGATCCAGTCCCAATTCCTGCAAATCCCCGGCGGGATCCGGCGAATGCCGCAGAATGCCATAGAAGACCGACTGGTATTTATTGCAGGTTCTGATCTCCTTTGACACCCCCAAATAACAGCCCACCGACACAAACATTACCATCACCGCTATGAAAATAGCAACCCTTCGCCACATTGCATCCTTCCTGAGCCGGACGAGCCTGACACAAAGCAGTGCCAGAAGCAGACCGGCAGGAACGTTTTGTACCTTGGCGCCGGAAAAGAAAAAAGCTGCCGTCCCGAACACCGAGAGCATCCATACAGCAGGTTTCTCCTCCCGTGCGAAATATAACGCCGTTCCCGCCAACAGCAGCAGAAAGGTGAATGTTACGGGTTCACCATATAATGAATTGAAGTATGCTGTGTATCCTATATCGCAGAAAACCGGAATGACCGCCAATACAGAGAAAAAGCTGACAAAGCCCGCTCGTCTCCTGAGACAGGCTATGGTTAAAAAGGCTGCAACTGCAAGGATAAGTATATAAATCGCTCCAAGGATTCTAATATCGAAAAATGCCGTTCCGGATAGCACTTTGCTCAGGTAAACTGCCAGCAGTACCAACGGAATCTGTGTCGAAAGGTATTTTCCCCCGAGAGGGATGATATTGCCTACATGGTAGAGCCTGTTCACATAGCCGAAATATTGTTCCTCCCGGTCATTTGTAAGATAGGAAAGCCCCGTGGAATTCATTATTCTTGCAAAATCACCATTGTCTGCGACTCCTGTGATTGGGCGTGGCATTAGTAAAAGAGACAGGATCGCAATAACTGCCAGTGCTGTAATGACTTCCAATCTGAATTTTTTTATGGTGATAAAAAGCATTGACTGCTCCCGGAATAGATTGAAATAACTGATGCCAGTCATTCATGGTACTATTATTCCAAACTTTTCACGGAGTATTCTTATTCTATTGAGTGATTAACCTACTGAATGGTTAACCTGTTGACCGGTTCTTTTTTTGGGGAATAACTCCTGTACTTTTTTGGACTTAACAAGATAAATATACCATCCAATACTAAAAATAAACGCATACAAAATACTAATCCAAAATGATGATATGATACTGTTATAAGCAACCTGATATTGGCCATATGTTTTTGCATATGGTATGGTGTCAATCTGATACCGCATACTGATGATGAGAACCGGCACCAGATAAATTAGTCTATAAACCAGAAACACTTTTAAAGAGGCAATTGCGAAACTGTACAGCTTCTTCAGGAAGATTCCTGAAAGCAGTGAATAAATGATATAAACTACTGATAAAGTGACAAACACCGGTAAAAATATTTTAAAATTAGGAAACGCATTATTTCCTAACGCGATGGAAAGGATACCCATAAACGGCTCAACTGATATCAGCATAAAAAAGAGAACCAGCAGTATGCCTCCAACACCTTTTTCCTCGAAATATTCGTAGGGCTTTTTAAATTCATCCATATATTCTACCTCTTCCCATCTCTTGTACTTACATTATCCTTTAATTTACAGAATCCGTCAACCTGCGATATTTCCGAACCTCCACACACAATCGCAGGCGGTTGGAAGGTTCAGGCCAGGCAGTATCTCCACACAGCAGCGCTGAACATACGTTCTATTATAATGCAGACAAATTTGAATTGCAAGATTACAGGGAATTATTTAAGCTAAATTATAGCAATACTCTTTTTACAATCGGCTCCGTTCCGGACAATCTTATCGTGTTACGGTATAGGAAGATGTGATCATCTTTCCACCGCCGGATACAAGCAATTTGTAAGTACCGGGCAGGGTATCCCCTTTCACGTTCCAGTCCCAGCTGACTTTACCGTCATTTCCGGCACGTTTCGCTGCTGATGCCGTCATCGCGCCAAGCGAATTATTATAGTTTGCAGTTACAACATAGCTGGTATTCGGAACACCCTGAATGGATAGGCTGCCCTTTTCACCCGCCTTGACAGTCTTTTTTACATTCAGTACCGTTATTCCGGTATCATTGTCTCCAGTCGCACCTGGAATAACGTCAACCTGGCGCCCGGTGACTTCATAGCCCTGCTGTCTCGGTGCAGGATTGTTGGAGGCCGAACCGCAGCCTGATAAAAAGATTATAAAAAAAACGGCAATATTGAACAATTTCTTTTTCATAGTAACACCTCTCGATTATTAATCCGGGATATGTACATATGATGTCCAAATTTGCCGTTTATACTGTTTTTCATATTCTGCCAGTTCTCATAAAAACAGCACTTTACTGATGTACCGTTTTTATGGGGTCTATTCCGGTGCATTGTAATTAATGTGCCCTGATTATCCGGATATGTCCAGATTGATACGACCATCCCTGATCTCTATGATCCTGTCAGCCTTTTCTGCAATCCTTCTGTCATGTGTGATGATGACAAAGGTCGTTCCGAACTGTTGTCTCAGGAAATCCCTGTAGAGATTGATATAGAATTCCTGCATACAATGTCTCCTTTCAACAAGTTCTACTTCTGTTACAGCAGCCTGTATTCCTATTCTGTGAAACTGTATGTGTTTTATATACCCCGGTCCGGACCCTTTAATCAATATCTAACCGTTGCAATCATTTACCGGTTCAAGTAATATTTAAATAACGATTTGTACAGGGAACTTTTGGACTGAAACAGTTTGCGGCCTGAATGGCCTGCTTTATCAGGAAGGATGTGTTGGATGTTGGACAAGCTGTCTTTTTACCTCGTTGATGTATTTGCGGAGCATAAATACCAAGGGAATCAGTTGGCTGTATTTACGAATGCAGGTGGCCTTTCAGGTACAGAAATGCAGAATATCGCACATGAAACAAATTTTGCTGAGACCTCGTTCATCCTTTCGGGGAAAAAAGAAGACGGGGGTTATGACGTCAGAATCTTCACACCGGACTATGAGGTCCCTTTTGCCGGACATCCGACGCTGGGAACAGCTTATATCATCCGCACTGAAATAGAGGATAGCCGATCTGAGAAAATCAATCTGAATCTGAAAGCAGGACAAATACCTGTCATCCCCGATAAGGAGGGAAACCTCTGGATGAAGCAGAATCAACCGCATTTCGGCCAGTGCGTTGGCCTGGATACGATTGCGGAAATTCTGGGCATCACGGTAAATGATATCGACAAGCGTTTCCCGGTCCAGGAAGCAAGTACCGGCCTGGCCTCAGTCATTGTACCGCTCAATACCCTGGATGCAGTGAAGAGATGCCGCATCCATCACGACCGATATTCACGTTTTTTGAAGGAGGGGCTTAAAGATATCCTGTTGGTTTTCACCGATCAGACCTATCATTCAGAAAATACATTAAATGTCCGGGTTTTTACAGTTGATACAGGCTACCCCGAGGATGCGGCAACCGGAAGCGCCAACGGAAATCTCGCAGCATATCTCCTGGAGCATGATTACTTCAGCAGCGCACGACTGCAGTATGACGTGGAACAGGGCTATGAAATGGGGCGCCCTTCCCTCCTGAAGATATGTGCGAACAAATCCGGTAAGCTATTTGATATAAATGTCGGGGGTAAAGTCATTTTAACAGCGCGCGGTGAATGGCTGATATAGCGGATAAAAAGCCAAAGCCCGCCGTAATGGCTTACTTTATTGTCGTTTCATATCCGGCGGTGTTTATATGGAAGCTTTCAGAAGTACCGGTGATAGATGCCTTCATATATACAGCTTTCACTTTGGCTCCGCCATATTGGTCCATGCCCACGTCCTCTTTGAATTCCACTGATTTTCCCGGTTCAACCACTGTCTGTGTCAATGCCATGGCAAACATTTTATCAGTCGACCAGCTATACAGACTGTTCCTGCCGGCGTCAAGCAGTATAAAGTCGTATTTCTGCCCTGAACTGTGATTAATAATTACTTTCGAAGCCAAGTTGTTCGTTATTGTAAGCTTCATATGAACCACGCCATCCTTAAGTTCTGCCGAGGGTGTGACCTGAACCTTGGACTGCTCATTCTCCACCAGGCGTAAAAGCCTGTCAGAAACCGTTACCGCCTGTGCCCTTGATGCAGGATCCCGGGGATGGAATTTCCCGTCAGCCGGTCTTTTAATCAGCCCATCATGCTCTGCTCTTGTAATTTCACCACTATAGACCGGATTGATTTTATCCTGATCAATAAATGGAATGGAGGACAGTTTTATCTGCTTGAATTGATCACCCATTTTATATTTATATGCATTTATCAGGAAATGCACCATTTCTTCACGTGTCAACAGGTCATCAGGTTTAAATTTACCTTTATCATCCACGATATTCGTGGTTGCCAGATCGTACAGAGCCGATGCATAGGGGTCCTCATTCTTCACGTCACTGAAGAATTCCTTGATATCCGTCGCCTTAAAGTAATTGATCTGAATGTCAAGAACCTTGTGCAGCATCAATACAAATTCACTTCTGGCAATCGACTTGTCCGGCTGGAATTTGCCGTCATTACTGTTGAACATCGTTTGATCTGCGATCCGGTTTATGGAATCTTCCGCCCAGTGCCCGGAAATATCGCTGAAAACCGGTGCCTTCGATACAATACTCGGGCTGTCCTGAGCCAACGCTGCCGCATTCATGGACAAGACGGCGACAATAACTATAATTGCAATTAATATTCTTTTCATTTCATTTCCCACCCTTGTCATTATTTTATGTAATCTGCAGATGTATTATTAGACGGGTAGTTTTCAGCTTGCGTTCCATTGCCAGTATTACAATTCCATTTCATCCATAACCGGACGGGAAGCAACATTCCATGAGATACAAAGGGTCTGTCGTTAAACAAGTAAAATAGGTCTGGGGCATCCTTTTTATACATTGGCGGATTCTCGAAATCCGTCTTTTGTGTTTTTTGTCAAAAAAGGCTGTCCCAAAAGTTCTAGTTTTGAGACAGCCCCTTTAATTTACTCAATGATGCATCCGCAGACTTTCCCGCAGGTTGTGCTTTACCGGAAGGCTTTTTGTTTTTCATATAGTCTTATTTGCTCAACGCATTTTCAATAGACTTCTGATAAGCTTTACTCGTTACTGTTGCACCTGAAACAGTGTCAACATCTATTTCCTGCTTTTCAATCACTTTATCGAAAAGCTGTTGTGCAGATGCTGCATTGGAAAAAGTAACGTCCTTGATTACTTTTATATCAGTTATCTTGTGGTCTTTCACAATAACATTCAATTCATTGGTCCACCTGCCGGAGCTGTACTTGCCATCATAGACGCCATCTTTGACCGTTGTCAGATCAACCTTGTTTATTTCTACCTTCGCTCCCGTATTGAGCCCTCTGGTAATGTAAAATATTCCGCCGGCAGCTACCAGCACGATCACTGCCACTACCAATAATATGATCTTCAAAAAAGTTTTCATCCTACCTCCCCCTTCATTGCCCCTGGACATCTTTATTTGGATTTTTTTATCCAGTATATTTATACTGAATAATGGTTCGTATGTCTGAGAGGCAGAGGCTGTATGACAATTCTATTTTACAATTCTTTCAACGACGAACCCGACCAGACTTCCCAGTACAGCACACATCACCAGAATAGGCGGCACTGATTTCGCATCGGTTTTAAAACCAGAATAATAACAGGCAATGCCATCACAATTGCAACAATGAGCCCTTTCAGCCAGGCTTCTGCGCCAAAGTGAACATGAGTAATCACAAACACAACAGCAATCCACCGTACAAACGTGGGGGACATTTTAGCCTCGTTATATCGTACAATAATTTCCCACAAACAGTGGGACAGCTTCCTTCCGGATGCTGTCCCACTATATACCATTGGGGTAATCAAGTCATTTCAATTGTTTTGCATTACAGATTGGCAGCCGATGCAACCTTCTTATGCTGACATCTCTTGCAAACATTTATTTTACTTCCATCTCCTGCAATTATCTCATACAGAACTTTGATTCTTGTAGCTTTGCATACAGGACATGTACCTCTGCCATGTGACGGTACCTTCAATAAAGTTTTACCCCTATGTGTTTTTGACGCCATACTTTTATTCCCTTCTTTCCATGATCCATTTCTACAAACAAATCTATGCTAGAAGAAGAATATCATATGATGTTCAACTATTTCCAGCTAAAGAATAATTATAGATATTCTTTAGATATCAAAAATATTCATCCTATCTGGAGAACAATCTCACATACAGGCCAGTTCAATAAGTCTGTCTATCAGTTCACTGTAGCTGAATCCTGAGTACTCCATCATTTTGGGATACATACTGATGTCCGTAAAGCCCGGAAGCGTATTTACCTCATTGAAATAAATTTCGCCATTCTCTTTTGAAATGAAGAAATCCACCCTGCTCAATCCTCTTCCATTAATGCCCCTGAAGATCTTTTCCGCATAAGCTTTGATTTTATCAATCTGCTCTTTTGACAGGTTTGCAGGAATTTCCGTCCTGGATTTCTGATTATTATATTTTGCATCGAAATCATATAATTCATTTGCAGACAGTATTTCGCCGGGCTCAGAGACGATTAGCTCCATATTGCCCAAAACCGCGCATTCTATTTCCCTTGCCGGTATGAATTTCTCAATCAGAAGCTTTTGATCGTATTCAAATGCCAGCCTGACTGCTTTCATAAGGTCCACTTGATTGCTGACCTTCGTTATGCCATAGGAAGAACCTGCATTGCACGGCTTTATGATTAGAGGATACTCCCCGACGATGTTTTTGTCCACTGCCACTTCCTGACCCCTGGCAAATGCCTGGTAAGGCACGACCGGCACAGAATGGATTCCAGCAAGGATCTTTGTATACTCCTTATCCATTCCGACAGATGAAGCCAATACGCCGCACCCGACATATTTCACCCCACATAGTTCAAACAATCCCTGGATGGTGCCATCTTCGCCATATTTCCCGTGCAGCACCGGAAATGCAACATCATGGCCTTTTATCAATCCCATAATATCTTTTATCTCTGCCAGGTTCTCTTTCTCTTTCAGCCATTCATTCGATTTCACACTCTTGTTGGAACCTTTAAATTCAAACCACTCTCCAGCCTCACTGATTCCTGCTCTGGTGACATGATATTTACCCGTATCGACGTTTTCCAGAACGTTCCCTGCCGATATGCAGGATATTTCATGTTCCGAGGATTGCCCCCCGAAAACAACCAATAACTTTTTCATGGTATACTCCCCTGATTACTATTATTTTCTGCCGATGAATTCGATTACCGCATTTGCAATCTCTTCGAATTTCATCCCTCTGGATGCCTTGAAATAAATCAAATCCCCTTCACTGACGACCTCTTTCAGTTTACCGATTGCATCCTTCTTATCGTTAAAATGGTACACCGGATACATTGAACCACTTTTTGCCGCATTGGAAATCTCAACAGCATCTTTCCCGCAGGTAATCAATAAATCCGGCTTTTCTCCGGCTAACAGTTCACCTGTCTTCCGGTGAAGATCCGCAGAATATTCACCCAATTCATACATGTCGCCCAGCATAAGGATCTTCCTTTTGGCTTGCAATGCTCCGACCGCTTCTATTCCGGCTTTCATGGAATCATAATTGGCATTGTATGCATCATTGATCAGCAGGATGTCCTTCTTCAAATATACCTGCTGCATTCTCATGTTTTCGTTTTTGTAATCCCTGTATCCTTCAACGATCTGATTTTCCTGAAGGCCCAGTTCTCTGGCGACTGCCATCGCACATAACGCGTTATAAATATTGTGCCTGCCTATACAGTTCAAGATGTATTCTTTATGATCGACATGGAAGGCCGAGGATGCTTTTTCATTGGACACGTCAGATGCCTTGATATCCACCTCCGGATTTTCAATGCCGTATTTGATTACCTTCAGACGATCACTGGATTCCAGTGTTTTTAAGAAAGGATCATCCCCATTGACAATTAACGTTCCATTTTCCTTCAGGCCCTCCAGAATCTCCAGTTTCGCTTTGAAAATATTCTCCTGCGAGCCCAGAATTCCGATATGTGCGACGCCAATATTCGTAATTACTGCAATATCGGGCTTTGCCAGTTTAGACAACAGGCTGATCTCCCCGAAGCTGCTCATACCCATTTCTGCAACGCAGACCTCTTCATCATCCAGCCTCAGCAAAGTAAGGGGCAGTCCAATTTCATTGTTCAAATTGCCTTCTGTTTTTATAACATGGAAGCCTTTATCCAATACACTATGTATCATTTCTTTTGTACTGGTCTTACCAACGCTTCCGGTTACAGCGATCAATTTGACCTGATTTTTTTTATTTCTGTTATATCCGGCCAATTCCTGCAGCGCCAAAAGAGTATTATCGACTTCAATGATGACTACTCCACTGTCCAGGCTCCTTGCTTTCTCAATCATTTCCACTTGTCCGGGATATTTTCTGGAAAGGAAGAACCCGGAGGCTCCTTTTTGTATTGCATCAGGTATGTAATCGTGGCCGTCGAACTGTTCACCGATGAGAGGGATATAGAAATCTCCATTTTTAATTGTCCGGGTATCCTTCGAAAAACTGCAGAATTGCTTTTCAACATCGCCTGCAGCTAATTTGCCGCCCACAGCGCCTACCATTTCACTGACATTGAACATAAATACCACCCTAGAATAAAGTATGGAGCCCACAGCAACAGGCTATTTGTTCCCACATATTCATTATACTCGTTTTGAAACGCTATATGCTCCTAAAGCTTTCCTATCACTTAGCGGATAAATAATAATCTGATACGTATGCCCTAATTATAACACGAATCACGGTTACAGGCCATTGGGCAATAATGTCCCCTGCCAATTTTCTCATGAAAAAGGACCCGGTAAATCCATCCGTGCTATACCCTTTATGATTACGCTGCCAGGTGCTTTCAGATTTATTTTACGCAGCCTCCGTGAAACATGCATTCATATACTTTTGTATCCTTGAGGAAAATTTCCTCATATCCGCTAAACCATTCAAACTCTCCATTTACAACGCAATGATAGGTATATTCGCCCTTCCGGTATACCAAAGGTCCCCGGTAGGGAAATTCGTTAGGGACCAGGAGTAAACACTCTTTAAGAAAATCTCCCGAAAATCCGCCATCAAGGACACGGCCGGTATAATTCATTGACCAGAAGGGAACCTCATCACACCACATTGCTTCTTCCCCGGCGAACTTTTCTCCGCCCAGATAGGTATCAATATACTTGAGATTATTTTCTTCATAACTCAAGTCATGCGATTTTGGTCTCGAAGGAATGCTTTCTCCCCCATGGCCTGCATAACAGTTTCTTTTCGCACGGCGTAGGAATTCAATTGCTTTTTCATTATAGATGTAAGGCAGTTTGGTATATTGATAGGCGCATTCCTCATCATTGAAGTCTTTAACAAGTCTGTCCATACTTATTCCAAAGAAGTCACTCAGGGCAATCAGTTTTTCCATATCCGGACAGGACTGACCCGCTTCCCATTTTGCAACAGCCTGTCTTGATACCCCGATTCTTTCCGCCAGATTTTCCTGAGACATTTCTTTTTCTTTTCTTAACGTTAGTAATTTGTCTTGAAACTTCATTTTCATCACCCTCCTAAATCCCATCATACAGGAATAATTCCTGGGTTTCCACCAACCGGGAATAACGGATTTGACAACCACTGGTTGCAATCTGTTATAAATACCTTTGTTTCCTTTGACTAAGTTTTAAAAATTTCATATTTTCCTTATTAGAATCGGAACAATGCAGATTATCACATCACATAAAACCTACAATGAATTGAATCTGTAGCCCGTTCCCCAAAGCGTTTCAATAAATTCCGGATTGGCGGGATCCTTTTCTATCTTTTTCCTGATTTTTTGAATGTGTACGGGAACAGTGGCAGTCTCGCCGTAATACTCCTCTCCCCAGATGGAATCAAAGAGCTGTTCCTTGGTAAAAACAATATTCGGGTTGGAAGCCAAAAAAAATAAAAGTTCATATTCCTTTGTGGTCATCTGTACTTCTTTGCCGTTCACAAAGACTTTATGTGCCGCTGCATTAATTTCCATGCCGCCATGCACAAGAATCTCGCTGGAGAAGTTATTCCCTTTCAACCTGTCATACCGCTTCATATGGGATTTGACCCTGGCAACAAGCTCAGCCGGGCTGAAAGGTTTCGTCAGATAATCATCCGCCCCATAATCCAGGCCCCTGATTTTGTCAATATCCTCGTTCTTCGCCGATATCATGATTACCGGGATTTCAAGTTTTTTTCTTACTTCCCTGATGATTTCATATCCATTCATATTAGGCAGCATCAGGTCCACAATGATCAGATCATATGCACCTGAGACCGCCTTCTGCAGTCCCAGTACCCCATCCTGAACGATATCGGCTTTAAACCCGTTCAACTTCAGATAGTCTCTTTCCAATTCAGCAATATTGATATCATCCTCTATAATTAAAATGCAATTCATAAGCACCTCTCCTTCCTACAGCAAAATATGTCATGAAACCGGCAGCATCACAGTAAAGCAAGTCCCTTCACTTTCGATGCTTTTAACAAGAATCCTTCCTCCATGAGCTTCCACCAATTCTTTTGCTATAGCCAGTCCAAGGCCAGTACTCATGAAGTCTTTTGTCCTTTCGGTATCTATACGGTAGAACCGCTCAAATATGTGTGGCAACTTCTCCTTGGATATCCCCGGACCGTTATCCTTAATATCAATGTAAATGAACTCCTCCAGCCTGAATAATTCGGCTTTTATGCACAGGTTTTGTTCCGGTCCATATTTTACAGCATTTCCAATGATATTTCTGAATACCTGATGAAGCCTTTTTCTATCGACATTAAAACTGCAATCATTTTCCATATGATCTTCATACTCGAATGAAATGTTTTTTTCCTCGAATTCTAATTTGAATTCCTCCATTAAATCATTGACAAAAGGCCGGACTGTGACATTCACGAACTGAAACTCCAGCTTCAGCATATCCAGTTTGGAAAAAAGAAAAAGGTCATCAATCAGTTTATTCATATACGTTATATTATTGTATATTATTTTAAAATATTTGTTTCTATTTTCCGGAGATACCGCATCTCCTTCAGTGATTGCTTCGATATACCCCTGTATGGATGTAATCGGAGTCTTCAGATCATGCGATATATTGGCGATAAGGGTCCTCCTGTTTTCTTCATATTCCGCCTGGATCTTCTCACTCTCCTGGAGTTTGCGGGCCATTTCATTAAAAGAGTCCACAAGGAGACTGATTTGGCTCTTACTACTATTCTCTATTTTAATATTGTAATTCCCTTTTGAAATTTCCTCTACACCATTTCTTAGTTTGTCTATCGGCGTCAATATCCTGCTTTCAATCTTACGAAGGAAAAAGAATTCGAAGAACCCCCCCAGGCTTAACAGTATGGCAAAAACAATGCTGATTTCCCGTATACCGATATATCTGAAAACCAAATACCATATTAAAAGGTTGAACAGGACGATAATGGGCGGAGAAAGTCTGGCATGTCTGTGAAGCCTGTAAAACTCCGTCATGTTCCTGCGCAATTCCTTAAACTGCTTGTCCAGCTCTTCACGCTGCCGGTGAAATTCCGCATGCATCTCGTGTAAATCCTGCTGGGATTCCCTGCTATTGCTGAAAGATTCTCTGAAATTCCTTTCTAGTTCATGCTGCTGCCGGCGCAGTTCCTTTTGCTTGATGTCATATTCGGTATGCAGCCTGCGAAATTCCTCATGCCGCTTATGTTCTTCCTTTCGGTATTCGCTAAACTTTCCTTGAAAATCATTCGGTCTTGCCATTTGACCACATCCGTTCCATGCAATACTTTTCAATTTAGATTATATCATCTTTCCGCACTAATCGTTTTTATATCATGAAGCCAGTATAAAGCATGGGTTTAAACTTGAAATAAAGCATTTTTAAAAATTCCATAAAGATTTCTAAAATTATTTTTAAAATTATTAAAGATTCTTTAGAAAATTTTTAAAATTACTTTATGAAGAGTTTAAACTCATAAATTATACTCTCCTCATGTGAAATAAAAAACAGGAGGTTTCAAAATGGCAAACAACATTATAGAAGTTAAAAACTATACAAAAAAATATGGCGATTTTACCGCTGTAGATAACATTTCCTTTCATGTAGAGGAGGGAACGGTATTCGCCTTTCTCGGTCCCAACGGAGCAGGGAAAAGTACAACGATCAACACTCTTTGCACCATCCTTGAGAAGACGGATGGGGATTTGAAAATTAACGGGAATGATGTAGCAGAGCACAAAGCGCGGGTAAGAAATGATATCGGAATCGTGTTCCAGGAATCCACGCTGGACGGGAAACTTACAGTTGAAGAAAATTTAAAGCTGCATTGCGATTTTTATCATGTCCCTCAAAATGAAGTGAAGGAAAGAATTTCTTTTGTCCTCGACCTTGTCGATCTGAAAGAATGGAAGAAAGCCAGCGTCAACGGCCTTTCCGGTGGAATGAAGAGAAGAGTTGAGATAGCCCGGGGTCTTGTCCATTATCCCAAAGTGCTGTTTCTGGATGAACCCACTGCGGGTCTTGATCCTCAGACGAGAGCCAACATATGGGAGTATATATACAAACTTCAAAAGCAAAGGAATATCACCATTTTTCTCACCACCCACTATATGGATGAAGCTGAAATATGCGACAAGGTAGCAATCATGGACCATGGCAAAATAGTGGCTTTTGATACGCCTTTCAATCTGAAAAAGCAGCACACCTCTGAAATAATGAGGGTGAAAACCACTCAGCAGGAAGCATTGACACAATATTTAAAGGAACAGTCCATCAAATATAAGTTTGGAGAAGAATTATTTACTATTTTCCCGACAGAGCTCCGCCAGGCTTTGGATATTGTTTCTGAGTTCAGAACATCCATCTCTGATTGTGAAATCAGCAAGGGCACACTTAACGAAGTATTTTTGGCGATAACCGGAAAGGAGATCAGGGCATAATGAGAGCGATAAAAGCTATTTTAATCAGAAATTTAACCAATTTTTCAAGAGACAAGATGAGGTTTTTCTTTACCATTTTCATGTCGGTTTTCTTCTTATTCATATTCTCTTTCGTCATGAAGTCAACAGCTACCGGCATAGACCAGCCAATGAACTACCTGATCTCAGGCATCATTATCATGACCGTTTTTCAGGCGGCTTTAAATAATTCCATGAGTACGCTGGAAGATATATCGAGTGGATTTATGAAAGAAATCATCGTCTCTCCAATCACACGATGGCAAATATCGATCGGTCAGATCCTCTCTTCCTCGATTTTAGCCCTGCTGCAAGGCCTGATCGTTGTTATTGTTGGATTGTTCATGGGACTTAACGTTGATTTCCTTCATTTGATTGAAATGCTCGGGGTTATGGTCCTGGTTGGTGTCACCTTTGGCTCCATGGGGTTATATCTGGCAACACTAGCGAAGAATTCCACCACTTTTCAGATCATGATATCCGTGGTGGTCATGCCGCTGACGTTCCTGTCGGGAGCTTATATCCCAACAACCGTCATGCCGGGCTTTCTACGCCCCATAGTTTACATCAACCCCTTAACCTATACTACTGCAATATTCAGATTTCTTGCCTTGAAGATGGAAGCACTGCCTTCTTCCGCATTGATAAAAGCAGGGGTGGCGTTTGATGTCAATGGGTTCGTCATTACTCCGAATACCGGACTCTTGATCATTTCGGCCATTTGTGTCATTTTCTTTACACTTTGTGTTTATCAGTTCAATAAAGCTGATTTTTCAAGGGTAACTGTATTTAAACACAAGCATTAAGAGGTTCACTTTTGCCTTCACGCCTGTGTGGCTCTCCAAAGAGGGGACGGTTCTTGCTTTGTATATTCCATATATCATTCAAAGCAAGAACCGTCCCCTCTTTGCCCCCTTTGCCCTCTTTCTCCTCTTTGCCCTCTTTGCCTCTTCTTAATCAGATAGCAGTATTCAGGTGGTTGGTAATAATCGGTACCCACAATTCATGTCTTGGCTTATGACCGGGTCCGAAAAAGCACTCGATGCAGGGTAAATTGGCCAGCTCATATCCCGAAGTTGGAACCCATTCAGAATACAAACGCTTCCATGCATCGGTAACATTCGGGAAAACTGCCCATGAGCTTGCTGGGAGTATAAGAATCTCCATACCCTCCGGGACTTCTTTGTCATATCTTACTCCCATGAAGTAATCAAATTCTTCTTCTGTAATGTCCGCTTCTTTTCCACAGACGCCCAGCACACCTTCCACCTTACATTTCGGATTTTCCCATGACATGTCAATGAGTGTTTGCATAAATCCTTCTTCTTTTGCGTTGCTCCAAAGCGTAGGAATGGTTTTAAATGCCCTGCCCGTTTTTACCTTTTTTCTTTTTCCTGCGATTCTTAATTCAAAATCAAGATTTTCAATTCTGTACTCCATTTCCATATCTCCTTTTATTGAGATTTGAAAGGAAATCCTGGGAAAGGCTTTTAATTGAACCCCTTTATTACGGGCATCAGACGGTTTAATACCATGCAGCTTTTGAAAAGCCCGTGAAAAGGAGTCGGCAGATTCATATCCATATTTAACCGCGGCATCAATGATGCGAATATCACTTTTTTGAATATCAAAAGCAGCAAGTGTCAATCTTCTGCGCCTGATATATTCGGAAAGGGATATTCCTGCTATGGAAGAAAACATCCTTGAAAAATGATATTCGGAACAACACGCAGCGCGAGCTGCTTTCGAATAATCTATCTCGTTATCAAGATTATTTTCCATGTATTCCAGTGCTCCATTGATCCGCTCAAGCCATTCCATACATTCCAACCTTTCGATATTAAGTTTATACGAGATGAGAAATGTCTGTCCGACAACTCTTGCACAAATATGTCGGATATATTCTTACTTACTTCAGCAATGATAAAGGCTATGTCTGCAAACCCATTCCACCCTTCAAAAAATCACTTGCTGTTTTAAATTACATATCAGGTTCACTCCTGAAAATAGCTTAATGGGCTCACTCCTACAGGTATTATCTTAAAGTATGCCTGCACATTGCTTTTTGCGCAGTGGTAATAAAATGTTCCGGTTATGGAAACACATTCTTGCCGCTGCTGTGTTTCAGCAGGGCTTGTCGCCCATGCTTCCGGGGGCGGGAGATATGCCTGCCGCCTGAAAAACGAATCGGTATCCGCCACTTGTAGAAGCGGGGAACACCTTTACCTCGTTAAATTCCTATGAACTCAGCCAGCTTTTCCTTATGGTCGTCATAATATCTCTCAAGACACAGAAGATTCATATATAACGGTACAGAAATATTTCCGCCGCTTGTGATCTCCCCGATTAACCTTTTGATGTCCTCTATACGGTTAATATGGTACTCTACCCTTTTATAGACTTCCCTTTTATTCTCAACAAAAGATGCCAGATCAGAATTCACTTTTGTCAATCCTACAAATTCAGGCTTTCCAGCTTTGTTCACCCATTTGAAATGTCCTAAAATGATTGTTTTCCCTATCTCCGAATGATATTTGCTTATATGCTTTCTCCCGCTCTCCTCCCATAGCTCCCGCTTCATTGCACCAATTATTACATCCCCGAAGTTATCACTCGTTTTATCTTTCCAGTCACATGAACCGCTGCCTGTCGGCACAAGCAATCCGTTACTTGCCTGTGCCATCCTGTTCTGCGTCCAGAGAACCAGATAATTGTCAGATGTAACAGCTAATGTAGAGATGCCTATCTCGTTATTCATAATGGAACTTGTAATATCTTTTATATATATTTCTTCATTGCGCAGCTTGATTGGAAGATAATCTTCCACACTTGAAATAATTGAATCATCCTTATTGGATTTCAGCTGACTTCCACAAATAATATTTGTCAAGTAGGTATCATAGTACGATCCCCTATGACAGGATGCAATATTCCCCTTTATATCAATGTCTTTGGACAAACACAGCTTTTGCTCGTTAAAAAACATTTTGCCATACAAGTTTGAATATCGGTACTGCCATTGCAAAAACGGCAGTAAAGTTGTGGAATTATCCCTGATAAATTCAAATATTTGTTTCTCTTTGCTTTTTACCACATTCAATCTGATCTGGTTAGTAATCAAATGCTGATCTATTATTTTTGAATTCATTACACATTCTTCAGATATCCCATCAATACTGCATTTTAGAATTTCATATTGATACTTTTCATTATCTGCTGGGTCAACCTTTAAGGTATTCAAATCAAATTCTCCAGGCACCAGCTTCCCATACTTCAAATTGAAACTCCCTTTTAATTCATCTGCCATTTTATAAACATCATAAGAGAATTTTAAAATTACTCCAATAATAATTAACATTGTACTCCAATTATTCTTAAGGTTACCTGTCAATCTACTCCAATCATTCATTAACGCAAACACCGAAAGAACAAACAAAAAAACATCTGTCAGTAAAACAATTGTATCCTTTTTTTTAATCCTAAAGACATATTTCTGGTAATCGAAAAAGTTTCTGATCATATTAGGTTACTTCACCTCCGCCAACAGATAATTTCACTCTAATTTTACCGCAGAGAAAACGTATGTTATACCGCAGTTTTGAGTATTACATGAGCATTTGATGCAATACACAAAATGCAAGCCATGAAAAAGAGTAACTCTAATTTTCACATGTCTTTATTTTATACTCTTCTCCCCACTGCCACATGGAGTCCAAGATTTACTCATTTGTGATACGTCTCACCGTTAATAATCTTGAATGCCCGGAATATTTGCTCCAGAAGGATCAGGCGGGTTAATTGGTGAGGAAAGGTCATTTCAGATAAAGAAAGTCTTAAATCCGCTTTTTTGACGAGGTCGGAATCGAGACCCAATGAACCTCCGATAACGAATGAAATGTTGGACCTGCCGTTGGTAAAGCAAGTCTGCATAGCAGAAGCCAAGCCTTCGGAACTTTTCTTCTCCCCTTTTACATCAAGCACGATCAGGTACGTACCCTCTTTCAATTTACCTGTTATTTTTGCGGCTTCCTTCTTTTTTATTTGTTCCTCCTGCGCCGGGCTCAGGGTTTCCGGAGCCTGCTCATCCTCAACCTCTATCATTTGCAGGTCGCAAAACCGAGAAAGGCGCTTGGTGTATTCTCCGATGCCTTCCTTGAGATAACGCTCCTTCAATTTCCCTACTGCAATAATTGTCACTTTCATTTCTTTCCTCATCTTTAAAACCTGCGTTGACAGTACCTGGGTCACCTGTAAGCAATGCATTGGCCGGCCCGGCTTACCATTGTCCGTCTGGAACAAGCGCCCGTATATAATGCTCCCCAGCTACAGCTCGATTACTTTGCCGACGCGGTCGCGAAGTACAACATCCAGCATGACATCCGTGCCCGCCAGCAGGCTTTTTTCGCAAAGCGCATTGCAGACAGTCTGGTAGGCGAGTTCAGGGAAATTATTCTCTTTACTGAGATGCCCCAGCAAAAAATGTTTCGTGCCCTTCTCCGCCATGTATGCAATGACCTCTCCGGCGGCATCGTTGGATAGATGCCCCTGGTTGCCGGCTATGCGCCGTTTCAGATGCCATGGATATGGTCCCACTTTCAGCATTTCAGTATCGTGGTTTGATTCCAGCAGCAGCAGATCGCTATCCTCCAGACAGTTTAGCAAGTCCACGCTTATATGCCCTATATCCGTTGCCACCGTTACTTTTTTCCCAGACGCATTGAAGCTGTATCCTACCGGTTCATTCGCATCATGGGGTATGGAAAACGGAGTCACACCAATTTCGCCTATCATAAAAGGTTCACAGGACGAAAAAACTTTTTTATTACATTCGAGAACAGGACCAATCAACTGCTCCATTCCCTGCCAGGTACCCTCACTTGCATAGACAGGCAGGTTGAATTTTCTCGAAAGGATGCCTGCACCCTTGATATGGTCGCTATGTTCATGCGATATTAAAACAGCGTTGAGTTCGGAAGGCTTCTCGCCGATAGAACACAACGCTTCGATGATTCTTTTTGCACTGAGACCTGCATCAATCAGAAGTCTCGTGCTGCCAGACGCTATAAATATTGAATTCCCACTGCTTCCGCTGAATAAACTACAAAACTTGACCATGACTGACCCCGCAATCCTCTGTCAGATTTCCACTCTATGTATGTCCGCTCCCAGTCGCTGCAACTTGCCGACAAAATCCTCATACCCTCTGTCAATATACTTGATATTGTTCACTTCCGTAATTCCATCAGCTGCAAGACCGGCTATTACGACAGCAGCACCGGCTCTAAGATCTATTGCATTCACCTGAGCACCTGACAGTCTGCAGGATCCTTCAATAACCGCCAGGCTTCCGTCAACCCTAATTTTTGCCCCCATGCGTTTCAGTTCATCTACATACTGGAATCTCTGCGGCCATATCCCTTCCGTGATCGTACTGCCGCCTTTTGCCAGACACAGCAGTACTGTCGCCGGAGGGTGCAAATCCGTAGCAAAGCCCGGGTATGGGAGTGTCTTGATATTGGCTTTATGTACTTCATTCCCGCCAATAACCCGTATCCAGTCTTCACCTTCAATGATTTTTATGTTCATTTCTATTAGCTTGGCGCTTAACGATTCCATATGCTTGGGAATAATGTTCCTTACCGTCACATCGCCTTCTGTTGCTGCAGCAGCTATCATAAACGTACCGGCTTCAACCATGTCGGGAATAATTGAGTGGACAGCACTGCCTTTCAGACTGCTGACCCCTTTTATTTTGATCACATCGGTCCCGGCTCCCCTAATATTAGCACCCGAGGCATTCAGAAAGTTCGCGGCATCGACAACATGCGGCTCTTTAGCTGCGTTTTCGATTACGGTTGTACCTTCCGCCTTGACAGCGGCCAGCATGAGATTAATCGTTGCACCTACACTGACAACATCCAGATAAATTTGGCTCCCGGTCAGTTTTTCCGCAGTGAGCTTTACCATGCCATGCTCTACCACAACACTGGCTCCCATGGCTTCAAAGCCCTTAATATGCTGATCCATAGGCCTGTATCCGAAATCACATCCACCTGGAAGCGCAACCTCCGCCTTGCCAAAACGGCCAAGCAGTGCGCCTAAAAGATAGTAGGAGGCTCTCATACTCTTAATCATTTCATAGGAGGCTTGAAAGGAATTGACCTTGCTGGAATCGATAAGAATGGTATTCCTGTCTTCATAATTGACGTCAGCGCCCAGTTGCTTCAATGTCTCTTCCAGAACTCTTATATCCTGTATATCAGGCAAATTTTCTATCCTGCATTTGCCCTCAATCAGCAAAGCTGCTGGTAATACCGCAACTGCAGCATTTTTTGCACCGCTTGTATATACATCGCCTTCCAGTACTTTGCGGCCATTGATAACGATTTTCTCCAAACTGTGCACCTGCCTTCTTATCCTTTGTAAAAACCCAGCGCCCTGATAGCCT
Organism: Bacillota bacterium; assembly: GCA_023399355.1. Taxonomy (GTDB): domain Bacteria; phylum Bacillota; class Clostridia; order Acetivibrionales; family DTU013; genus UBA1305. The sequence continues at coordinate 27,374 of JAEWQC010000049.1, read as the reverse complement.
GGCGCAAAAAGGGAACGTTCTCTTTCCTATTATACCATTGTATTTTAATTTACACTATACGTCAATTCGTTTCGGCGCCGGAGTCATCCGTTTCTTCTGTATATGCCGCACTTAGGTAATCCTCTCCCATCCCTTTTAACTTGACACGCCAGACAGGTAAAAGTTCTATGGTTTCCATACCCTTCGTCATCTCATTTTCAGAGTACTTATAGCCGATATCTATTGCTGTAATAACCTGTCCGCTGCCTTTCTGATAATTTGCCAGGAGAACCTGGTATGCAGCAACCTGAGTTTGGTCGCTTCCGGATTTAAAACCTGTTATTTGCAGCTTATTGTATTCAAGCCGTGTTATTCCATTATTTTTTAGTGTAACCGTACAATAGTTGTCAAATACCAGATAATTGTCATATTTTTCAACGAAGTGCACCACAACACTTCCATCTCTACTCTGTTCAGTTGCATCGATAATATATTTGCCGCTTAGAAGCCCTGCTTTCTCCAAATATTTGCGAGCAAATTTACCAGCTTCAACCCTATCCTTTATATTAACTTTTGATGACGGCTTAGCATCCGTATATACAAACGCAGATCCGCCAGTGAACATAAGCTTCTTCCCTTCGGCTTCGTAGCTTCCGTCCTTTTTTGAGGCAGTGGAAACGCCCAGCAGCTTGTCTGCAATTTCAGCTTCGTTAAGAATTTTCTTGTTCCCGTATCCCAGCCTGCGGGTTTTAAATGTGCCAGTTGGAATTTTGCAATCATCAAAGGTAATCCCACGGACTTTAAGAATTGCTACCGCATTTTCGATCGTTTCTTTTTGGACTCCCCTGTCCTTATAATAGGTCAGGTTATTATATAAGAGGAAAATGTTAAAAGCAAGCAGTATGGCGATTATCACGCCTTTTGCCTTTGCCAGATCCATAGGTCAGTCTCCTTTTTCAACCGGCATTTCTATCTCAACCATCGACTTATCCTTTAATTCAATCAACATCATTGGCATTAACTTTTGATCCCCTGCGGATTTAATAAAATATCCGGTGATCACATTATTAATCTTAATTTTGTCATAACCGTGTTTTGTAGTATTCATCAATTCAACAAAGCGATCATTGTAATTACCTTTGGCAGATTGAGCAAAATCCTTTAGCAGCCACTCGCACTTCAGGACCTTTTTGCCGTCTGCCTGAATATTTATCGCATGCGCCAGCTGATCACCATTCCCGGCACGCACATCCGGTCCGAATTTCACAGGCATACCATTCAGATAATAGTCAAAGCTGATATTGTATATTCCCTGATTCACTTTATCCGGCTCAATATTCGTCAGCATGATATCCGCTGCCGAATCTGACAATTGATTGATCTTGTCAATGAATTTATAAGCATTCAAAAGAGCGCTGCCCATCCCTTCCTTTATGGAAGTATCGGCCTCGTCCAGATTCTGATAGGTTAGACAGCCATCGGCGTAGAACCTGTAAATATTATTTCCGTATTCATATTGAGTCATATCCCTGTTTCGGCTAATAATGTACCGGTCTTTTTCAGTACCAAGGACGTCCCTGGCAAACTCATCGTCTTTTTCTGCTCTTTCGGGTATGGTATCTCTGTATTCATAATACGGCCAGTACTTTGGAGGTGAATTCACAAAGAGGATATCCCCTGGAGCCTTAAGCGTATCAGCAATATTTGCACCTTTCAAGGTGGTGTAGGAACGGTATCTCTCATTCCCGGAAACTGAAGCATACACATTTTCAAAATTCAGCTCCGGCCCGAATGTAAAAGTACCTGATTCATACACCTTTTCATTCGAATCACAGATATAAATCACGCCGGTATCCGGATCCATAATATCCGGGTTAATCATTACCTTGAGTATATCCGGTATATCCATATTCATTTTGGGAACGTCCAGAAACCATTTTAACAATTCAGGGGTCATCGGATAACCGACATCAATGATAATTCCTTTTTTTAATATGAGGTCGTCCCAGTTTTCATTTGATGATTTGAGACTGACTGTCCCGTTTGCCAGACTGCGTAAGTCATTTTGCGTTTCATCCCAAAGCTTTTGATAGACATCATCCTCTTTGTGAATGATATATAATATTACCCCATTTGACAGTATGAGTCTGCTTGGAGTGAACAACCTGCTTATAGCTTCCTCATCACTGATTTGAGGAGGTCTGTTGATTAGGCCCCAGATAAAATTAGTAGGAGTCCACTGGCTTTGATAGCCTAATAGGATTCCTACCTGTAATATTCCTGAGACAATGAGTATGAATATAATGAGATTTTTTATTCGTTCGTGAAGCGCACGGCTCATTTAAAGCCCCCGTTCGGCTGATTGTTCCCTGTGGTTTATTTTTTATTGATATCAATTCCGATAGATCCTGCGGCCCTAATAAAAGTATTCTTGGCCTTGGTGAAAATCGATTCTTTTAATAGCGAAATAGTAAAGCAGTCTACCTGAATATTCTCCCTTAGAGCTTCGTCTTTTTGTGAAGTTCTGTAAGCGATCATCATGATTTTGTTTGTTCCCTCTGTAAGCTTGATTTCCTTTGAAAACAAACGGTACTCGCCAATCTCCCAGGAACTCTCCCCATCTGTGTTTGTCATCGGTTCATACTCGCCCGTAGCGTCATTATATTTGGCAATACTTATTATGACATCATCATATTTCGAATTCCCGGAAAGTACATAAGATTTATAAACCGTGGATTCCTTATCCATTTGGGGGTTGGTTATCTGCATGATAAAGTATTTATCTTTTACAGCTGTTCCGTCCTTAAGTATATCCTTGAGCACATCTTCAAGAACCGGTTTTTTTGCGCTTTTATCTGTAATAGCGCTCGAGCTGGTATTGGCAGGTTCGCCGGTAACGGCGCCTTTAGTCGTAGTCGTACCCTTAATGGCGCTTTCCGTCGAGCTTTGCTGAGCATTTGAACTACTTGGCTGCATGGTATTGCCGCCGCTGTCAGCTGGTATAGCATACGCGACAATTGAGAATGATGTCAATATGAATAAAGCCAGTAAACTTGCACATAATTTCTTCAACATAGCTCTAACTCCTCAGAACCACTAATTTCTTCATCTCTATTAATAAACCAATTCACCATAAATTATCTAGTTTCATTATACAGAGACTTTGTTACAAAACCATTACACGCCATTTAAGAATAAATTACATAAAAAAGGCTACAATCTCAGTTTTTCCATGCCTGTCTGAAGGATGGGAATCCGTACGGTGACTTCGGTTCCGTGATCCACCTGGCTGGTAATTGCAATCATACCTCCATGAGCTTCCACAATATCCTTTGCTATTGCCAGTCCCAGGCCGGTACCGCCCATTTCCCTGGAACGTGCTTTATCGACTCTATAGAATCTTTCAAAAATTCTCGGCAGATCATTTTCAGGGATTCCTATTCCTGTATCAGCCACCTTGAAGTAAACTTCGTTGTATATTTTACCCACGTATACGGTGATCTTCCCGTCCTCGGGAGTATATTTAATCGCATTTCCCACCAGGTTGAAGACCACTTGCTCAAGCCGGTCATAATCCGCTTCGATCAGAGGGATCTCCCCCATTACATAACAGTTCAGTGTCTGATGTCTCGCCATAGCCTCCATTTCCATCCGATCTACAGCATACTTTACAAGCTCGACCAGGGAAACTTCCTCGAAGTTCCATTTAAGTTGCTGATTGTCCAGTCTGGAAAGCTGCAGGAGGTCTTTCACCAAGCGCGTCATTCTGTCGGCTTCCGCATTAATGACCCCCAGGAATTTTACAGAGGCTTCCTTGTCATCCAGAGCACCGTCGAGTAAAGTCTCGGCATAACTCTTGATAGATGTAATAGGAGTCCTTAATTCATGGGAAACATTCGCAACAAATTCCTTGCGCATATTCTCCAGGCGCTGCTGCTCCGTTATGTCCTGAAGCACCGCGATAACGCCCTCCGGCTTTTTCAATTCGTCTGTAAAGACTGCGAAATACACCTTGATTGTCTTCTCATTTATATTTATATTCATTTCACTGGTGCTTTTGGATTGCAGATAAATGACATCCTCCAGATTATACTTGAATCCATACCGGGAGCAGTACTCCGTAAAACTGGAGATGTTCTCCTCCAGGCCAAGCAGACGCGCAGAGGCAGGATTTGTGTGGATCACCTCTCCTTGTAAATTAAAAGCAATAACGCCATCTGTCATATAGTTAAAAATGGTTTCCATTTTACTTTTTTCACTTGAAATTTCAGTAAGAGTTTCCTTTAGATTTGTTGCCATGTAGTTGAAGGTCTCCGTGAGCTTGCCAATCTCATCGCTTGACTTTACCTCGAGCACCTGCCCGAAATCACCGTCAGCAATGCTGTTTGCCCTGTGCATCAATTTGACAAGCGGAGACGTGATCGTTCTGGAAAGAAAGTATCCTGTAATAAATGCAGTTATGAGTGCAAGTATAACGCAGGTAAAAATAATACCGCTGAACTCGGAAATCAACCCGGCCCAATCGTTCCTATTGTATCTGAAATAAATAATGATATTTCCATTACCAATCGCTTTGGCATAATCAAAATAACGCTCTTCCCCATACTGTTCCAGTTTTTTGCGGCGCCCTTCGCCCGTATTCATTGCCTCAACATAGTTGTTCGATGCCAGAAGGATATTCAATGCATCTTTCGGGTTATTCATAAGTTCGGGATCGTTTGTGCCCAGTTTACCATTTATATCTAAAATAATATTCCCTTTTTTGTCTGTAATCGTGTAGCTTCTATAGGGCAGATTGGCGGAAAAAATAGCTGCATTGTTCTCAAGCTCGCTTACCAGTTCCTTTTGCGAAAGATTCCGGTCATTTATGCTCAAAGTTTCGTTCAAGGTTTTTAAGCCTGTATCAATCTTCTCCATAAATTTGGTATAATACTGGTTTTCCACCTTGCTGTTCAAATACAGTCCCATTGATATGATCAGGCAGAAGGTTATTATGCAAAAGAAACTTACCAGCCGCCATTGTAAACTCTTAGGGAACATAAACACCTCGTATCAAATGCTTCAGGGCTGCCCCTTTTTTATGATAAAAAGCCGGTACTTTTGCACCGCCTGCTTCTGAAACCCTTATTTGTCCTGTTTGTTGAAATAGTAACCGACGCCGCGTTTTGTCATAATATATTCACAGTTTGACGGGTCCTTCTCCAATTTCTCTCTTACTCTTCTTATGGTGACATCTACTGTCCTTACATCCCCATAATATTCATATCCCCAAACCTTTTCCAGCAGATTTTCCCGGGAGAAAATCTGTCCGGGGTGCATGGCAAGGAACTTGACCAGTTCAAATTCCCTCAGTGTCAGTTCAATCGTGGTTTCTTCCCTTTTGACTTCATATCGGTCGACATCAATGTTCAAAAGGCCACATTTTAAAATACTGCCCTTCGTTGTATCATTGTCTTCCAATGATGACCTTCTGATGTTTGATTTGACTCTCGCCATCAATTCCCTCTGGCTGAATGGCTTTGTAATATAATCGTCCGCTCCGAGTTCAAGGCCGAGGACCTTGTCAACCTCTTCTTCCTTGGCTGTAAGCATGAGGATCGGGGTAGATATGGTCTGCCTGAGTTTTCTGCATACCGTGAATCCATCCATTTTGGGAAGCATGACATCCAACAGGATGAGATCGGGTTTTTCTCCCAAAGCCAGCTCTATTGCCTGTTCTCCGTCGTATGCTTCTATTGTGGAGAAGCCTTCTTTTTTCAAATTAAACTTTAGTATGTCAACAATATTTTTCTCGTCATCTACAATAAGAATTTTTTTACTCACAAAACACTCTCCTTCTATCTCTAAACCTACGTTAATGAACGAATACAAGGCATGTTTATAAACATTATAACACGAATTGCAACAATGTAAAAGGATTAACGTTTGGTACTTTGGTACACTTGTTCGGATAAATCACCCGGCTATCTATTCTAACAATATCACCAGGCTTTTTCAATTAATAATATATCCCAGCATGCTGTTTTATAGAGTTCAGGAACAATATTTTATAAAATACTGCTACCTGCCTTGCCTTACGGCAGCAGTATTTCCTCCCTCTGCTGCTGTTCGGGAATAAGCACCTGAGTAGTCATCAATTGTCATAAACCTTATTTGATATGATTTTGAATAGTCTATACTGTCAAAACGCAGCACTAAAGTTCTTGCATCTACATACGTTATACTGATAGGTTCCAATTTAAACGTCTCCCCATTTTCAGTATATTCGAGTGTATAGTTAGAAGTATTTAAATTATTCAAATCAAACGCAATCTCTGGGCTAAACATAAGTTTCACAGCATCCTTGGAAATTGTCACAGCGTCAACAATCTGGGGCTTAACAGCACTATAGCTGCTGCCATTGAACTCAACACGTATCACTGGCGGTTGTAAACCTCCTGCCGAATCCTTCAAACCCGTTATATATATTGCATATTTTTGCGTACTACTAAAATATTTATCTGATGGCAGGTATAACTTTACCATGATATCTCCATAGGTGTCTTCATAATATACTTTCGCAGGAGCAGTACTAAAAGACCCGTCCGTTATTCCTTTTATCAGATAATTTGTCGTATTTGTTGCAAAAGATTTGTCCAGTGCCTTGTTAAATAATAAGACTACACAATTACTATACTCTGAAACAGTCTGTTTGACACCCAGATCATTATTTTCCGGGTATGCTCCTGAAAATTTGAAGCTACCCTCAATTGAACTTTGCTTATATATATCAGGTATATACTCTATTTTCACTTCATACTGCTTGGTTTTATCAAGAGGAGCAGCAAGGCTTAATATAATCGTCCGATCACCTGTATCGCCTACACCTGATTTCGCAGCTCTCGTCACTGAAATCATATTTTTACTGGCATCATACACCGTATAGTTAAGAAATTTTTCAGCCCAGCTTGTGTCAACATCCCGGCTAAAAACAATTTTTACTGAACTATTTGTTTGCGCTTCAATTGATAGAACATTCAACTGCCCTGTACTTGCTACAGTCGCAACAAAATCCACGGTTTCCCCATTTCCCTCGTTGAGTCTCACGCCATAGCTACTTGTCAGTTTCCCGCTGAGCTTGAGGTTGTATACCTCCCCTTGCGTTAAAATAGTGTTTTTCAGGTAGATAGAGACTGCATTGCCCACTGATGGTAGTTTCTTTACAGTAATATTCTGCGTGGATCCAGTGATTAAAGTATTACCGTTTTTAGCAAACTCATAATACGATGCTGTTTCACTATTATTATTCACTGGGTGTGTAAAATAGACATTGATCACATTCGCAGATATTTGCTCTATCTTGCTAATCCTAAAATAATCCGAGGCAACTTCCTGCCTTACGAACCCTTTAAAAGTACCAGTAAGTGGACCGGAAATATTGCCATTGATGTCGGTAACACTATTGATCTTTATGGTATAGTTTTTATTTGGTGTCTGACCAGAAGTAATAATCTGTATCTTGTCATTTGCAACAGCTGCAGATAATACTGTCAAGCCCCCGGTTGTGATAGCTGAAGTAGTAGTGCTTGTTGAATCCGTTATAGTAATATCAGCTGCATTTATACTCTGAATACTCTCGTTTAAGTTGACTTCTATGCTGCTAAATCCTGTTGCCGTCGTAATATCTATCTCTGTGGCTTTATCAAGCCCTAGTATGCCACTCGTGTCTATAACATCTCTGGCAAATGCCCCTTCATTTACTAAGGTAAAGACCATCTTGGTCGATGTTCCTTTTTTCATTGCATTAAGTGAATTGTAAAGTACCTGAACGGCATCAGATCGCAGATAATTGTTATTATCCTGGGCCTTTGCAGCATAAGCCGGATCTGTCACAATACCCGCTAAATATGCTTTCTGGTAGACATTGCTCCAGTCAAAATCCGTATTGTATACGTATCCGAGCGCGCACAAAGCCATTTTTAAAAATGCCTTCTCGTTGATATTTTGATTGGGAGAAAACTTTCCATCTGGATTGCCTACCATAATATTATACTGAGTACAGTATCCGACATATGGTGCGTACCACTCCTTTGAGGGTACATCGGGATATTTTGTATTCTTTAGCTGCTCGGTGTTCTGAATAACATAGTTCGCCTTGCCAAGCATCCTTATGATTAATGCAGCTGCTTCAGTTCTTGTAGTTTTGTCATTTAAATGAAAATTACCATTACTTCCCTGCAATATGCCCAGCTTGTTCAAAGCGGCCGCCATCGTACTGATGTCTGATGCTGTGGTTCCAGCCGCAAATATCCTGATAGAAAGCGAGAGTAATATAGTTGTTATTAGCACACAAGAAAGAATTTTTTTAATTAACATCATATAGAGACCTCTTTTCATTAGTTATATACATCCTTTTCCATTATATCAATACCCCCGAAGAATAACCAGTTCTTTGACGTTTTTTGAAAAAAAATGGTTCCAATATTAGAAGGCTTACCAAAGTTAGTAAGCCTTCTAATTATAACTATCTGGTTTTACCACATACATAATTACTCATTTTTGTCCAACAATATTTTCAAATTCTGCATTAACCTCATTAAAACTTACTATAGTTGATAATTTCGTATATTCAGCTTCTCTTTGTGCTACTTGTGCGTCCAAATATGCCTCTTTGGTAATAGTCCCCTTATTGTACTTCGTTTGTGCATTAACCAGTTTCTTTTTAGCCAATTCTGCGTATTTGCATGCCAGTTCCACATCATCCTTGCTATTTAACACATCATTATATTTGTTTTTGACCTTTACGTCCAAAGCTGCTTTAGCGGCTTCATAATTCAGCTTTGCTTCATCCAGATCGATAACACTGTTATCATAACTTAGATTGCCTTTGACATATAGCTTAGCTGCTATATCCATAGCAGTCTGTGCAATATTCAGTTTGTTCTCTGCACTGTAAACGGTGGTTTCAGTTTTATAAAGATTTTCAAGGGCAGAATTCAATTCAACTTCTTTTATAATAGCTAGATTCAATTTATCCGTTATTGTAACAGCAGTTGCATACAACGGTTGATTAAGCAATTTCTTTAATTCAAGAAATAATGAATTCAGCTTCTCTTTGGAATTCGATAAATCCACATTACTACTGTCGATATCATATTGCGCTGAATCCAGCGTATCCTGAGTAATTACTGAAGCCTTGAATCTGGCTTTAACCATCCCAAACTTATCTTCTGCTACTGCAAGTTTATATTGCTTAAGTTCAATTTCTTTGTTGCATAGCTGGATATTCAATGCAGTTTTATAGACATCAACACTTAGCTGATTGAGATGATCCTGCTTTGCCTTCTTTGCAACATCCAGATCCAACTGGACACCCATTGGCTTTGTGACACTCAATATACTATCACTCATGGCATTTGCATCAGATCTTACTGTTCTAATCGCCATTTCTTTCCCCTTGATGTCAACATCATCAATAAGTGCTTGCCTACTATTGTTAAGTGCTGTTTCCTGCAGTTTTGCAATTGTGGTCGAATTAGGGTCAAAGCTTTTGTCCTCCGCATAAATACTATTGAAAGAGAATAGGAACGTAAACAATATAGCTATTAAAATTATTTTTTTCATAAAGCACTCCTTAATATCCGGGACCGATATCGGTCGCATGATTGAAACGCATGATCTTTGTTTTATAGTCGAATAACATAGCCTTATAGCTATTTTCTATCTGCAGTAATCCTAACTCGGTTTGCATAAGTAAATTCTTGGAAGCCATCCCTGACTTGTACCTTGCCTGCATCTTCTCGTAATTACCGCGTTGAAGCTTAACTGTATTATACATGCTGTCCAGACTCTTATCTGAACTAATCACATCCACATATGCATTTTTAATCTCGTCTATGATTATCAGCTTCATTCCCTCCAAATCCAGATTAAGCTGATCAATATCATTAAGCAAACGATCATAATTATCACGCTCGGTAGAGTTGGTCTTATAAGCGTAACTCGCTTCTGTCAGCTTTTTATCTAGTTGCTTCAAGGCAAGCTGTCTCTGTATGTTTAAAATATCGAAGCGGTGAGCCAATGCCGTGCTGATATAGGTCTCAACAGGCTGCAGTCCAGATCGTACCGGCTCTTTCTCGGATTGGATCTCTGGATATCCTGTCTTTAAGGGCAGGCTAACAAACTGGTTGAAGCTTCTGACTGCATTATCATAGTTACGACTGGCAGCATCTACGTCTTTTTGTGCTTTCAATAAGTTATAATCAGATTCTTCCAAATCAATACCCGAAATTATTCCAGCCTTAAGTTTAAGTGCACTTTGCTCGCTGAGTATCGTTGAAAGTGATAGCTGTTTTTGCTTTAATTGAAGATTGTTTTGAGCAGTATATAGTCCAAGAAATATGCCTCTAAGCGAAGTTTCGAGGGTATTTTCTGTAATCTTCCGGTTATCCCTTGAAGACTCCCAATAAAATTTAAATTGCTCCGGGCCAAACTCTTTCATCTTGGCCATAGCCGATCTTGTTTCGGCATCATATGTAATGTATGTCTCTTTACTGTCGACTGTAACAGTAAAACCGTTGACATCCGTATTTTGGGATACTTGCACATTACTCTGATATTGCTCGTAACTATCTACTTCTGCTTTCTTGAGTTTTGCCAGAGTACCGCTATTCAGGTTTAAAAGGGATACAGCCCTTTCATATGTCAACGGACCTTCTGTTTCCGCCTGTACTTGAGTAGACAATAACATTGTCATTACTGCAATTAATATGACAATCAATCGTTTCACTCTGATCCTCCTTCCAAATAGGACAGTTTATGGGGATAATACTTAAATCACTTGATTACATAAATTAATATACTTATTATATAATAAAAAGTCTGCATTTGGGCAGGTAGTTTTATTATGGAATAAGGGCGGATTTTTGTGTAACATTTACAGATGGTTTTTTATTTCACAAAAGCGGCCGAGGTTTACTCAGCCGCCATTTTCTGCCTTTTTATAGGTAGGTACAATAGATTTTATATATTCCGAAACGTTATCAGTATTTGATAAAGTAATTTCCCTCAGTATCTCAAGTTCCCTTCTTAAAACAGCTAAATCAGTAGAAATCGGATGCGCAATAAAAATTTTATCATTTCTTGTAGCCTTCAAATCCTCTTCGGCCATTAATAACTCTTCATATAATTTTTCTCCCGGTCTCAGTCCCGTAAACTCTATCTTAATCTCTTCATCCGGATCGAATCCTGAGAGCTTGATTAGTTTCCTTGCAAGATCGTATATTTTGACCGGCTGGCCCATATCTAAAACAAAAATGTCGCCGTTCTTCGCCATTGCGCCTGCCTGTATCACAAGTTGCGCCGCCTCGGGAATCGTCATGAAATACCTGATAATCTCCGGATGCGTAACTGTGACAGGCCCTCCCTGCTCTATCTGTTTCTTGAACAATGGTATGACACTGCCATTACTACCCAATACGTTCCCGAATCTCACTGCTGCAAACTCTGTCTTGCTATGTCTGCCTATAGCCTGAATGATCAGTTCGGCGATTCTTTTGGTCGCGCCCATGATATTGGTTGGATTTACAGCTTTGTCTGTAGAAATCAGGACAAATTTTTTCGCCTTGTACTTGTCGGCACATTCCGCTGCATTAAGAGTACCGAATACATTATTCTTAATTGCCTCCACAGGATTTGACTCCATAAGTGGCACGTGTTTGTGTGCGGCAGCATGAAAAATGACTTCCGGCATATACTGTTCGAAAACATTCTCAAGTCTGGCCTTCTCCCTGATATTGGCTATAATCGATACCAGGTTCAATTCCGGATAAGCATAAAGCAATTCATTCTGAATATCGTAAAGATTATTCTCATAATTATCCAATAACAAAAGCTTTCCCGGATTGAAAGAAGCAATTTGTCTGCAAAGTTCCGAGCCGATTGAGCCACCTGCTCCCGTAACGAGTACAGTCTGCCCTTTCAAGTAAGTGGAAATTTCCTCAATATCCAGTTTTACCGATTCACGCCCCAGAAGGTCCTCGATGTCAACATCCCTTACCTTCTGCATTACAACAGATTCGTCAATCAACTGGGAAACCGAAGGTAGAATCTTTACCTTACAATCTGTTTCCGAGCAGATATTGAATATTTCACTTATATCCTTCCGCTTTGCTGACGGTATTGCAAATATAATTTCATCGATTCTTCTCTTGGTCACAGTCTCAGAGATCATATTTCTGCCGCCGATGATCGGAACCCCGTTGATTTTCCTGCCGTATTTCATCTGATCGTCATCTATGATGGCAACAGGCTTACTCTTTAATTCACCGTGCGAGAGCAATTCCTTTATAATAATGGCTCCTGCATCACCGCCTCCGATTATCAGCACCCGCTTCTGATCTTTGAATCTTATGATTTCCCCCTTGATAATTCTGCGGAATACCCGGTAACACAACCTGATACCTCCAATCAGAATTATATCAATAAATAGTGCAATAACAAAAATACTCCTTGGCACACTCACCTGCATAAGAAAAACGTAACCAAGCATGATAATATTGCCTATTGAAGCAGCAAGCGAAATGCTGGTGAGTTCATAAGCTCCCGCATATTTCCACAGAGAATCATAGAGTCTGAAAGCAAGAAAGCAAATCAGTTTTACCACCGTAGAAATCAATGCAAGATGAAATATATTATCTTTGAAGTTTTGAGGGATACTGTACCAGCTAACATCAAAGCGCAATAAATACGCAGTTAACAACGATATGTTGATTAATATGATGTCCGGTATTATTAATATACTTGCTCTGAGTTTTCGTTTCATCCGACCTCAACCTGCTTTCTAATCCATCTGCCCCTTTTGTTCAATTTCCCGGCGCCCTTCGACAACTCCCTTTCGCCTTACAACGTTTAGTGCGGTAAGGAACATTATCTTAATATCCAACCATACAGACCAGTTTTCCACATAATATCTATCATACTCCACTTTCACGGGTATTTCCAGTTCATCCCTGCCATTCACCTGTGCCCATCCTGTCAGTCCTGGTCTCATCTTATGCACCCCATACCGCTCCCTCAGCATAATCAAGTCATCCTGGTTATACAATGCCGGCCGTGGGCCGACCAGGCTCATATCGCCTTTAAGGATATTAAAAATCTGTGGCAATTCATCCAGGCTCGTCTTCCTTAAAACTTTACCCACAGGAGTTATAAACCTGTCCGGATTCTCAAGGAGATGGGTTGGCACATTTGAAGGCGTATCCATATACATCGTGCGGAATTTCAAAATATAAAACTCGTTCCTGCAAAGTCCGACTCTTCTCTGCTTGAACAGAACCGGCCCCTTTGATGTAAACTTAATAACCATGCCTGTTATTAGAAATACTGGTATTATCACAACCAGCATCAGTCCTGCAATAAGCAGATCAAATACTCTTTTCATGTTCCCACCTCCCTTCATACAACGTTGATATTACATCCCAGCGAAGGCCGCCTGCCATATTGGAAGCCAATGTATTATCAAAAATAATACATTTAAATATTTTCCTGAAATTATAAACAGAAAACACACTTTTCCTCCTTATAATTCTAAGGATTTCTTCTATGATTGCAATAGCAAAGTATGTCAGATAGTATGGCAGCCTTATTGAAACTGGCAGAATGCTGTTCCCTTTCGCAGCTGCATTTCTCTTTTCCATGGCAACAAGATCTTTTACTTGAATATTTTTTGAATCAGATAGGTTGTAAATGCCACTGGAATGATTTCCTGCTATAAATGCTTTTATAAAATCAATAATATTATTGATAGAGCACATATTGAAAAAATAGCTTCCATTTCCAAAGTAATACAAGAGTTTTTTCCGGATAAGATAAATTCGCCTGTCGATGTTAAGTGAAAAGTCTGTTCCATAAGCAGGTGCAAGCCGCATAATTGCATAATTCAGATTGGAAGCTTCAGACAGACTGATTAATGACTCCTCTGCCATCAGTTTGGTTTTTCCGTAATCACTGGAAGGTTTCACCCTGGAGGTTTCATTAATTACTTCACCTGTTTTCATGTCGTATACTTCTACTGTGCTTGAGAATAATATTTTTTTTACTTCATACTGCTTGCAAAGATTAAAAATTCTCTCACTGGAGAGAAAGTTAATCTTATAAAAAGAGTCATAATCGGCGGTTAAAGATTTCTTATGGACAATTGCCGCGAGATGGATGACAAAGTCCGGCCTGTATTTTAAGAAAATTGCATTCATCCTATCGAAATCAGAAATGTCTGCTTTTTCATAATGCTTAACTGCAGGAAGCATACAGGTGTCCTCTGTTGATATGCCAATGAGCTCCATTCCTTCGGCAATCAGAGCCTGTGCCAGATTTTTACCAATAAATCCGTTAATTCCGGTTATTAAAACGCTTATAATTTTTTCAGACATAGCCTATAACTCCTTCAGCAATTGTCTGTATTTCTCAAAAACCAGATCTCTGGAGTATTTTTCATTGTACAATCTAATAGCCTTTTCGCTCATTTCAAGCAATTTATCCTTATTCTCAGCAATATCCAATAATATCCTTAATAACCCGGTTGAATCCCCTCTGCGGATAACAAATCCCATGTGATCACTGCCGATATCTCTGGAGATGTCATTTTCTCCATCCGCAATAATAATAAAGGGCTTTCCACTTGCCAGTATACCATAATACTTACTGGGCATTAATACATTTTTGAAATTATCATTAAAGATGATGATATGGATATCCGCCAGATTCAAATTTTCATTTAATTCTTCTTTATCTACATATGGGAGAAATGTGATGTTTGAAAAATTCTCACTGGCACAAGCTTCCTTGAAAAGGTTATAATTTATTCCGCCACCTACAATTCTGAATACAATATCCACATTGTTTTTTAATAACATAACAGTGTTAAATAATGTCTCATACTCATGTGCAACACCAAAATTACCGGAATACATCACGACAAGCTTATCACTAAGACCTTCTCTTGCCTTTAATTCATTATTGCGCATTGGAAATATCTCCCCAATGACCATATTGTTGATAATATCTACATGATCAATTTCGTATGTCCTTGAAATATGCATTCCCATATCATGACTAATCGTCACAACAGAATCACAGCGGCGGAACGATCTTTTCATTACTTTGGACAACAGCTTGTAGGGTAATGCGTCTTCATTTGCGTAACCACTGCTGATAAGGATGTCCGGATATAAATCCTGAACAACGGAAACAAGCTTAAATCGCTTGAATATCTTGGCAAGTGCAGCCGAAACCACCGCCAGTGGGGGATTCGTTCCGGCCATAACTATAGAATATTTTTTTATACGGAATAAAGTGTAAAATAGTAAGCTCACCTGAAACGTCAGAAGATTTAAACCTTTTCCCATAAACGAACTCTTATTAAAAACTGTATTCCACAGTCTTTTAATCTTTACGCCATTGAGCCCGTTAAGTTTGTAATGCTCAGCAGAGATATTATCATGGTAAAAAGGGATCCCTGCAATCACGGTCACATCATATCCAACTGTCACGAAATACTCTGCAATCTCTTGAAATACCTGCGCTGTAGAAGCAAGCTCAGGGTAATAATGCTGGTTTATGATGTAAAGCTTTTTATTATTCACCCTATGAAAACTCCTCAATTTAATGATACGCCTGTTTATTACAGTCTCCAATATAGAAAGCCTTCGCGTATTGCTTCTTCTCTATCTATAACGCTTTTTACGTCAATTAGGACTTTTTGGCCCTCTCTAAAAGGTTCTATTAATTTAGCCATTTCCATTTGTCTAAAATTTTTATGTGCAACTGCGATAACAAGTGCATCGATATCATAAATGTGTTCCATATCTGTTACTTTAATGTCATATTCCAATAATGCTTCTTCTTCATTGGCGACGGGATCAACAACTATTGTTGTTACCCCATACCCTTTTAAGTATTCTATTATATCAATTACCTTCGAATTTCTCACATCCGGGCAGTTTTCTTTAAAGGTAATGCCAAGTATCGCAACTCTAGCATTCTTTACTTTTTTATCTGCTTCAATGAGTTTCTTAACAATTGCCTCGCCGATAAATTTCCCCATATCATCATTAACTTTTCTTCCTGACATTATAATCTGTGAATGATACCCAAGCTGTTCTGCCTTATAGATAAAGTAATATGGATCCACTCCAATGCAGTGTCCACCAACAAGTCCCGGGCTAAAACCTAATGCATTCCACTTTGTATTCATTGCATTTAAGACTTCTGTCGTATCAATTCCCATTTTATCAAATACCATAGCTAGCTCATTCATGAAAGCAATATTAATATCTCTCTGGGAATTTTCAACTACTTTCGCTGCTTCTGCAACCTTAATGCTTCCTGCACTGTATACTCCCGCTCCAACAATCATTTCATATACTCTGGAAATTTTCTCAAGCGATTCCTGATCCATACCTGATACAATTTTCTTTATAGTTCTCAAGGTGTGTACTTTATCAGAAGGGTTAATTCTCTCTGGAGAATATCCTAGTTTAAAATCAATGCCGCCCTTCAATCCCGATTCCTTTTCAAGAATCGGCATGCAAATCTCTTCCGTTACACCCGGATACACTGTAGATTCATATACCACATAAGTACCTTTTCTAAGGTGTCTGCCTACAATTTCACTTGCCTTAATTACTGGCGTAAGGTCAGGAGTTTTATCCACAGCAATCGGAGTAGGCACTGCAATAATAAAAAAATCCGCCTCATCCAGCCTATCTTCATCAAAGGAAAATTGGCAAGTCGTGTTTTTTAGAGCCTCTGTGCCTACTTCGTTAGTCACGTCAATACCTTGTCTATACTTTTCCACCTTGTCTCTATTTACATCGAATCCCAGCACTTCTGTTTTTTCTGCAAAAGCAATTGCCAAAGGCATCCCAACATATCCAAGACCAATAACGGCTATTTTCATAATACCATCTCCACTTACAGTTATTTTAAGCCTTATCCTTCCTTACTCTTCCATAATTATTACATCAAATAAACTTTTATTAAAGCCTATACAATATTATCGGATTAATTTAATGTAAAACTAAAGTTTTGTTAGTTCAAAAATACCGCATCCATAATTACAACCAAAATTGCTAGCAATATTCTCTTGTGTCATTTTAATATTTTCAAATAAGTGACCCTTATCATCCACAAACGAAAAGGAGTCTATAATATATCTGTCTTTGAACAATTCCATTAAGTATGACACACTAAAGACCTTGTGTGCATTAAATTCAATCCTTTGCTGGCCAATTGGAACAGAGAAGTAGAATTTTCCATTCCTTTTTAGTATTTTATACAAGTTGTCCATTCCTTTTTCGCTACCATAAATATCGATATTATCACCGTATCTGCCTAATCCAAAGTGTTCAACTGCATGTAATGAAGAAATAGACTCATAGCTATCATACAATTCAGAACAGTCATTCATTAAATCAGCTTGTTTGAAGATAATGCCCGGTGATTTACTTTCCAAAGGTCTGATATCGAGTACTTCAATTGTTCTAAAAGAAGCGACATGCGCTACAAATCCATCGATTCTTGAACCTATATCTAAATGCTTATTAGGGTTATTATTAAAGATCCTTCTTGCAACCAACAAATCCTGATGAAAATAATGTCCTTCTGCACAGCCGCTCGCTCCATACTTTTCTCTAACCATAGGACTCAAATTCTTTATATAAAACCCATTATTTGCATTCTTAATTTGTTTCATAAGAATAGTATAGTCTCTAATATAAAATGTAAGCAGTCCCCGTAAATTGTAGTAACAAGTCAATGGGTTTATCCCAATAAACTCCAATGCGAAGTAAATTCTCTTTAAAATACTTTTTAAAATGTTTTTCACTTCTCGGAACCCCCTAATCTATAATAACGTACTAAAAAACTGATAATACTATTTTAAAAGCTTAATTCGTTTATTTTATAAACCTCAAGTCTTTATATGCAAAATCAGTACAATCCTGAGACATAAAAATTTGATGTGAGGTCTTTGGTGTCATACTTTCCATGTATTCAATGCTTTCCTTTGCAATATTATTATACGACAAAATTTGAAGAAGTTTATGTGAATTATTCATGAATTCCTGAACCACCTGCCTATTATTTACAACATAAGCCAGCTTGTCCTGTATCTCTCTTACCGATCCTTCATATAAATATAATCCACTATCTTTTATTAAATAAGAAGTATTCCCATAATATCTCAATATTAGTGGAAGTCCAACTGCTACAGAATCTTCCAGCAAGGTTGTATGGAGCTTATTCCAAATACCTATATCACTGTAACTAAGCATAGCAAGTGTATCCTGCCTGTTTAGCCAGCCTATATATTTAATTCGGTTATCTTTCTTTATCAGTTGCTCTACCTTAGGATCTGCTATTCTACCAAAAAGAACAAGATTTATATCCTCGTTTCTAATTCTCGAAAAAGCCTCCAATATTTTTGAGACTTCTTTCTCGGGAGTAATTTTACCACCATTGGTTATTATAAATTTATCTTTGTCTAAGTTAAACTTCTTAAAGAAATCTTCTTTCGACATGGAAACCTTTGCATTATCCTCATCGCTTCCAATTGGAAGAAGTCTGATTTTATCTTTTGGCACGCCTAATTCTTCTTCCATGAAAAGGCATCTGTTTGGTGAAGCTCCAAAATAAACATTTACATATGCATCATACTTATGTAAAAACATTCGCCAGAAAAAATTGTAGTATATTACTTTCCATACTTTATTCTTTCCGGAATTATTAAGGTCCGCATGGTTGTCCACCGCAAAAAAAACATTAGGGTTTTCTTTTTTATATTTTGCCACATCTTTAATTGAAGGAGCTGTAATGGAATAATGATAAATATAATCCGGTTTTTCTTCACTTAGATACTTAAATAAGTCATTAAAAATGACAAATCTGTTTTTTAATTCTCCATTCACAGGTATCCTCTTTAAGGTAAACCCATTCTCAGTATACTCCCCGGCTGCTACTTCTCTGTCTTTATATATAAATCCGCTTCTCAGCGTCGATGTGATGACTGTAACATCACATCCAAGCTTTGCTTGATATGATGGAAAAATATTCTCCTGATAACCAGCATTATCATCATAGTATTGAGAAATATGAACAATCTTCAACTTCTTCGCCCTCACCTTCTGTTAAGGATAGCTTAATCTCTTATCAACAAACTAAAAAGAAAACACTAATGACTTTTAGCGATGAATCTTTTGGTTCCAATAAAAAGAGTTTTCAATTTGATTCCTTTAGGGCATGATAGAACTATAAAAACTAACCACATAAAAGGGTTGTAAACAGATTTTTTCGAAAAAACCTTTTTAATATATTTAACGACAGACTTTTCTTTTATGGAATGTATCCCCGTTGTTTCCACATTAAGAGCAAGCTTTAATCTTGAATCTGTTATAAGCTTATACCCTTTATTATAGGCTCTTATTGTGTACTCATAGTCTGAACCATAATGAGGCAGAAGTCTTGGATGAAAAGAGCCAATAAAAAGCATATCTTCAATTCTGAAGAATAAGCCCATTGTAGATAGACAGTTAATGTTATCAGGATTCTTTGCCTGTTCAAATTTCAGGTTCTCCCAATCCACATGAACACCCGAATCCACTAATTCCCCTGTTTGTTGACTAAAGCTTTGTGCAAGCAACAATGTCTTTTTTTTATCTTTCAATATTGAAATGGCAGTATCAAAAAAGTTTGTGTCAAATTCAACATCGTCATTAAGAATTACGACAAAATCATCTTTCGATAAATTATTTCTTTTTATCCAATTAATCCCCTGTTGAAGAGAACCAGCCCACCACCATTTTCCTTTACCTCTTATGACCACTGTTTCAGGAACTTCTGCCAATACCATATCGGCAGTACCATCAGTAGAACCATCATCGATAAGTAATAGTATAAAATTCTGGTAGGTTTGATTTTTTATGCACTCAATACACTTTTTTGTTATTTTTATTCTGTTGTAAACCGGAAGTAGTATTATCAACTTTTCCATATCCATTCTCCAAAATAACAATTATTTATCACCAATATTAGTTCTCTTAAAAAATCTGGTAAGTATATAGAAAACTTACCCTATGCAAAGTTCAAATCTACTTGGCAATGGAAGAAATGATTAATTTCAATCTTTTATTAAATTGCTTTTGCCCCCAATTTTCTGATTGTTGCTTCCCTTTCTCTATTAATACTTTACAAAGTTCATCGTCTGTCCATAATCTATCAATGCATTCAGCTATTTCATCGACGGAGTTTGGATCAAACAAAAGTGCCGCATCACCGACTTGATCCGGTATACCGTAAATATTGGAAGTAGAAACCGGGCATCCCAAATGAAAGGCTTCAAGCTGTGGGATATTAGTCGGCCCAAAAAATGTAGGCATAACTAAAGCCCGTGCATGTTTATACAAGTATATCATAGCATTGTTGGAAACATAGCCTAAAATAATCACTCTATTTCCTAATCCATATTCTTTTATATACTCTTCTACCTTTTCATAACCGTTTTTCTTGCTTCCAACAAGTACCAGTGCTATTTCTGGATGCATTTCTATAAGTGACGATATAGCTTTTATTAAGTTGATATGATTCTTGTGCTGCCAAAATTGTGCAGGATAAAAAATATATTTAGCAGGTAGTGTATGTTGTAGATTTATAATCTCATCATTAATTTCCATCTCATCATCATAAACATAGTCCGGGGCAATGTAAGGAAGAGCAAATATTTTCGGATTATACTGGCCATAAGACTCACGAACTTGTCTCAGTCCAACTTCTGAATCTGTTAAAATCGCATCTGCCCACTTGCACATAGAACAAAACCTTTTCTCTCTTGCGAGAAATATACCATTCGCAGAAACCTCAGGAAATCTTCTTTCGTACCGGTGCATTAAATCGTGTATTGTTGCGATGGAATGTATACCAATCTCATAAATAAAGTGTTCATGGGCTGGGTATATGCAGAAGTCTATTTTGCTTTTTCTCAATGCTATGCCTAAAGGATTAACATATTTATTAATACATCTCCTTATTTTTATTGGTATAAACAATTTCATTACCAATGTAATTCCTCTAAGAAATGTATTGGCTGATGTTTTATATGACCTGATATTCAAATTATTGCAGATATCAAGCCATACTTCATCTCTATAAAATGCAATTACTTCATATTCTTCTCCTGACACATCTTTTAGTGCTTTTAATAGAGACAGGGTATATTGAAAAACCCCGCCTCGATTTGGTTCAGTACTTAGAAAAATACCCAGGTTTTTCATATCTTTTTACCTACAAAACAAGAATACCATGTAGTAAAATCCAATTCCTTATTTGTAAAAAACTCAAAACTATCTAATAATGTCATCTCAGTTTCTTTTAAAAACTGAATTATTTCAGGCTTAAACAAATATCTCATTTTGTGAGTCTCACTAATCGTATTAGTGACCTGTGAGACTTTATCTCTAATAAAAATAGAATAATTTACATCTACACCATTCTCATTAGGGTGCATAACGGGTTCGGCAATTCGGACAACCTCTGTTTTTCCATCTGACAATCTTTTGACTCTAACACAGGGTCTATCTGTAAGTACCGCTGGTCCAAACCAGCAATCAAAAATGAAAATACCGTCCCTGTTCAAATGTTTAGCCGCTGTATTAAAAGCGCTGATAAGATCTTCATTATGTGTTTGATAACTCATAACATGAAATAAAGAAACACAAACATCAAACTTTTTATCTGTGTTATAATTTCTTATATCACCTAAATCGAAGGTTATTTTATCTTGAGCCATATCATCGGGAATAGATTGTCTGGCCACTTCCAGCATTTCATTGCTAATATCTACACCCAGAACATTATATCCCTTGTTGGCGAGTTGTATAGCATGCCTGCCTGTGCCACATCCGAGGTCAAGAATTGTCTTTGCTTCAGGTCGGTTTTTCCTAATTAATTGGTCAATATAGTCCGCTTCTTGTGTATAATCTTTATCCTTATATAACAAATCATAATATCTTGAATATTCACCAAATACGCTCACCTATATCCCTCCTTCTAATAAATCTCTTTTATAACTTCTTTAAGAACAGAGGAAACACGAACAATTTGTTCCTCTGTTAATGCTAAACCGCTAGGAATATAAAATCCTTTATTTGCAATTCTTTCAGATACAGGATAAGTCTCGGATTTAAATAAACCCATTTTTTCAAAAACAGGTTGTTTGTGCATAGGCCAAAAAAATGTCCTTGCTCCAATGCCTTTTGACGAAAGTAATTTTATCATTTGATCTGCATCTATGGAAATACTATCATTTAAGACAATACCAAATACCCAATATATATTGTCAGCATAAACCGCTTTCACTAATGGTAATTGAAATTCTTCAATATCCGATAAAAGCTCCGTATATAGCTTACCAATTCTCCTTTTTTTATTAACAAATTCATCAAGTCTTTCTAATTGTGCAACCCCCAACGCCGCCTGGAGATTAGTCATCCTGTAATTTTGTCCCAACTCATCATGAATATACCTTCTTTCCGGTTTAAAATACAAATTTCTGATAAGCCTGCAGCGTTCAGCTATTTCAGGATCATCTGTTAATGCCATTCCTCCTTCCCCTGTTGTAACATGCTTATTAGGATAAAAGCTAAAAATGCTAATGTCCCCAAAACTACCACAATGCTTGCCATTATATGTTTGGCCATGCATTTCTGCGGCATCTTCAATGATCTTTAGATTGTATTTGCTTGCAATTTCTAAAACCGGGTTCATGTCAACAGGCAATCCGTAAATGTGTACTACCATAATTGCTTTTGTTTTATCAGTAATCTTAGATTCAATTTGTGTGACATCCATGTTCCAAGTGATTGGATCACTATCAACAAGTACAGGTATACATCCATTCCTGACAATAGCCGACGCACACGATATAATCGTAAACGCGGGCATTATTATTTCATCCCCAGGGTCAAACTTTAAAGCACCAACTGCTACATCCAAAGCTGCAGATCCATTGCATACGGCTACTCCATATTTCCGTCCGACTTTTTTAGCCATTTGTTCTTCAAATTGTTTAATGAATGGACCTTCGGAAGAGATCCATCCTGTATCAATACATTCACACAAATATTTTTTTTCGTTTCCGTTTAAAAGTGGTTCATTAACAGGAATAAATGACATTTTACTCTTACTCTCCTAACTTTACTTCATTAAGTGTTATCCCATCAAATCTTGTCTTATCATTTTCACCTGAATAAGGTCCTTGTTTAACTTCTACCATCTCGACTTCTTCAAGTACTTCAAATCCATGACCACCTGACGCAAGCAAAATTGTATCGCCTTCTTCTAGTATTCGGCTTTCTATATACTCTTTTTGTTCATTATAAAAGTCAACTCTTAATTTCCCTTTTCTAATAAATAAGACTTCTTGAGTTAAAAACACCTCTCTGGGTATTAGGTTATGCACATGTGGCTGGATCACCCTGCCAACAGGATGTTTCATAAATGCCAATTGCTGAGAAAAGTCATCGGGTGTAAAGAAATGTATTCCTTCCCCATTAAAACTATTTTTAATAATTACAGCAATAATTTTCTCCTTATGAACTACTCTTGTAATCATAATACCCTCCAACTAATATTTTATAGGTTTTTATTCGTTTTTAAGGTATACTTCAACTTATTTTTTATTTTATACAACACATAATGAATCAGACAACACAATGGCACTTTTAAAATTTTTCGTTTATATAACTTAATTTTAAAGTCATTATTTAAGCACTTGAATCGTCCTAATAAGTTGCGGTAGTACTCAATAAGGTGCACAATTCCTGCTTCCTTAATTATTTCATCCATATGCTTATTTACTATATATTCCATCCCCTCTGCCTCCCTAATAGGATTCTTGGAAATCGCTTCTCCATCATGGATATGGTATATAAATAATGGATTTGGTACGAATCCAAAATCGTAATATTGGGATAATCTAATAGATGTATCCCATTCTTGAAAGGATGGAACTTTTTCATCTAGATAGTCAATGTACTCCAGGCATTCCTTTTTAACAAAAAGTCCAGGAAACGTTGGGCCAGGTCCGGTAAGTAACCTTTTATAAACATTACCAGATAGTTCTGGTATCACAAAAATAGCTTTTACTCCATCTTTTTGAATATAACAACCGCAGTGAATAACCTTATAACCGGTTGTATTAGCTTCTTCTAATTGTTTCTCTAACTTATTAAACAACCATTCATCATCTGAATCTTGAAAAGCAATCCATTCGCCATTGGCATTTTTTATTCCTTCATTCCTTGCAGCTTGAGCACCGGATCGTTGTTTTAAAGATATGCACTTAATGCTTTTATTTTTATAGCTATTAACTATACTAACTGTTTTATCACTTGAACAATCATCTACAATAATAATTTCATACGGTTCAATACTCTGGTGTAAAACTGAATCGATACAATATTTAATCGTCTTTTCTCTATTATATGCCGGTATTATCACTGAAACTTTAGACGAAATTGTGTTCATATTGCATCTCCCCATATAATAATATATGTAACTCAAATCTACATTTTTTTCCTCTGGAACCTATGCTAAGCCAAAATAGATTGTGCCCATAACAGACATTTTTTAAGGGTTTCCCTCCTCAATAATACTCCGGGAACACTTTACTTAACAATTATACCTTTTTAAATAATCCTACCCATCCATCAATTCGTGCAATAATGCCAAAGCTAACCCAATATACTATTGCAAAAATTAATTCGGAAATAAGAAGAATCCCGCCATTTCGCATAGGATTAGTTTTAAATCTTAATTGCCCCCTTCGATAAAATAACTTTACTAGTTTTAGAGTGTTTTTTGAGTAAAATTGAACTTGAGCAGAATTTCCACCAAAAACCGCCGTAAAGCCGCTTGGATGGTATGGTTTAATATGATCAAAATCATCATAAAAGTATGGCGATTGAAGTGGTGTAGCTATAATTAAATATCCTCCATTTTCTAAGTGGGAAAGGTAGAAATCCATAAACTCTAATAAGTCAACCGGATTAAAATGTTCTATTATATGTGACATTATAATAACATCATATATTCCTCCAGTATTTTTAAACCGTTCTAAAGTAATTGAATTTAAACCTCTCTCAATATTTTTCTGCACGATTCCTTCATTGATATCCACTCCCAAAGCATTAAATCCTAAACTTTTTAATAAAATCATGTTCTTTCCATAGCCACAACCTACATCTAAAATTCTGGTAGCACTTGTCATATTTATCTGAGTAAAAAGCTTCACTAAATAATTTCTCTCAGTATCTATATTTTTTATACACCTACACAACTTATTATCTAGAACTAAGAACGCGGTTTTCCGAGCATAACCCTTTAATGAATTCAAATAGAATTTTATCATGCATTACTCCCCCCGCCATAAGCAAAATACTAAAACGATTTAAACTACCAATAACATCCGCCTTCAATGGTTTGAAAATCCTTTGGACGCTCTTCAGAATTTGGTCTCACCCAGTATTCATTATAGAGTTTTGACATTTTAGGATCCAAATCGCTTCTTGTACTCATAATACCAAAAAGGTATTGTAACCATCCTCCGAGATGAATAGCTTGTTTCCCCATTTTTTTCAGATTTGCCGCCAATGGAAAACCATACGCTCCGCATCCTATTAATGCTATATCAAAATCTATATCCAATGCTTTTCCTAACATGTAATCCAATGCTTCAAACCACGATGTAAATTCACTTTTATTACCAGCAATCGTTTGAACTGCTTTAATTGTTTTTAGTTCAAACTTAGGTAGAATCAAAGGATTTTCAAACAATAACCCTCTCTTTACATACTGTTGCTGTATAGTTTCTTCAAAAGGATGAATTACAAGAACTTTCTTCCCCTCTAATGCAGCCATCCAAGGCCTCTTACAATTATACGGATATAGCGCATATAAATAAGTTATTTGCGTTTGAGGGGCATATTCCTTAATAACATAATCCTCCAATATATCATTCCATGCACCTAACAAATCAACTTGCTGACTCAATTCTAG
Source organism: Bacillota bacterium (assembly GCA_023399355.1). GTDB lineage: Bacteria > Bacillota > Clostridia > Acetivibrionales > DTU013 > UBA1305. The sequence goes on along the minus strand of JAEWQC010000049.1, from coordinate 1,310 downwards.
CATTAGTTTTGCGAATATTTCAGCATCTTCCTTTTTATTTGGAAAAAACCCCGCATTATAACAAAGAACTTTCATATGTTTGTTAGGTATTTCATGAATAAACCCAAACTGTTTAGTAATATACTTAACCATTACACCAAGTTCAACGGAACCATATCTGGCTGCCATAAATGGAATGCCACTTAACAAACTATTATAGATATAATCATTTGCTTCCACAATGTTTAAAACATTTTTGCCTGCAATTATACCCGGATTCACTTTTTCACCCTTAAGTCTTGTATATAACAGCCTATATGCAGCATTTAGGTAACATTTAATAAAATATGGCAACTTCTTGTCCAGTCAAAACACCTCTTTTAAATCAATGATTTAATCACACCTGCCGCTTTACAAATAATTGATTTTCTATTTGTATTGATTGTATATCCATTATCATAAAAGCCACGCTTTTCCCAATCAAATTTTATTCCGAATTGATTTTCCAGTTTCAATACTTCCGGTTCATACCATTTACCTCTTTTAATGGGATTCCCCCAAGCATAATCAAAAACAAGTGGTTCTCTTTCACACAAAGAATAAAACTCTTCTTTATATCTGCGACTTCTTATACTGCCCCATGTTTCAAATTGCCATGCACTTTCGTGGTCTCTTAAGTATTTTATTAATAATTTTCTTCTCCATATTCCTGCCTGGCAATTAAACCGGTATGGGGACTTCGATCCTCTAAGTTCGAATCCATTATATTTTTTACTTATGATATTAGGCTGTGGGGCTGGCATAAACGAAAAAGTAGCTATGTTTTTATTTTCATTCATCCAACTAATACATTCATCTATTTTATCCTGTAATACCACACTTTCAAGGAAGAAATCATCAAGCAAAAAAATAACATAGTCAGTATTTATTTTTTCTAAAACGGTTTTAGTCAGTTTTGACCATGTTACTTTTTCTCCCTGTTTAAAGAAATGCAAACATCTTAAATTAAGTCCATCCGCCGTATAATCTTTTGATTCTGTATTCAGTATAATCGGGTACGGGCAATCCATCCATTGTATCTTAAATAATCTAAAGAAAATATCCCATAAATCTGAATAAGCATCACAACTATTAATAACCAAAGTACAATTATTGTCCATGACAAACTCCCTTATTTTAGCATATAGTTTTTCAATATAAATCAATAACTCAACTTTCGCACATTGCTAATTTGCTATGAACATTGAAAAATCAATAGTTTTAGGCAATAAAAAAGTCCAAGAAGCCCCTTCTTTGTGATATAATAGAAGTGACCAAACCCCATTAAAATC
>JAEWQC010000328.1 GCA_023399355.1 Bacillota bacterium | reverse complement strand
GCTCTGTATACGATCTGTTTATCTTCTTCGGTCAGTTCATCCATTCCGAGGATTGCAATAATGTCCTGCAGTTCCTTGTATCTCTGCAGCACTTCCTGAACGCGGCGAGCCACACTGTAATGCTCTTCGCCTACGATCCTGGGATCGAGGATCCTTGAGGTGGAATCCAGCGGGTCAACTGCCGGGTAAATGCCTTCTTCAACGATAGCCCTCGAAAGAACCGTCTGAGCGTCAAGATGCGCAAATGTTGTTGCCGGCGCAGGGTCGGTCAGGTCATCGGCAGGCACATAAACTGCCTGGACAGAAGTGATCGAACCTTTCTTTGTTGAAGTGATCCTCTCCTGCAGGACACCTACGTCAGTTGCCAAAGTAGGCTGGTAACCAACGGCTGACGGAACTCTTCCCAGCAGAGCGGACACTTCAGAACCAGCTTGTATGAACCTGAAGATGTTATCTATGAAAAGCAGTACATCCTGCCCGAGTTTGTCCCTGAAATATTCCGCGATGGTCAGGCCTGTCAGACCGACTCTCATTCTTGATCCTGGCGGTTCGTTCATTTGCCCGAACACCAAAGCGGTCTTCTCGATAACACCGGAGTCTTTCATATCATGCCAAAGCTCATTTCCTTCTCTTGATCTCTCACCAACTCCTGTAAATACAGAGTAGCCGCCATGTTCCGTGGCAATATTTCTGATAAGTTCCTGGATAAGTACGGTTTTACCAACTCCGGCACCGCCGAAGAGTCCGATCTTTCCGCCTTTGGTATAGGGTGCCAGCAGATCTATGACTTTGATACCGGTTTCAAGTACTTCCGTTGCAGGCATTTGTTCATCAAAGCCTGGTGCCGGTCTGTGAATCGGCCAGTATTCGGTCGCTCCGACAGGCCCGAGCTTGTCGACCGGTTCTCCCAATACATTGAGCACTCTGCTGAGGGTTTCCTTGCCGACAGGTACCATGATGGGGTTACCGGTATCCGTGGCTTTCATATCCCTTACAAGGCCTTCCGTAGAGGACATTGAAACGCATCTTACGGTTTGATTGCCCAGATGCTGCATTACCTCGGCGACAATAGTCACGCCGTTATTGTCAATTTTTATCGCGTTATAGATGTTTGGAAGCTCTCCGTCTTCAAACCGTATGTCGATAACCGGTCCTATTACCTGAACTATGTGGCCTGTATTCTCAGCCATAAATTCTTCACTCCTCGTCCGAGAGTATATTGCACTCTTCTCGATGTTTATATTTAGATTTACTGCAGTGCTGCCGCACCGCCTACTATTTCAGATATCTCCTGTGTTATTGTGGCCTGTCTCGCCCTGTTGTAATAGAGATTCAGCGCCTGCAGCATATCGTCCGCATTTGCTGTGGCATTGTCCATTGCAGTCATTCTGGCGCTCTGCTCACTGGTAAAGGCTTCTACAAATGCTCCATAGACGATGCCCTTGACATACTTGGGTATAAGTACGTCAAATACTGCTTTTGGTGACGGTTCGTAATTGATTATGTCATCCATTTGGATGGGTTGATTTTCATCAAAGCCGATGTCCTCTTTCAGGTGATCCAGACTCAGGGGCAGCAGCTTTATTACCGTTGGCACCAGCTTAATCGCTGAGACCATGTCTGTATAAACCAGATATACCTCATCCAATTCACCATGCCTGAACAAATTTAAAACAATATCGGATATTTCCCTTGCCCTGTAGACACTGGGATTCTGCACCGGATAATCAAAATCTTCATAAATGTTGGCGTTTTTCCTGGAAAAATAGTTTCTTCCAACATGACCGGCGATGAACAGAAGAGTGTCTTTCTTATCCTTGATGATTCCCTCCGCAAGCTTGATTACATTATGGTTGTAACCGCCGGCCAGGCCCTTATCGCCTGTCAGGATGATAAGGCCGGTCTTCTTTTCCGTCCTGTCATTTCTTTTATCGAAAAATGTATTTTCAATACTGCTGCTGTGCTGGAGAATATCGGCTATCGTCATTTTAACCTTTTTGAAATAAGGCGTTGTCTGATCCAGCTGCTGTCTTGCCTTTTTCAGCTTGGCAGCCGCTATGAGCTTCATTGCCTTGGTTATCTGCCGTTCTTCCTTTATGCTCTTTATTCGCAGCTTTATTTCACGCATGCTTGCCATAATTGGTTCACCGCCTATTAAAAGCCTTATGCCATATTGGCCTTGCTCTCGTCAATTGCTCTTTTCAGCAATTCTTCCATATCGGGTTTCAGTTCACCGCTCAGTTTGATAGCTTCCACAACCTGAGGATATTTTTCCTTGATATGGGCTAGTGTATCACTGTTGAATTTCTTGACGCTCTTAACCGGAATGTCCATCAGGTATTTATTTGATGCGATATAGAGGATAATTACCTGGTCTTCGACAGGGAGCGGATTGAAAAGATCCTGTTTTAAAGTTTCGAGGAGTCTTTCTCCCTGAATCAGCTTATCCTTGGTTGCTTTGTCCAGATCAGATCCGAACTGTGCAAACACGGCCAATTCCCTGTACTGCGCAAGATTTACCCTCAAAGGACCGGCAATTTTTTTCATTGCCTTGATCTGAGCAGATCCGCCAACTCTCGAAACGGATACACCAACGTTGATGGCCGGTCTCTGTCCGGAATAGAATAATTCGGTTTCCAGAAAGATCTGACCATCTGTGATGGATATTACATTGGTCGGGATATAGGCGGAAATATCACCTGCCTGTGTCTCAATGATAGGCAGAGCCGTTATTGAGGCTCCACCGAGTTCATCGGACAATCTTGCGGCTCTTTCCAGAAGCCTGGAATGAAGATAAAATACGTCTCCGGGGAAGGCTTCGCGTCCCGGTGGCCTGCGAAGAAGCAGTGACATCGCCCTGTAAGCGACAGCGTGCTTTGTAAGGTCGTCATATATGATCAATACATCCTTGTGTCCGTCGTACATGAAGTGCTCCGCTATAGCGCAGCCCGCGTACGGTGCGATGTATTGGATGGTTGCCATTTCACTGGCTGTGGAGGAGACGATAATCGAATACTCCATAGCGCCGTACTTTTCAAGTGTATTGTAGATACCGGCGACAGTAGATGCCTTCTGACCTATGGCTACATATATACAGATTACATCTTTGCCCTTTTGGTTGATGATCGTATCAATGGCAATAGCTGTCTTGCCTGTCTGCCGGTCACCGATGATCAATTCCCTCTGGCCTCTGCCGATCGGGGTCATTGCATCGATTGCCATGATGCCGGTCTGCAGCGGAGTATTGACTTTTTTTCGATCTATTACACCGGGCGCCAGAAACTCGATTGGTCTGAATTTATCTGTTTTTACTTCACCCTTGCCATCCAATGGATCACCCAGAGGATTGACAACTCTGCCGATAAGAGCTTCTCCTACGGGAATCTCCACGGCTCTGCCCGTACTTTTTACTACGGTGCCTTCCTTGATATCCTGTTCGTCACCGAGCAGCACACAGCCGACATTATCCTCTTCCAGGTTCAACGCCATTCCGTAGACTCCGTTTTCAAACTCCAGAAGTTCTCCGTACATGCAGCCGCGGAGTCCGTAAATTCTCGCTATACCGTCACCGCATTGAAGAACATAACCCACGTCTTCAGTTACGGCTTTTGTTCCATAGCTCTCAATCTGTTGTTTTATGATAGAGCTAATTTCTTCGGGTCTTAAATTCATCGCATTCACCTCATATCATATTTCCAATGTTACTGTCCGGCTAATATGGACTGCAGCCTCGACAGGTTACCTTTTATCGAACCATCGTAAAGCTTGTCGCCGATTGCCACCTTTACGCCGCCTACAAGGGTGGGATCTATTTCTACCACTGTTTTGGCAGAGGAAGAATTGTAAAGCTTTCTGAATTTTTCGCTGATAATGTCAATCTGCAACCGGGTAATTGGAATTGCGGTTGTAATGGTAATATTGAGTATTCTTCTTTTTTCATCAGCCATCCGGATATATTCCAGACTTATCCCG
>JAEWQC010000320.1 GCA_023399355.1 Bacillota bacterium | reverse complement strand
GTATAGGAGCGACCAAAAAAGTTGTTACGCGTATTCTTCTCATGGAAAGTGCACTATACGGCGGCATGGGAGGGCTGATTGGCATTCCGGCAGGAATGTGCGTGCTGAAATTGATTTTACAAGGCATGGGAAAATCTTTGCCGCAAGGAATTGAAATCCCCGTTGTTATTTCACCGATCAGCATACTGATTTCCTTTACCGTGGCTGTTGCCGCCTCTCTGATGAGTGCATGGCTCCCCGTACGCCGGGCAAGCCGCCTTCCAATCAAGGATGTTGTACTTGGAACTGTGGAGGAAAAACGGATCCCCCGACGCTTTATCGTTGGGATTGGAATTGCCCTGTTTATGATTTCTGTAATTCTGCCCAAAGTTGTATCTGGAAATCGGTTATATCTGGCCGGCGGATTTTCCTTATTGGGATTGATTGGCTCAACAATACTTGTCATTCCTCTTGTGACAAATCTGATTTCCATGGGTTTGGAACGCTTGTATGGCCTGATATTTAAAAACGAGGGTGGACTTGCCGCACGGAATATGCGGGATAATAAAAACATCACACAGAACATTACACTGCTCTTTATCAGTATATCCGCAGTCATAGCAATCACCGTTGTGGGGAATTTTGTAACCACCTATATTGCCGATGTATTCAACGGTGCAGAGTTGCAAGGTTTTGCCGATGGACAAATGGACCCGGACTTTGTGGAGCAGGTTAAAAGCATGGATGGCATTGAAAAGGTACTGCCTCTTTTTGTTTTTAAGAATGAAGTGCAAGGAAATGGCATCACTTTTTCACGACTGGAAGCAACGGACAATCTGGAATGGTATAACTCCTTGCTGGCACTGCACTATACAGCAGACAATATGCGGGAACAGGCCATTTCTGCATTTAAGGCGGAACGCTCTATTATATTAAGTGAAAGCTGTATGAATAGGACGGGATTTTCCGCAGGCGATAAGCTCACCTTGTCAAGTGGAGCAGCCCATGAATCCTATGTCATCGCCGGCAGTTTCAAATCCAGAGCAACAGATGTGGAAGCGGTGATTCCTTCGACCAATGCAGTTTCAGATTTTGGTGCAGCGGATTATGACTTTTTAGCCTATACAGCCGATGACCCTGATGCAATCATGGTGCAAATCCGGGCTCTTTTTGGGGATATATCAAATTGGAGCCGTACGGTAGAAGAATTTAATGCCGATGCCCTTTCCACTGTGGGCGCTTTTTTGCAGCCTGTACACAGCATGACCTACTTCATTTTATTGTTGGCGGCGGTTGGGGTTATTAATAATTTGCTGATTAACTATATGCAAAAGCGCCGCACAACCGCCATGTATAAGTCTGTTGGATTGAGTAACAGACAGAATGTGAAGATGACGCTGATTGAGGGATTTTCTTCCGGCCTGATTGGTGCGTTAATCGCCATAGCTGTTTCCTATATGGAAATACAAACGATCTTTCTTGTAGCAGGCCCCAAAATCTCAATGGTGCCTGAACTTAGTGCAACGACCTTTCTCATGGCCGGGGCTATGGGAATTCTGGTTACTTTGCTGGGATCCGTCGTGCCGATTTTTAAAAGCCGTCGGATGAAGCTGGTAGAAGAAATCAAATTTGAGTAACAGATAGATTGGAGATATTGAAGATGAAACCAATAATCAGTAATATTGCTGTTGAGGGCAAACAGATTATAAAAAACTTCCGGGTTGGCGATACCATGACAAAGGTATTGAAAGGGGTATCTCTGCAGGTTATGCAGGGCGAATTTGTATCAATCATGGGGCCTTCCGGTTCAGGGAAAAGCACGCTGCTCTATATTCTTGGCGGTCTGGATGTTCCAACCGGAGGTTCCGTCCATCTGAACGGCACGGATATATCCCGCTTCAAGGATGAAAAAATGAGCAGGCTCCGGCGGCAAAATATAGGCTTCGTATTCCAGTTCTACAATCTTATTCCCAACCTGAATGTGGAAGAAAACATTATGCTTCCCTTACTTCTGGATGGCAAGAAAATGAAGGATTACGGGGAACAGCTAAATCACATTTTGAATGTCACAGGCTTATCAGACAGACGCAGGCATACTCCCCGCGAATTGTCAGGAGGACAACAGCAGCGTGTGGCAATCGCCCGCGCATTGATCGGAAGTCCCGAAATTCTGTTTGCAGACGAACCGACAGGAAATCTGGACAGCAAGACCGGAGCGGAAATCATGCACCTGTTACGAGATATTAACCGGGAAAGCGGACAAACGATCATCATGGTGACACATTCGCCGGAAGCGGCCCAAAGCGGCAGCCGTGTCATTACAGTCCGTGACGGAATCATTGAGTAAGACATCGTATTATCTGGACAGTCCCGGAGGAGTTCCAGGACCGTCGCCCTCTTTAAAACCGGCAGTCCGCATAGCTCCGTCAGGAGCCTTCGTGAAACTTGATAGGTTTTGCAGGTACGCCCACTGCAGTACAATTATCCGGGATATCTTTTGCCACAACGGCCCCTGCACCTATGATACTCCAACTGCCAACAGTTTTTTGCGGTATGACCGCTGCTTTGGAACCTATCTCACAGCCCTCATTAATGGTAACATTGCCGGAAAGCGTCACATTCCAATAAAGGGTGGAATAGTCCTTAATGACCGTATCATGCCCGATTCCACATCCCGGATTAATGGATATGTGATTCCCTATCTTTGTATTGACGGATAAGAAACTTCCCCAGCAGACGATATTGCCATAACCAATTTCAATGTAGTCATTTAGTGCAGCATTCGGGTGTATTAGATTGGGAAAATCAATATTGAAAGGTTCCAGCTTTTTTATCAAAGTATATTTGTCTCTGGGGTTTCCAATAGCGCAGACTGCGCAAATCCTGGTTCTGATATTCTTTTCAAGCCAATCCAAACCACCTAAAACAGGAGTATTGTTTAAAACGGTATCCTGTTTTTCAAGGGTCTCATCAATATACCCCATAAGGTTCCATTGAACCCTTTCCCGATTGATATCCCGTATAAGCTGGGCTACTTCTCTGCCGAAGTTGCCGCCCCCGATGATCAATAAATCCTTCATAACCAGATCCCCACTTAAGCCAGTTTCTGCTCCTATTCTCCAAAATACATGCTTTTGGAGGGCCGACTCATTACGACATGATGATCTTCAACATCAAAGCTTACGACCGACCCCATCGAAACCTTACATTTTGTTCCCAATACCTTTTTCTCCATGATGATGCAGCCGGAACCGAGCAGGGAGCCATCCCCTATCTGGACGCCGCCTGCAATGATACAGTTTACCAGACAGGAGCAAAAATCATGGATGTCTGAATCATGCCCGACGACTGTCCGCATATTTAAAAAAACATGCCTCCCAATATTTACATCGGTTGATACGATGCAGTCCACCCCGATAATGGATCCTTCGCCGATCCGGGCATTTTCAGACACTTTGGCTGATGGATGTATAAGAATGGGAAACTTTATATTGCAATCTTTGATTTTTTTATAAATACTTTCTTTTGCAGCAGGGTCGCTGACGGCAATAACGATACATGTGGTATCAGGCAGATCTTTCAGTATTTCGCTGGTACCCAGTATCCTATAACCATGAAGAACTTCACCGCAGTCTCCTTTAATATCATCGATGTATCCTCTGATATTCCACCTGGGTGTCCCTTTATTGATATCCTCGATCAACTCCACAACTTCTCTGGCCATTCCGCCAGAACCATATAAAATGATCTCTTCCATGCACAATCACTCACATATTCCTAATATGCCTGATAATGTAGCATATCTTTTCAACATCATCATTTTCCAAGTTTCCGTATAAAGGAAGTTCAAGCACCTGTTCCGCTATTTTATCGGCTACAGGCAGGCTGAGACTGTCTGCTGAAGGAAAGTCCCTGTAGCAATTAAAGCTGCTGCAGAGAGGATAAAAATATTTTCTCGCAAAGATGTTATATTCCTTGAGTTTATTATAAAGCCCGTTGCGGTCGGTTCCGAATTCTTCCCTGTCGATTCTGACGACGAAATAGGGGTAATTATGTTTAACACCGTCCATATCACTGCTGCAGTATATTCCCGGGATATCCTGAAGCAAATCGCGATACCTGCGGGTGATTACTTTTCTTCTCCAGATTTCCTTCTCCACCTGCTTTAATAACAACAAACCCATGACAGCCTGAATTTCATTCAATTTTCCATTCATTCCGGGTTCCATTATTTTTTCTTCATTAATGATTCCGAAGTTCCTCAATTCCTCTGCTCTTTTTTTCGACCAGGGATTGTTGAAAGACAACGCTCCGCCTTCGATGGTATGATAAATTTTGGTTGCATGGAAACTGAACATGGATATGTCTCCGAAAGAGCCGATTGGCAAGCCGGAGACTTCTACACCGAAAGCGTGGGCTGCGTCGTAAATGACCCTGAGTCCATGCCTGTCGGCTATATCCTGTATTTTATCCACTTTACACGGGTTTCCGAAAACATGTACCGGCATAAGGGCTGTTGTTTCGGGTGTAATCAAATCCTCTATTTTATCCGGATCTATGGTAAATGTGTCTTCTTCTATATCGCAAAATACCGGTTTCAGATTATTCCAATAGATTGCATGGCTTGTAGCTGCAAAAGTAAAGGGGGTGGTAATGACCTCGCCATGCAATCTCAGCACTCTGCAGGCCAGTTGCAAAGCCGT
>JAEWQC010000295.1 GCA_023399355.1 Bacillota bacterium | reverse complement strand
ATACATGCAAGCCCAACACCTCGCTGCTGGACGGGTCCGGGAGCGGATGGGCCATAAACGCCAACAGCAAAATAAAGCCGGAAGCCTACAAGTTCCTGAGGGCGCTTACCACAGAAGGACTGGCGCTGGCTGGAAATACATGGACCGCATGGAGAAATGCCGATCCGGAAAGGACGGTCAAGGGGATAGCCGGAAGCAATGAAAGCCTTTATGATCTGGGTATGCTGGAGAACGTACTGTTTGACCCCCACAGGGTTGACAATATCTATGTGACAGTAGGGCCGGCTCAGACTGAAATCTCTGAAGGCCCTTGGAACGAGGAAGCAGAAAAGTACCTGCTCGGCGGACAATCCCTGGATACAGCCATGTCGAATTTGGAAAGAAGAGCGAAAGACTTGATTGAGAAAGCGCAAAGCAAATAACGGGTATTGAAAATTATTTAATGGAGAAGGATATGAGTATAGATTTTAATATAAATTGCTGTAGTCCGGAGCTGAAAGAGGGAATATCGATTTTCAGCGGCAGGTTTGCGTTTGGACTTTCGGGGGATGGTTTTAAGGTACAGATCGAAAGCGGAGCAGAAGGACTGGATGTGAATATTGACGAGAAGGGCGCAAGGATAAGGTATGGCCGAAAAATTCACTTTTTTCGGGCGCTTGGTTTGCTGTTGGAGAAATTTAAGACCGGCGAACGGGTTGCCATAAGTGAGAGGCCCTGCTTTGACAGTACCGGAGTTGTGTTTGATGTGTCCAGAAATGCAGTGCTCAATGTTTCAAGCGTCAAAAGAATGATTGAATCAATGGCTGCCATGGGACTTGATACTCTTATGCTCTATACTGAAGATACCTATGCCCTCGAAAGGGAACCGTATTTTGGATACATGCGAGGAAGATATACGGCAGGCGAACTGAGAGAAATCGACGATTACGCCGATCTCTTCGGAATAGAAGTGGTGCCGTGCATCCAGACGCTCGCCCACTTGGAAAAATATATGCAATGGGAAGCAGCAAGCCATCTCAAGGATACGGATACGGTTATGCTTGTAGGATACGACAAGACTTATGAACTGGTGGACAAGATGCTCAAGACCGTATCGGGGATATTCAGAAGCAGGAAAGTGCACATCGGCATGGATGAGGCCTGGGGGCTGGGAAGGGGAAGATATACCGATTTAAACGGATACAAGTCCAAGCAGGAGCTTATGAGAGAGCATTTGGGCAGGGTTCTTGCGATTGCGAGAGGCTATGGGCTTTTGCCGTATATGTGGGGCGATATGTTCTTTCGTAGCTTGTCCAAAACTGGAGACTACTATGACCCGGATGCTGAAGTAACCGGAGATGTGGAGGAAATCAGGGACGGCTGTGTAAAGCCGGTCTATTGGGACTATTATCACGCGGACGAGAATTCTTATATTTCACTCATACGTAAGCATAGGATACTGGGAAGCACACCAGCCTTTGCGGGGGGCATATGGACCTGGAATGGCATGGGTTCAAATTATGGGAAGACCATGGTCAATTCGACCTCCGCATTGAACGCATGTGTTAAAGAAGGTGTGAAGGAAGTATTCGCCGCCGTATGGAGCGACAATGGAGCGGAAGACTCCCATTTCTCTGCGTTGCTGGGACTGCAGCTGTACGCGGAGTTCAACTATACCGGCAGGGTGGATACGGAGCGGCTGAAAGACAGGGTGAAGTTCTGTACGGATATTGCGTATGACGCATTCATGGATCTTAAGTATCTCGATGAGATACCCGGCATACCGGTTGATAATCCTCATTCGGCCAACCCTTCCAAATACCTGCTCTGGCAGGATTTGCTGCTCGGGCTCTTTGACAGGCATATGGAAGGTGTAAACGCCGCAAAGCATTATGCCATGCTTGAAGAAATAATGAGAGCCCACCGTATTGACAGTGGAGCAGCCGGCTTCATTTTCGATGTGCCGGAGAAACTTTGCTCGGTCCTGAAGCTCAAGGCCGATATGGGTATCAGAATTACCGGATATTACAGGGAACAAAACCTCAATGAACTTGCGAAGATAGCCTGGGACGATCTCCCCCAGCTTTACGGAAAGGTCGTACAGCTCAGAGACGCGCACAGGAAGCAGTGGATAGACACCTGTAAGCCCTTCGGCTGGGAAGTGCTCGATATTCGCTATGGCGGACTTCTGAACCGGATCGATACGGCTGCCGTACGAATTAAAGATTTTGTCGAAGGAAGGCTCCCTGTCATTGAGGAGCTTCTGGAGGAGAGACTGTATTTCTGCAAGCCGAATTCTCCGGACGTTCCTCAGGACATAAACTGTGATGTCTATCAGTTGATAGCCACTGCGTGCCCGATTTGAGAAAAATTTGCAGGCATAAATACATGGTGATTTTGTGAGGAATATGATAAAAAAAATTCGGGATTTGAGCATTCGAAAAAAACTAACCATATCGTATTCTGTTATTTTAGTGTTTCCGCTAATCTTTTTAATGCTGTTTTCAAACGCCGTGATAGAGAGATTTTCGCTTCAGATCATAGGTAACTTGAATGCCGAGTCCATCAAGGACACAGCAAAGGTGCTGAACCGGCTGCTTGACGATGTGGCTTTCACCCTGCTCAATATTTCAAGTAACGAGCAGATGAGAGGGACTTTAATAAACAGCGATGACTCGGTAAACGGCGGGATAAGCAGTATTGAAAAATACAATAGTCAGATGACCGCTGCCAATGTATTGAGAAGTATCCCATTGTCACTGATGTCTTTTGATTCCAGGATTACCGTGCTGGGAAAAAATCAGTTTGAGTACGCAAACTGGGAGAACTACACCCAATATACGGGAACGATGAGGCAGAGCGGTTGGTACCGGCGGCTGATCGGCTCAAGCTCAAACCACATCCTTTGGATCGGCGTTAAAAGGAGCTTGGACAAAAGCGGCGACTATTTACTTGAGGCCGCCATACCGATAAGCTCGGAAAACAATGGCATATCCAAGTTGGGCGTGCTGCATATGAGCGTCAATGAAAAAGATTTTTTCAACTCCCTGACATCCGATAATAAAAATAGTGAAATATATGTCATCCGGAATGACGGAGAGATCCTGGCCTGTTCGGACAAGACAAAGATAATGAGCAATATGGGCGGCAGGCTGAACGCCTCAAAAATCATCAAAAACAGGGGGAACTGGTACATTGACAAGGAAAGCGACGGAGAAAAGGTTGTGGTAAACAGCATACAGATTTACAAGACCGACTGGACGCTTGTTTCGCTCATACCCTATGAAAAACTGATAGAGCCGATCGTCCAGGTCAGACAGGTACTGCTGGCAGTCAATCTGATTTTCATGATATTGTTCCTGGCGTTTACCCTGTTCATTTCCAGTGTCATCAGCAAACCGATCATTCAGTTGAGCAAGAGCATGAAAAAGGTGGAAGAGGGCAATTTCGAGGGGAAAATAGAGGTAACCGGCAGGGACGAGGTGGGGAGGCTCTCCGGGAATTTCAACAACATGCTCGATAAGGTAAGCGAGCTGCTCCGCACGACGAAAGAGCAGGAAGTGCTGAAAAGAGAGGCCGAATTTGAGGCGCTTCAGGCTCAGATCAATCCGCATTTTCTGTTTAACACGCTGAGCTCTATCCGTTGGGCTGCGGCGGCCAGCGGCGATGAAAAAGTGGAGGAGATGACCCACTCGCTGTCCGTTTTGCTCAGGTCGAGTATCAATAACGGTCAAGATATGGTGACCATTGAAGAAGAGATAACGATACTCAGGCATTTTATCAATTTGTTCCAGATGAAGCAGGAGACAAATTACCAATTTGAATGCTCTATTGAAGACAGTATAATGAAATACAGGATCCCCCATCTTTTGCTGCAGCCAATCGTGGAGAATTCCATTCTGCACGGGTTTGAGGATATGAAGGATTCCGGCGTCATCCGGATTGACGCAGTGGTTTCCGGCGATGTGCTTTGCATCAGGGTGGCTGATAATGGAAAGGGAATCCGGGGTATTTCCGCGGAGGATGTACTAAAGCACCAGCATCCGATTGATGTGAAGAAATATTACAAAAGCGTAGGCTTAAAAAATATAAACGATAGAATCAAGCTTATTTATGGAGAAAAGTACGGACTTGATATCAGTAATGGCGAGGAGCGCGGCACGATAGTGGCTTTGAACCTCCCGTTCCGGAAGGAGTGAGCGTATCCATGTGGAAGGTAATGCTTGCGGATGATGAAGTCAACGTGATAGAAGGACTGAAGGTTGCCATCAAATGGGAGCAGCACGGCTTTCAACTGGCGTGTACGGCCGAAAATGGCGATGAAGGCCTGGCAAATGCGCTTGAAAACAAGCCCGAGCTGATTATTACGGATATCACCATGCCCAAAATGGATGGGTTTGAGATGGTGGAACGAATCAGGGAAAGTCTGCCCGACATAAAAGTAATCTTTCTTACCTGCCACGAAGACTTCGATTTTGCACAAAAGGCGGTCAGACTGAATGCCTGCGATTACCTGATAAAAGACACGATGACTCGGCAGGAACTGTACTCCTTATTGGACAAGGTCGGAAAATCGATAGAGGAAGAACACGAAAATAAAAGTAAAGTTCATGAGCTTTCGGGCGAAATCAGTAAAAACCATTGCAGATTAAGCGAAGCGTTAATCAACGAATTACTGGGAAAGGAACCTGTGGATATTGAAAGCTTTGAGAGACGCCTGCGTGTATACAACTATAATTTTAAAAAGCGTAAGTTTCTGCTTTCCATGCTCACGATCGACAGGTACATGGATCTGATCAAAGGCGGAATGTTTGAAAACAATAAGGATTTATTCAAATTCAATGTTGTGAACATAGTCGGGGAAGTGCTGAAAAAGCATGAAATCGGAGAGGTGTTTCCCAAAGGGGAAAATGGATATATTATTATTTATAACTATGACCCTGATTTGAATTACAGCGTCACCGAAAGGATATGCCTGATATCCAAAGATATCCAGGAAGCGATCCGCAAAGCGATAAACAACACCTGCACCGTATACATAGGGACGCCGGTCGATTCGCTGCTGAAATTGAACCGTGCCTATGAAGATGTCCTGCATTTAAAAAATGAAAGATTTTACATGCAGGACGAAATCATCCTTGTCAGTGCCAAAAAAGAATATGCAGAGGATTTTGATTCTTATTATGTCAATTCTTTTATCAAAGAACTGGAAAACGGCCTGTGTGAGCAGAATGCGGAAAAGCTGCCGCAATTGACGGCTGCCCTTTTTGAAAAGGCGGCAAAAGAACTAGTGAGTGCGGATAGCGTCAGGGCTGCGGCTGAAAGAGCGGTAATCAGCATGATACACGGGCTTGAAAAGGGTGTGTGTCCGCATAAGCAGATCATCCCGGATAATTTATCTGTGATGATAC
>JAEWQC010000254.1 GCA_023399355.1 Bacillota bacterium | reverse complement strand
GCCGTAAAGAGCAAATGTGCATCAAATGTAGTTGCTACCCATGCAGAGACGGTCGCATCACCACTTTGAAAGGAGCCGATGATATTGATGGTGAAAAATGCGGCAAGTGAAATCATTCCTGCCGGAGTACCATCAATTTTATAGCTGTTTACCAATGAACTTGATACTCCGAAACAAGCCACCAATGCTACTATTCCATATGTAGCATTCATGATGATTCCTTCAAATGCATTCCAATTCTCGCCAAAGACATTTGCCATTAAGTTAAGATATGCTTTAAGCGGAAATTCTGCAACGATCATGGAAAATGCACCAAGAATCAGTAGGGGCATTACCATGACGATACCATCCCGTAGAGCAAGAAGATGTCTTTGCGACCCGATTTTGGCAGCTACGGGTAAGAACTTTTCTTCCATGAAGTTTCCTTTTTTTGTCTTCATACTACTGCCTCCTTTTCTTTACTAAATTGGATTCTGTTTACGATTTACCTGCATTGTACTTTGATAGTGCATCCCCCAGGATCTTCTCTCCGTTTATCAGAGCGTAATCAGTAAAGTTAATGGTTTCAATAACAGTTATCTTTCCATTGTATTCCTTCTGGAATTTTGGCATAAGATATCTTACCTGTGGACCCAACAGCAATATATCAGTCTTTTCCAGCCTGTCGCCAGCTTTATCAAAAGGCATTGCATCCACATCAACCGTCAAGCCCTTTGCTTCTGCCGCATTTTTTATCTTGTCCACAAGCATGCTTGTAGACATTCCCAAGTTGCACATCAATGTAATTGTAAGCATTTAATCACCTCCCCTGCATAGTATTTTTTCATATATGTTAATAAACTCTACTGCCATATCCCGCATCAGCATTGCAGCGGTCAGGTGATCCTGCGCGTGTACCATCAGTAATGTGAGTTCGGATCTTTCCCCCAGCATTTCCGCCTTGATAAGTTCTGTTTGAATATCATGTACATCTACCATTGCCGTTTTAGCCTTTTCAATGCTGCTCCAAGCTTCTGTGAAATTTCCCTCCTTGGCATATGCAATGGCTTCCATGGAGTAGCTTTTTGAGTCTCCACCCCCTGCGATCAATTCCATTGCCCTTTCAAGAACACCCATTTAAAATCACCTCTTAGTTTTCTCCGAATTTAATGGCAAATAATTCTTCAATTGCTTTTGCCGCTTCCGCTTCATCAGGGCCTTCCATTTCTATTAATAGAGAGTCGCCGCATTTGGTGTTTAGTGTCATTACACCCAATACGGTTTTAAGATCAAACTGTTTCCCTTCCTTTTTAGCATGGATAGTACTTGCAAAGCCATTGGCACAACGTACAATCCTGCTGGCGACTCTCGCATGTATACCAAGTTCGTTCAATACCATAAGTTCCTGTGTTATCATAGCCTCACTCCTTTGTCCTTTTAATTTTATTTCAAAAAGTCTTCAACTTCCTGTGCAGTATCAAAAAGCAAAGCTTTTTCCATTATTACCTTAGCCTCTGATTTACTGATTTCACAAATTATTTTTCTGACCTTTGGAATTGATGGGATACTAACGCTAAGGTTATCTACGCCCATTGCCACCCAGATCGGAACTAAGGCCGGTATTTCGCCTGCCTGTCCGCAGATATCCACTTCAATACCGTTCCTGTTTGCGCACTCGCAGACATGTTTGATTGTTTTTAAAAGTGCAGGATGGAAATATGAATTTAAATTTGCCACCTTCCGATTCATACGATCCGCAGCAAAAAGATATTGTGTCAGATCATTTGTGCCAATACTGAAGAAGTCCACTTCCTTTGCGAATCTGTCTGCCATACACGCGGCAGTTGGCGTTTCTACCATCATCCCCAGGCGGAGGTTGTCCGTATGGGGTATTCCCTTTCCGGAAAGCTCTTCCTTCGCTTCTTCAACCATCATCCTGGTTTTCCGGATCTCATCAATCGTTGTGATCATCGGTATCATGCAGGATACATTCCGGTATAAACCCGCACGCAATATAGCTGAAATCTGTGTTTTGAATATCTCGGGATTGTCAAGGCAATATCTGATAGCTCTATAGCCAAGGAAAGGGTTATCCTCTTTTGGTATTCCCAGGCATGGTATATTCTTGTCGCCCCCGGCATCCAGCGTCCTGATGATAAGCGGCTTGTCCCCCAGCTTCTTTGCTATGCTCGAATATACTTTGTATTGAAATTCTTCAGACGGCAAATTTTTACCGGCCATATACAAAAATTCCGTCCTGAAAAGTCCTACTCCCTCCCCACCGTTTTCTATCAAGGCTGCCACATCATTCTCTGAAATAATATTGGCATATACCTTCACTTCAACATCGTCAAGGGTGGAACTCCTGCAATTTTTATATTTGCTTAGTTGTTGTTTTTCAGACAGGCTATTGATCTCATAGAGTTTGTATTGAGCAATCTGCTCCTGAGTTGGATTTGTCGCAACTTCCCCTGAATTGCCATTAATTATGATCGTTTCGCCATGGACAATATTGCTTAAGAGTTCAGGAACTCCTATAACACAGGGGATAGCCATGGACCTTGCTATGATCACACTGTGGGAGGAGGTTCCTCCCCGTTCAAGAACGATCCCCTTCACCTTGTCCCTGTTGATCCCTACCGTTTGCGAGGGGGTCAGATCCGTTGCCGCTACTATTGAATCCTCATAAATACCCGAAAGTGTTTTTGGTTCTTTCCCCATGAGTATATAGTTTAGTCTTCCTGCTATATCCATAAGGTCTATGGTCCGTTCCTTCAAATAATCGTTATCTATATTCTCAAAAAGATCTATACATTTCCTAAATGCCATATCGACCGCATATTCGCAATTGACATGCTCATTTTCGATGATTTCTTTTATACTGCTCAGTAAATTAACATCCTCCAGCATTAACAACTGAAAATCAAATATATCCCTGTTTTCCTTTGCCAGACTCGCAGGCATTGCCTCCATGATTTTTTCAAGCTGTCCGGCACAAATTTCTATTGCGGACAAAAGTCGAAGAACCTCTTGCTCCGGATTTTCTACAATTCTTTTACTAATCACAAGTTCATTCTCACAGATAAGATATGTCTTAGCCATTGCCATTCCCCCAACAGCACCGATTCCGACCATTTATGTATCACCCTTTTAAATATATTTTTTCTTTCTGCTGTAACTGTAAAAATGATTCACTTCATAAAAACCATAGAGTAATGTCCAAAATACATATTTTTGGCATTGCAAAAAACATTAAATTTTTATTAACTTATTTATTATCCTATTGTTCTTCATGAATAGTAGAAAAATGCAGGCACATACTATTGTTTAGCTTTAAGAACTTTGGACATTTGTAAAGGATACGTTAATGTTAACATGGGGGACTCTAAAAATAAACGAAGGAATAGTACATTTAATTTCCTGCTCAATATGGAAGGATAAATGCATTTTTGCAAAAAATGATATACTATTGCTATATTGAAATGAATAAAACCTGATTTGCCATTTTGAATTTTAACTATTTTGAGAAGGGTGGTACATTACATTCCACCTGTGTGAAATGTAACGCACCACCCTTCGTTGGGACAGAACAGCGCCTGTTTAATTGAACGACATCCAAAAGCTCCCGTTTTTATCTATAATGTGGGATATCTCTGCAAAAGGCACTGTAAATGTCGGAAAACCTGCTGCATATGGTGCTATCTCATAAGGCTCGAAGTAAAGCATCAGTGCTTCACTGCTCAGGAAGAACGGCTGGTCGGGCTTGATACCCTTGTAACTGTCCGGCCATACCCCCATTTCCTCGCCATGATCAGCGATCTGTTTCTTCAGGATCTCACCGAGTACCTTTACATAATCGCTCCCGTCCTTGAACAAGTCCTCCAACTGGTAAAAAGCGCCCGTCCTTGTGTCGACATGGACATACTCCATAATCGGCATCCCATGAGCAGCCCCAAACGGGAAATCATATGCGGACTTTTGCAGTTCAAGCAGGTTTTTGTGGTTAAAACCGATTTTAAAGTCTCCTTCGTAACTGTAATCAAGATTGTCGGTCGGTTTTATTTTCACATTGATCCATTTGTCGCGCAGCTTTGTATTGATCGATTCCTGCGCCTTTAAATCCTTGAGATTGCCCAGTACAGGATAATAAACCAGGTAATTCCTGTTTGGCCTGAACTTCTCTTCACTTACATTGACGCCACTCTTAAGTGTAATGGTCGAAGAAGGCCTGTATACGATTTTCCCCGGCCTGTTCATATAATACGGTCGTTGGTCGATATTGGCATAGACAAGATTGTCCAACAGCTCCAGCTTACCTATCCCATCGGCTGACGGAAGGCGGTCAACCCTTTTTCCCCGTTTGTCTATAAAATAGGTTGAGGCATTGTCATATACTGAAGCAACGCCATTATTAAACTGCTCCAGCCCATAGAAAATGAAATCTGTGACAAGCGTCCCCTCACTTGTCGCCAGTGCATATTTCGAACCTGCAAACGTATTTTGGGGATCAATTGCAAGGCCAAGCGCAACCCTTCCCTCTCCAAGCTGTAAAATTTCATTGTACTGCGGCTTGATCAGGTATTTGCCCTGTTTATCGATAAGGCCATATTGGTTTACAGAAAAATCCACAGCTGCATTCACCACGGCTGTTCCATCCCGGAAGGCCTCTGCTGTAAGAAACATCGGTTCTATTGCAACATCGCCCTTTGAATTCAGGTAACCGAATTTACCGTCCTGATAGGGTGAAAATGGAATCCTCCCGTCGGAAATACCTGCCACATAGTTGTAATTCAGCTTTTTAAGCTTATTGCCGCTTTTATCGATAATTACATAGCCGCCATTCGGCAGTTTGGCAGTTGTCAGTCCACCGCTAAAATCGAATGCATAATCATATACCGGTTCAATGGCAGTCTGACCGTTCTCCCCCAAATAACCGTAGCGAATGTTTCCGTCCGGCAGCTCAACATAGTACGCTGCTCTTCCTTCTTTGTAATTACCAATGAACGGATACCCGCTTGAAAGAATATTCCCATTGCTGTCGATCACAAAGAACCCCTTCTCCTCCTGTGCAATTGCCAGGCCATCAGAGAAATCCCCTATGCTCTGGTAAACGGGCTTGACCGCAAATTTACCCGTAAGATCGATCAGACCCGTTTTGCCATTGCGGCCAGCCACAGCCAGGCCATTTTTTTGGAATCGTTGCGCACTTGAATAGTCGGGTTTCAGTACAAATTCACCTGAATCGTCAATATATCCCCATTTGGAGTCACCGATAGAACTGACCTGTGCAGGATAGACAGAACTCTTTCCGGAGTTCTGATCCGCAGTCTGCGGCTGAGGTGCTTTCCTGCCGTCTGTTTCACTCTGTACATCCACCTGCCTGACATTGCATGCTGAAAGCATTAATGCTATGGTAAGGCTAACGAACATTATCCGTAAAAATCTCTTCATAAAACCTCCTGCAAAGCTATTCTCCGTCAATCAGGCAACTAAAAGCACAATTGCAGCTTGCCTATCTAATAAATATATTTAAAACCATTTATGTATGCTATAATGTTAAAAAAACTTTAAAGCAATTTATCAACATTTACAGCACTGATATCATTTCGGAGCAGAGCTGCGGAAGAAGGTCGAAGACATGCATAAATACGAAACGCATTTTCACACGAGTGAAACAAGCCAATGTGGAAGAGTAAAAGCGGAGGAGGCCGTCCGCATCTACCATAAAGCCGCTTATACCGGCCTGGTCGTAACGGATCATTACTATAACGGCTTTTTTGAACGGCATCCCTTCAGGAGTTGGGATAAGAAAATCGATTTGTACCTGGCGGGTTATAGAAATGCTCTTGCGGAAGGACAAAGACTGGGCATGGACATTCAACTCGGCATGGAGATCCGCTTTAATGAAAACGCCAACGACTATCTTGTCTATGGTTTTGACGAAGCCTTCCTGAGGAAGCAGCGGAAGCTGTACAGACTGACCCTGAAAGAATTTCGGGAACTCACTGCCGGAATGGGGATTGTTATCATCCAGGCCCATCCGTTCAGGGTCCATATGGTACCGGCCTCTCCGAAGCTTATTGACGGTGTTGAGGTTTATAACGGCAACCCAAGGCATAATTCCTCAAACCATCTGGCATTGAAATATGCACAGGAAAACAAGCTGAAAATGCTTTCAGGTTCTGATTTTCACCAGCCGCAGGATGCAGCCAGAGGCGGTATCCTTGTAGCTGACAGGATAGCGGCAAATGGTTTTGTTCCCCTAATCCTGCAGGAAAAAATAGTAGAATTGATAAAAACCGAATAAAATAAAAACTGAATAAAATTGTCAGACACGCTGCTGTTGCTTACGTAAAATTAAATGTGAACAATAAAAACAAACAGGGTAAGTAAATAGAGGAGTGGTTGATAATGGAAAGAAATTTATATTTGTCAAATACAAATAAAAAAATCGGTGGCGTTTGCGGCGGAATCGGAGAATACTTCGGAATTGACCCGACATTGGTAAGGCTTATATGGTTCCTTTTAATTTTGTTGAAGGGTGTTGGTCTTTTAGCTTATTTTATTGCCTGGATCATCATCCCCAGACGCAACGGCTGCAGAAACAACTGGTAATCCGGTAATCCGGCTTTCTGGTTATCTGGTTGTATGGTAATCCGGCGATCAGTTAGTTTGGTTGTCTGGAGATCTGGCAATCTGACAATCTGGTTTTCTGGCAATCTGATAATCTGGTTGTCTGGCAATCTGGCAATCTGACAATCTGGTTTTCTGGCAATCTGATAATCTGGTTGTCTGGTTGTCTGGCAATCTGATAATGTGATAATCTGGAATACGGCAATATGGCAGTAGGGTGACCTGGCAACCTTGTAATTTCATATATCATAACCTAAAGGGACATTCCCTCAGACGGACTATCTGCCGGAATGTCCCTTTGTGTTTGCAAGGGACACCACAGTCTCCGCCGTTCAACTTTTTACAGTATCCATCTTTCC
>JAEWQC010000284.1 GCA_023399355.1 Bacillota bacterium | reverse complement strand
ATTATTTTCCTCCATTTTGCAATAAAATATGACCTAAAACGCAGATTTTACAATGGTTTCAGGTCACATTATGCTATTCCTGTATTCTTTCCTTTGTTAATTTATGGGTTCATGATTTCACCGTGTTATCAACTGCTCCCGCCTTCTCCGGCTGCTTCTGTGTTCTTTAATCCAGTTCTCCGAGCCACAGTTCAGCGGATGCGTCACTGGGCATGCGCCAGTCTCCGCGCGGTGAAAGGCTTATCGTACCGACCTTCGGGCCGTCGGGCAGACAGGATCGTTTGAATTGCTGCGAGAAAAACCTCCTGTAGAACACCTTCAGCCAGGATTTGATTTCATCGGTGGCATAACCTCCTCCGAACGCCTGCTGTGCAAGGAATAACACCTTCAGCGGCGGCGCTCCGTATCTGAGGGTGTGGTATAGGAAGAAATCATGCAGTTCATACGGTCCCACTATATCTTCCGTCTTCTGGCAAATCCCGCCATTTTCGTCCGGAGGCAGCAGTTCGGGAGTAATCGGCGTATCAAGTATGCGAAGAAGGACTTCTGCAGCGTTGCGTTCCGTTACATTATCCGCCGCCCAGCGTACCAGGTATTTTACCAGCGTCTTGGGGATGCTGCAGTTAACGGAGTACATGGACATGTGATCGCCGTTATACGTGCACCAGCCGAGGGCAAGCTCGGAAAGATCACCGGTTCCGATCACAAGACCACCCTGTTTGTTGGCGATATCCATCAGGATCTGGGTGCGTTCTCTCGCCTGAACATTCTCATACGTGACATCATGGATTGCCGGATCATGTCCGATATCCGTGAAATGCTGCATACAGGCCTGCTTTATATCGATTTCACGAAGTTCTGCACCTATTGTCCGTATCAATTCAAGCGCATTCTGATAAGTAGTATCTGTTGTCCCAAAGCCGGGCATCGTAATTGCTATTATTTTGTTTCGGGGTATATTTAGCATGTCAAAGGTCTTTGCCATGACAAGGAGGGCCAGCGTGGAATCCAACCCGCCAGAAATGCCGACAACAGCCGTCTGTGTGCCCGTATGTCCCAGTCTTTTTGCCAGTCCGGCCGTCTGTATGGCGAATATTTCGCTGCATCTGATATCCCGTGCCGCTTCATCGGATGGCACAAACGGATGCGGGTCGATATGTCGGGTCAGTCTGACGGATGTTGTATCTTTCATTGATCCTGTGTCCGGATGCTCCGAGCCGCCAAGAGTAAAGCGGACCTTCCTGAAGCTGCGTCCGGGCACGCCTTCCATAAAGCTGGTGTTCTTTATTCTGTCATTCTGCAGCTTCTGAACATCGATTTCGCTGATAATCATATTTCCGGTGCGAAGGAATCTCTCCGATTCACACAATAGCCCACCGTTTTCAGCAATCAGAGCATGTCCTCCGTAAACGATATCCGTTGTTGATTCATGTACCCCTGCCGATGTATATACATAGCCGGCGATACACTTGCCGGATTGCTGGCTGACCAGTTCGCGCCGGTATTCATATTTTCCGATAATTTCGTTGCTGGCTGAAAGATTAAAAAGGATAGCTGCTCCTGCTATAGCCTGATAAGAGCTTGGTGGAACAGGCGCCCAGAGATCTTCGCATATTTCTACGCCAAAGCAGACATTGTATTGACCGGCAGCTTCAAACAGCAAA
The DNA here is from genome assembly GCA_023399355.1 of Bacillota bacterium. GTDB lineage: Bacteria > Bacillota > Clostridia > Acetivibrionales > DTU013 > UBA1305. The sequence goes on along the minus strand of JAEWQC010000284.1, from coordinate 36,478 downwards.
TCGGTTCCGAAAGGCACCTGCTTCCCGAAAAAATCAAATGTGCCGCTGATGGCATTACTGCCTGATGTGAACCAGCGTTCCTCGTAGAATTCCTTATAACCGGGTATATACGTTTTCGGCACTATACCGAGTATTTCTCCATTTTGCAATACCGCCGCACAATTGAATTGCTGATTGTCCAAAAGAATCGGCAAACCGACAAGAATCACGATATCCAGCGTTTTTGTGCTTTGAGCCAGCAGATTGAGTTGGCTGAGAGCCTCTCTTAGCAGCAGCTGCTGCTGGAACAGATCGCCGCACGAGTATGCCGTAAGGGACAGTTCCGGGAAAGCCACAAGCTGCACACCGGCTTCCGCCGCTTCCTGTACCATACCTGTAATTTTACAGGTATTGAATCCGCAGCCGGCCACCTTCAATTCGGGCACAGCCGCAGCTACTTTTACGAATCCATGATCCATAACTTTGCTATCCTGCTTTCGATGCTATAGTTATTCTTATTATATCACTACATGGGATAAAATAAAATCATCTCAGGGAAGCAGATCGCGTCAGTTTACTGTAGGGAAAAGAAGAAAAGAATCATCCTGATGTCCAGAGAGTCAGGAACGCCCTTTACAACAAGCATCCCCCATATGGTTTTACAGCCTGGGCGGCACCCTTATGAATAGATGGACTTTGAAGTTTTAGGCTGCCTCTTTGCCCATTATACCATATGGGTCCCTCTTATTGTAAAGGGTTCGCTTCGCCGTTCCTTCTTACACTTACATGCCAACTATTCCCCTAAGTGCCTTGTAAAGAGCCGTTTTGTGACCTGTCTGCAATACTGTCAGGTTTGTGTTTACAATATACTCGTACTTGGGTGATGCTCTTCGAAAACTGCTTAACAATTCTTCCTGTTCCCTGATCTCATTCTCCTTTTGCTCCCGTTTCTTCTGCCCCATTACTAGATCGTAGATCTTCCCGCCGTTCTGCTTGTATATCCTGAGCTGTGCCATTTGATCGGCACCGATTTTTGACCATCCTTTTGGGCGGCTGCTGAGTCTTTCGGAAAACACATGGCTCACATGTCCTTCCGCACTGCATCCAATGATCTCAGCAGCTTTTTCTTCCTTGATCTCAATTCCATCCCAATTGTTCAGGATATACCTCTTTGCTTCTCGTACAGCCTCTTTCTTCGTATTGCTCTCCGTCAGTTTTAGCACTCTGTCAAAGGCCGCTGCCGTCATCTTCTTGTCTGGCCACTCGATCGCATCCTGTATGGCCAGGTACATGCTTTCATCTGGCAGGTGTGCCGTTGCTATCCGTATGTATTTGTACATGTGGTGGTTGTCTAAAACAAACCTGCTTTTAGGTATCCAATGAAGTCCCTGCCGAATCCACGATGCCCCATCCCCGGAAATATATACTGTCTCGATACTTTCCTCGATGTACTCCTCATCTATGTACTGCGCCACCTTCAGCCATAATTCTTCGCTCTTGCAATCTCCGCCAAAGTATCGCACATTCTTAAGCACCCTTCTCTTGGCAGTACTCTTATCTGCGTCAATTCCTTCATGCAGATATACCAGCTTTGGCATTGATATCCCGGTTTTCCGTTGTTCTTCTCCGTCCCTCTTCTTTGACTGGAGGGCAACATGATCCTCATCGGCTTCGATGTATAGTACTCGCAATGCCTTCTTCTCCGTTCTCAGGACAGGAGCATCCACGACTTCTATCTCGTGTACCTTCTTCATCACAGCCTGTTTGCTCAGGTCATTGTCGTTGGCGACCTTTGTCCCAGCCTTCCTGTAGCTGCTTTGTGTCGCTTCTTCCAGAGCATTGATTACCACATCGGCGCTTACACGGTCATGAGGCTTAATTCCTGCCAGCTCATCCACCAGGTACTTCCGGCGGCTACCATCCTTAGGCTTGAAGTATGTCCGGCTGTATGCAACCAACCCAAAGCTTGTTAAAAGGGTGCTAGGGTCTTTTCGGACGATCTCATATCGTTTATTGCGCCCAGCATCATTTCGTATATGGTCATCCATATCCTCCAGAACCTCTGCCACAATGTTCCTGCCCAATTCAAACAGGCTTTCCCGCAGGCCAAGTACCAAGTCTGCCAGGTCTTTTTTCTCTGCCACGAAGCCTTTGATTACTTTCTCAATTTTTCTAAGGCCAAATTCATTAAAATGCTGTATACTGTTATACATAGAAGATGATTATCCTTTGTTGAGTATTTGTTTGAGAAACTTTATATTAACAGGATTTCATCTTCTTTTCTATTATTCTTCCATTTTATCCCTTTAAATTCCTTACAGTAACTTTACTCTAACAGGGAAGCATGTGCAAGATACTCTTTTGTATCTCCCTGACCCGTTCAAGGTCATACTCCCTGCATGCACCAAGAAAAACCACCGCCGCCTTGATAAATTCCAACAGGTTGCAATATCCGGCGCCTGGGCCGATACCGGCTGCAGCACAGCTTGCGAATCCGGCCCCGGCTTTTACTGCCGCGATTGTATTGGCGACTGCCATACCATATTCATTGTGTGCACACATTTCAAGCTGCACATCAAATTTTTCCCTTATGCCATGCGTTTCTTCATAGGCCTGTGCTCTGAAAAGAGAGCCTGCCGTATCGGCATATCTGATTCTCCCAACTCCTTCTGTGATGGCGCAATCAACCAGCGTGTACAGGAAATCCCGTTCCGCCCTGGAGGCATCCTCAAGTCCGACGGTCACTTCAAATCCTTCCGTCCTGCACTCGTAGATGCACTTCTTCAGGTATTCCAGAATCCATTCTTTTGTCTTGTTAAGTTTGCTTGAAATTTGCATGTCGGAGGATGGGACGGAAATATGGACGATGTCCATCCCGCATTCCATCGAAGTCCTGATATCATTCATATCAAGCCTGTTCCATGAAGAAACCTTGCATTTCAATCCGGCCTCTGCCAGCTTTGACATGCTTTTTCTGGCATCCGGCCCCAAAGCCGGGATCCCTGCTTCCATCTGATAGATGCCGATACCGTCAAGCAGCCTGGCCAGCTGTATTTTCTGATTCGTCTTGATTGCCTTGCCGGAAATCTGTTCCGCGGCTCTGAGTGTAATATCGACAATGCGGACATCCATTAGCATTCATCCCCATAAATTTACATAAGTTTGGAATCTTGCAGGTTCATCATTCATGCATCAAACAGTTCTCCGGCTGTTATGAAACTGCCCGGATACTGAATAACCCTTTCACTGTATGAATCACTGGATATAACGGGTTTGTTCCTGATTATTTTAACATGTGAGCATTTCTCAAATTGTTCATATAAAATCGACAGTACATCGGGGTTCACTTTTCGTACTCCGGAGCGCTGCAATTTCATTGCCGGCAGGATCAGTTCCAGTGAGGCATAACTGCAGCCGAGTCCAAAACCGGAAAATGAAGCAGTGACATATTCCATCCCATTGGTTGCTGCTTCAAGTACAATGGCATTCCCCATAAAAAATCTGTTATCCGGGCAAATGTCTATTTCCTTTTCCAAAACAGCCTTTATATAATTGATACTTTGCAGCCATTCGGAAGTATCCACCCTGGCAAGGCCGAAAACCCTGATACAGCTTACAGCTTCAAAATTTCCGAGCGTCCCTAGTCCCTCCAGATTTTTGATGCTGCCTATGCTATTGGCTCTGACTTCCAGGACAGCACAGAGTCCTTCCTTCTTTATCAATTCCGGCACTCCCGGCTGCTCCAACAATGACTTTCGGATAATGCAGTGCTTTATGCCAAATTGCAGGCAGGCTTCCAGATCAGATATGCTTTCCGCTCTGAGGATAAACGCCAATCCATCCGGAAGTCTGCCCATCTTTTTCAGCAGTTCCACATCGGCTTCAACAATGTCGGCTCCTACATTGATGAGCATCCAGCAGAGATCCAGGATATCAAGCCTGCTCCTTCTGAGTAGTGTACTGCGTATTTCAGGCAGTGTCCTGTCTATTATGACAGTTTTATGTTTTGCAGCTTCCATAGTCATATCGGTATCTCCCTCCGAAGGTAATAAAAACAAAAAAGCTTTCAGGACAGTCGCACCCGCAACCATCCAAAAAGCTTCAACGCCTATATAACTACAGCCAGGTAGTCAGAATCAAATTTCAAAATACTTTCTTAAATTTTATCATAACCTTGACATTATTGCAAGTTGGATTATTCGCTCCTGCAAATTGTATAGCGATTTCTACATTCTCCTATGAACTCGTACTACAGGGAGTCTGCCAGTATATTGACTATGTTGGATAAAATGGTACGTTTCCTAAGAAAGGAGGAATTGATATATATATGAAAAGGAGACTATCACTTTAATCTCTCGGCAGGATTTTGACTGTCCTATGAAAGATGTCGATTATTCAAATGCAATTCTTGATTTTCTTCAGCATAACTTCAGTAGATGATCCATCGTACAAAAAAGCTTTTTGGAGACAGATAAACCATCCGCCAAAAAGCTTTTATTATTTATAGGCTCTCAAATCAATGTTTAAGGCTTCCAAGCCTTTCTATCAATTTTGCATACATATCGCTGTATTTGACTTTTTTAGCACGTTCCTCTTCAATGACCTTAGGTGGAGCCTTTGCGACAAAACTTTCGTTATTCAGCTTGCTGTCAACCCGCTCAAGCTCTTTTTCAAGATTTGCCCTTTCCTTCTCCAGCCTCTCGATCTCCTTCCCGATATCTACCAGATCTTCAAGCGGTATAAAAATTTCCACACCGGATATGACTGCGGCAACCGCATCCTGGGGAACTCCGCTCTTGTCGGCCTGAAGCGCTATTTCCGATGCCCCGGCCAGGCGTTCGAAGAATTTGACTCCGGTGCCGAGAATCGCGCTTTCAACAGGTCCGGCAACAAATATCAGCTTTGTCTTCCTTGAAGGCGGTACATTCATTTCCACTTTAATGTTCCTGACCGCCTTTATGGCATTCATAATCAGTGCCATGTCCTTCTCCGCGTCGGGGAAGTGCAGCTTCTCCTCATATACAGGCCATGCTGAAATCATGATGCTTGCATCCTTGTTGATCAGATGCCGGTAGATCTCTTCTGTAATAAACGGCATGTAAGGATGAAGCAGCTTCATGGAGGTGCCCAGCACATGGTTAAGAACCCATTGAGCTTCAAGCCTTGTATCATCCTCCCTGTCGAAAAGTCTTGGTTTGACGATTTCAATGTACCAGTCGCAGAATTCCTCCCAAACGAATTCGTATATTTTCTGCAGCGCTATACCAAGTTCGAAATGGTCCAGATTGTCCGTTACCTCTGCAGTCAGCGTATTTACCCTGCTGAGTATCCACTTGTCCGCAGCGGTGAATTTGGATCTGTCCATCCCGCTGAAGTCGACATTCTCGTCAAAATTCATTAATACGAACCTGGTGGCATTCCAGATCTTATTGGCAAAGTTTCTGCTGGATTCCACCTTCTCGGTCGAGAAGCGCAGATCATTTCCGGGGGAATTTCCTATTGTCAGCGCAAATCTAAGCGCATCAGTCCCATACTGTGCAATGACTTCAAGCGGATCAATCCCGTTTCCGAGTGACTTGCTCATCTTCCTGCCCTGCGCATCTCTTACAATGCCATGGATGAATACATGCTCGAACGGAGTTTCCCCCATATGTTCAATTCCCGAGAAAATCATTCTTGCAACCCAGAAGAAGATGATATCGTACCCGGTGACAAGCACATTCGTCGGATAAAAATATTCCAGGTCTTCCGTCTTCTTCGGCCAGCCAAGCGTCGAGAACGGCCAGAGTGCTGAACTGAACCAGGTATCCAGCGTATCCGGGTCCTGTTCGATTCTGGAGCTGCCGCACTTCGGGCAAGTGTCGGGCTTCTCATGTGCTACCATCATGTTGCCGCATTCCTGGCAATAGAAAGCCGGGATTCTGTGTCCCCACCATAGCTGTCTGGAAATGCACCAGTCCTGAATATTTTCCATCCAGTTGAAATAAATCTTGGAGAAACGGTCCGGTACAAACTTTGTAGTATTGTTTTTAACAACCTCTATTGCAGGCTCTGCCAGCGGTTTCATTTTGACGAACCATTGCCTCGACATGATAGGCTCAATGACCGTAGTGCACCTGTAGCAGGTGCCGACATTATGCTTGTGGCCTTCAATCTTCACCAGCAGGTCCAATGCCTTCAGGTCCTCAATAATGCGTTTCCTCGCCTCATATCTGTCCAGTCCCGTATAGCTGCCTGCGGCTTCGTTCATTTTTGCCTCGTCGTCCATGACCCTGATCTGCGGCAGGTGGTGCCTCATTCCAACTTCAAAATCGTTCGGGTCATGAGCAGGTGTGATTTTAACGGCACCGGTGCCAAACTCCTTATCCACATAAGAGTCTGCAATGATCGGTATTTCCCTGTTCATAAGCGGCAGCAGCACTGTCTTTCCAACAAGTCCCGCGTATCTTTCATCCTCGGGATTAACTGCTACGGCCGTATCGCCGAGCATGGTCTCCGGTCTTGTGGTTGCAACCGTAATGAATTCAAAGCTGTCCTTGACCGGATATCTTATATGCCAGAAGTTGCCTTCCTTCTCTTCATATTCTACTTCCGCATCGGAAATGGAGGTTCTGCATTTCGGACACCAGTTGATGATTCTGTCGCCCCTGTAGATCAGGCCTTTTTCGTACAGCTTGATGAACACCTCCAGAACAGCCTCGGATAAGCCTTCATCCATGGTGAATCTCTCGCGTTCCCAATCACAGGAGCTGCCCAGCTTCTTCAGCTGCTCAACGATCCTTCCGCCATATACACGTCTCCATTCCCATGCCTTTTCAAGGAATTTTTCCCTGCCGATCTGTTCTTTTTTAATTCCTTCCTTTGCCATTGCCTCAACAATCTTGGCTTCCGTCGCTATACTCGCATGATCGGTGCCCGGCAGCCACAGCGTACAGTAGCCCTGCATCCGCTTCCATCTGATCAGGATGTCCTGCATGGTATTGTCAAGGGCATGGCCCATATGAAGCTGCCCTGTGATATTAGGCGGTGGAATCACAATGGTATAGGGCTTTTTATTTTTATCGGGAACGGCATGGAAGTAGCCTCTTTCCATCCATTCACTGTAAAGTTTGTCTTCTACCTGTGTCGGGTCATAGGTTTTTGCCAGATTCTCACGTTCATCCATTTCATTTCCTCCTTATTTAAAAGCGATCAGGATAAGTATAATTCCAGGGAGCGCAATCAGCATTCCGCACATCTTCATATTTACCGTAGCCTTTGTTAACTTGTAATCTTCCAGTTCTTTCTCATCCATCTCATGCTCGAATGTCACTTTCGTATTTTGGACAGTATTGAACTTCTCTACCAGGCTCCTGGCACCCAGTACTGTTCCAAAGCCTGCAAGCAGCAGGGCGACTGCAAGGATTTTCAGTATCAGCATTCTTTTCATCCTTTCTGCGTATGAATAAATAAATAAAGCCCTCCATCCAATCAATTTGGACGAAGGGCTATTCTCCGCGGTACCACCAAAATTCCCTAAAACGGGCATCTTATCGAAATAACGGCTCTTACCGCTGCATTTGATGCAGAACTCCCAGACGACCTTCAACAGCTTTGTCCTAAAAGGTCTTTCAGCCAGCGGACCTTTCTCTCTAAAGGATAGATGCCTGTTTACTCCTTCTGATCATTGCTTTTTCATGTTAAATCATTTTTCAACATACATAAAATAATATATGATATGAAAAAACCTGTCAAGGGAAACGTAATTTATGAGTGGGTACCTTGACCAAACATGAAAAAGCCTGGAGCATCACGCACCAGGCTGGTATATTTCTGCAGCAGTTTCCATATGGACAGCCCCTGTCCCCTCCTGTGACAGGTCCTCCTCATCAGGAGGCTGGCGGTTATGATTATTCGCTTGGATTTATTTCTATCCACTTTATGTCCACGGATTTTTCCATTGCCTTTATAACAATTTTATGCAGCCCTGTTCCAAGTCGCAGTTCATCCTTCAGGCAAATAATCCTCCAGGAACCTTTCTTAACATCTATCGTGCAAGCCTGCACACCATCAACCGATATGGAAATCTGTCCATGCCCATCAGAAGCATTCACACATAGCTTAATTGTAAAAAGAAAATATTCGGATTTGGTATCCACATTCACCGGATAGCTCACCCAATCCTGATCGTCCAGCCGAATAAACATCCATTCCTCCGGCTCCCACGGCTCTCCTGCCATATGCTTGAAATTGGGCTGGCTCCTTATGTCTTCAATAAATTTTATATCCGGGCCGTCATTTTTGCGAAACTCAACAGAAGTTCCCTTAGCATGATGAACTTCAAAATCCGTTCCCTTCCCCCTATAGCCGTAAAAAACAGCCGGAATGAGAATAGGAGGCCTGTGAAACAACGCATTTACAATCTCCGGATGATACTCGCATTTATGCATCGGAAGGTTATTCAGAAATTCTTCCAGGATATGTTCTGCAACCGCCTGATCGGGCTTGTCTCCGCCATCCGGGAAGCTCGCCAGCTTTTCCCATCCTTCCGGCTTCTTGATGGAGTATGGAGAGTTATTCCGGTTCATCTTCTTCCAGGTCCAGAAATTCCAGGATATGTTGTGGTCTTCATACAAGCGGAATGCACCGGTCAGCCACTCCTTGTTGTTTTCACCCCCCTCGCCCATGAAGATGGGTACATTCCATACCTCTCCCTTGTCCAAATAAGGCTGGATGCTTTCCGTGTCAGGATTACTCCAATACTTGTGGAACTGAAGCATCAGATTATCATCGATTTTTTCATTGAAAACAGACCAATCCGTAGCCCAATGGACTCCTTCGAGGATAATCATGTGCTTTTTGTCCACCTGCCGGATTGCCTCCACGATATCCTTATAAAGAGGCATAACCTGTTTGTTATACTTTGAAAACCAATCCGGCAAAGGCTCATTCAACAGATCATACCCTGCAACAATCCATTCATCCCTGTATCTTTGGGCCAACATGCGCCAAAGCTCAATTGTAGCATATCTGTTCTGCTCCTTTATAAACAATTCGGGCTGATCATTCTCCGAATCATCAATATTCGTACCCGTTTGTCCCCCGGGAGCTCCATGCAGATCCAGAATCACATATAAGCCATGCTTTCTGCACCAGCCAATTACCCGGTCAATCAAGTGCAAATAAGACTTATGAAGACAGACAGGTTCGCTTTCTGAGAGAAGATGTCTGGAATTAATGGGCACACGGACAGAATTGAACCCTTCTGCGGCAATTTGCCGTACATCGGCTTCAGTGATAAAGCGGTCGAAGTATTTTTTCCAAAACTGCTTTGATTTTTCTTCTCCAATCAGTTCCTCAATCATTTTTTCAATCCTTCGGGGACGATCCCCCTGTCCGCTCAAGCACCACATGTACCCCTCCGGCAGCAGCCAGCCGCCAAGCCCGACGCCTCTGAGCAAAATCTCCCGACCCTCACCGTTTACCAATTTTCGCCCTGCCGCCTTCACAAAGCCCGTCACATCACCCATGTCCTGTATCCTCCTGATATTTGCGTTTATTATATCCTGCCTGCCACCTTCCGGCATGCAGTTCCTATCCTTTTATGGCGCCTTCCGATATGCCGTTCATAATGTACTTTTGCAGCAGCAGATATACCATTATGACCGGAAGCATTGCCATTACCAAAGTGGAAAGTATGGCCGGCCAGTCGTTGTTGCCGTACTCTCCGAACAGCATGTTGGTCGAAAGCAGAATCGTATATTTACTGGAGTCCGTCAGCATCAGGAGCGGCAGGAGAAAATCATTCCACATCCACAGTGTATTCAGGATGGCGATGGTAGCGGTAACAGGCAGCAGCAGCGGAAACACAATGGAGAAAAACAGCTTTAATTCTCCGCACCCGTCAATTACAGCCGCTTCCTCCAGTTCATAGGGAACCGATTTTACAAAGCCATGATAAAGGAATACTGCCATTGGTACCCCTAACCCGATATAAATAAAGCCAAGTCCGACCGTAGAACCTTGTACCATGAGATTTTTAGCAACTCTTGTCAATGTTATCATAATGGAATGGAACGGTATCAGCATGGACATGATGAACAGTCCAAACAAAAAACCGCTTAGTTTGCTTTTCGCGCGGCAAAGTTTATAGCCGGCCATGGCTGCGAAAAGAATAATGCCTGCAAGCCCAACCGCCACCACGACAATTGTATTCATCAGGCTGTTCGGAAAGTTTGTCTTTTCGAATGCATCTATATAATTTCCAAATTCAAGTTGTTCCGGCAGCGCCAGGATATTATTCATCATATCCCCCTGCGTCTTCAGAGAATTCAATACACTGATACAAACCGGGAACAGCGTGAAGACTGCAGCACCTATCAGAATAACCAGCGTAATGACTGAGCTTATCCGGCTATTCCTGTTTTCAGAAATCATCTTGCTGTTTGTATTCATCATGCCTCCACCTCTTTCCTTTTCATAATCCGCAATTGTACAAGGGTAATCAGGAATATGATCAGAAACAGTATGATCGCCTTCGCGCTGGCATAGCCATACCGGTTGTTCAATTTGAACGCTTCCTCAAAAATATTCAGCGCAATGACCTGGGTTTGCCTGCCCGGGCCACCGCCCGTCAGCGCATACACCACATCAAACACCTTAAAAGACGAATTCAGCGCCACAAAAATGCCTATTGTCACCGCCGGGAGTATCATCGGCAGCCTGACATGGCGAAAAACCTGAAGTGAATTTGCTCCGTCCATCGTTGCCGCTTCCACGATCTGTTGAGGTACACCCTGGAGTGCGGCAATATAAATGACCATCAGATAACCGACACCTCCCCAAAGCGCAACAATTATAATTGCGAGGAACGAAAATCTGGAGTCGCCGATCCATGATTGATCAAGGAATTTGAAAACCGAATGTTCCGCTATATAAGGCAGCACCCTGGTAAATATGAACAGCCACATAAAGCCGCCGATGATCATGCTCAGCATGTTCGGCATGAAAAAGACGGTTCTGAAAACTGTTTTGCAGCGACTGCGGGATTCAACAAGAACTGCCAGCAGCAGAGCAAATACATTTTGCAGGACCACCATAAATAGTACGTATTTCAATGTAAACAAAATAGACTTGATAAAATCCGGGTCATCTGTAAATGCCTCTAAAAAATTTGATAATCCAATGATGTCATGGGTCGGATTCAGTCCGTTCCAATCCGTAAAGCTGTAATAAAAGCCGCCAAAGGCGGGAACAAGCATAAAAACAGTATAAAATAACAGTGCGGGACATACAAAAGCTAAAAGGATGGTTTGCTGCTTCCATTTCCTTGCATTTTTCATACCATCTCACTCCTCAATTTAAAAACATGGAATAAACTGAATTGAGGACCTGGTCTTCTCTTAATATAACGAGGCAAAAGATATCCCCCACTTCTATAAGTGGCTGATACTGATTTGGTTTTCAGGCGGTGGGCATATCTCCAGACCGGTTGCATGGGCGAGCAGCAAGCTTAGCTTGCGACCAGCCTCGTTGAAACGCAGCTAGGCGCAAAATTTCCTGGAGAAATTTTGCACCCTGGTAAGAAAATGTTTCTACAAAGCGTAATTTGTGGAACATATTATCGCCTAATCGAAACATTTTCTATGAACCGATGCATTATAATGTTTCTGCCCGAAACCTCATATCTTCACAAGAAGAACAAGCCCTCATGACAAGCAGCTTTCGTCAGTTCTTCGCTTTGATTGCTCCGGCCCAGGCTTTGTCCAGTGCCTTAATCACTTCTTCCCTGGTTGCCTGCTTGGCATAATAGCTCTGGAGCATCTTGGCTGTTTCATCCGTTACAGCCTGCGGAAGGGACAAGTCCTTGTACGCTTTACCTTCGGAGACATATTTGCTTGCTTCATCCACCCAGGGAAAGGTCGAATACTTGTGGAACGATGCTACAGGATTGAACTTCAACTGCTCATACAGAGCGGAAGAGTCCTTCGGATCCAGGAAGTAGTTCAGCAGATCAGCTGCTGCTTCCTTGTATTTTGTTGTTGAGGATAAAGCAACTGTTGTGGAAACTGAAAGGTTGATCATGGTTCCCTTGGGATCATTGCTTACAGGCAGCGGAGCGACTCCCAGCCGGAAATCCTTGTTGACCTGAAGGATGGCATCTGCGTTCCATGAGCCCTGTACCCACATAGCCGCCTTGCCATTGGCAAAATCAGCCGAGCCTGCCTGGTTCCCAACTTCAAAAGGCTTTGGAGTACCGTTTTGCAATATCACGTCAATAATATCAAATACACTTGCAACATCCCTGTAAGAGCCTTCGCCCTTATTCATTTTATCAATGAAATCAGGATTCCGGGAGTTTACAGTTCCGCCAAGAGATAATGCCATCATCAGCTGGGGAATCCATGATTCCTGGAATGCCAGCAGGAAGGGTGTAATCTTGTTTGCCTTGAGCTTTTCAACAACAGCCTTCATTTCATCCAGGGTCTGCGGAGGTGTTATCCCCAGATCATTGAATATTTTCTGATTGTATAAATATCCCCAGGAAGTACTTTCCATAGGAAGTGCCACTACCTTGTCCTTGTAAGTGACTATTTTCTTCACGTTTTCGAACAGGGCGCCTGTGAAGGGCTGATCCGACAGATCGGCCATATAGCCGGGATCATAATAAGTACTGATATTGTTTGCATGAATATTGAACAGATCGGGTGCATCGTTGGAGGCGAGACGGGCTTTGAGAATTTGCTCCGCCTGATCGGAATTCGGCATTTCAAGCGCTATTTTCACATCAATGTTCTTTTCTGCCTTTTCTTTGGCTTTAAACTGCTCAAAGTATTTGTCAAACTGTTCTTTGAATCTTGGTATGGTCATAAATACTTTCAATTCGGCTTGCCGGGCTTCAGGAACTGCGACCGTCGCCTCTGTCTCCGCAGTCGCCTCCGTGACTGTAGTTGACACCACTGCAGCAGCCGTACTGCCGTTGGCTTGTGCCGCATCTTTCTGACCACAGCCGGCAGCAAATGTCAAAAGCATGGAAAGAACCAGAATGAGAGAAAACGCTTTTTTCATGTTCATTACCCCCCTATATAAATTTTATGGTTTCATTATATAGGAGGCTCCCTCCTGAGTCATTTCAGTATATTAGCTTCCTTTATTGTACTATATTGATATTCATGCTACTCTTCTTTTCGCAGTTCTCCCGGTGTCAATCCGAAATGCTTTTTAAAAACCCTGTAAAAGTATGCAATGTCTTCATATCCCATCGTTTGCGCCACACTCTTTATCGCCAGCTTTTGTTCCACAATCAGTTCCTTCGCCTTCTCCATACGTTTTCTGAGGATATAATCGGTTATATTCTCTCCTGCATAAGTTTTAAAAACCCTGCTGAGATGCTCCTTGCTGACAAAAAAGCGCAGAGCTGTGGTTTCCAGAGAAATGGAATCCTGGAAGTGCCGGTCGATATATGCCTGCACCTCTGCGAGATCAAGCCGGTTCTTGTTTTTTAGTGTATTTTCCACTGAATCAATCGCCTTTTCAAAAAGCCGGCAGATCTCATCAATAACTTCTGCTACGGGCTTCCAGCCTGATACTGCAACCCGTTCGCCGCTTTTATCATTCCATAATAGTTCCATGCCAAAATTATTCTCACTCATAAACTCTTCCAGCATGATCATGAAGTCATGTCCGATTCTCGCAGGCACATTCTCACCGTGGGTTTCATGAGGCGTGTTCTCCATGAATGACTTGAAATTCTGCAGAGTTTGACGCACTGCCGGTTTGTTCAGTTCCAGCAGGTGTCCGAAGACTAATTTCCGAAAAGAGAAATATTTCTCCATACCGGCAGCATCTTCAAATACAGGAGATGCTTCCCACAGTACATTTGACCTTTCATGCTCCTGCTCCAGTTCCTGTATGCAATGCTGCAGGGAGGCATTCAATTCTTCCGGATCAACCGGTTTCAGCAAATATTCCATTGCACGTGAGCGGATTGCCTGCTTGAGATATACAAAGTCGTCATATCCGCTCATGACAATAATTTTAACCTGCGGAAACTTTTCATTGATTGTCTTCAGAAGCTCTACGCCTTCGATGCCGGGCATTCTCATATCGGTTATTACGATATCCGGATTAAGTGCTTCCAACAGCCTGAGTCCTTCCGTGCCGTCTTCGCCTTCAGCGGTCACTTTCAAATTCAGGCTTTCCCATTGTCCAAGGGATTTCACCACTTCCCTGGACCATGGTTCATCATCGATGATCAGTACTTTATACATTCTTATGATCCTCCGCTTCAAAATAAGGTACTGTCAAAACAACAACGGTTCCTTTACCTGATTTACTGAAAATCCGCGCTCCATACTGATTTCCAAAATGAAGCTTCAGTCTGGCGTTCACATTACGCAGGCCTATGCCATGTCTTTTCCCATGCCCATCCGCACCGGTTCTTTCCGACATGCTTGAAAGACCGCCTGTCAGCTCTGTCCGGACCTGCATCAAGTAATCCTCCTCAATGCCGCCGCCATTGTCCTTAACCATTATGGCTATCCTTTTTCCGATACGCTTCATTCGTATATCAATCCTCCACTTGCCTTCCTTGCGCTGAAGTCCATGTTCGAACGCATTTTCAACGATGGGTTGGAGCGTGAACTTGGGAAGCTTGTTCCCAAGCACTGCCTCATCCGTATGGAGACCAACCGTACACCGGCCTGCAAAACGGTTTTCCTGAATAAATATGTAATTCTTCATATGGTTGATTTCGTCCTCCATCCGGACCATATCTCCTTCGCTACTAATGGAATAACGCAGCAGATCACCAATGGTGCGGGCGATTTTATAGATCTCCGGTACATTTTTCGCAAGAGCCATTCCTCCTATAAGATGGAGGGTATTGTTGAGGAAGTGTGGATTTATCTGAGCCTGCAGCGCCACCAGTTGGGCGTTCTTCAGTTCGATATTCTTCCTGTACTCATTTTCAATCAACTCCTTGATCCGCTGCATCATGGAGTTGTATCCATGCTCGAGTAAGCCGATTTCATCATTGCTTTGAACCGGTTTCATTTGAAAATCAGTGATATGTGCAGTTCTCATTGATTTAGCAAGACTGACGATTGGCCGGCTTATTTTCAATGACATCATTATGGACAGAAAAACGGACAGAACTGCAAATACGATTCCTGTCCAAAGGCCCGCAGTGACTGTTGCACGCGCACTTTCAGAAACTATTTTCACCGGGATGACCTTTACAATGGTCAATTGTCCCTCACCAATCCGCTCCATAAAATACAAATAGCGATCTGTTTTATGGAATTCCAAACTGGATTTCTTAAAATCCAGTCCTTTCAGTTGCTCCTGAATTTCACTGGATTCGTCAATTTTGGTAGAGCCCGACAGCATCTCTCCTTCATCATTAATTAAGAATATGGAGCTTTCGGGTTCGGATTTCAGTATGTTGCTGACTTCCTTCCAAACTTGCGCATTTATGCATACGGAAATTCCTCCAATGAGATTCTTGTCGGGGAAGTCGTATATTCCATGAATGGCATTAATACCATTGCCGGACTGTTTGAAGTACATTTTCACGGGTTCACCCAGGATCCTGCTCCAAATTCCTTTTTGTATATCCAGAGAGTATTTTGTGCCAGTATTCGTATAGCTGGTAAGAAAAGCCCTCTTATCCGAATGGTTATAAAGGGTCAGGTCATCTATTTTCCTGGAATTCGCATAAAAAACAGAGGTCAAGGTATCGCGGATATAGTCTTTTGTCTTGAGCTGTACCCCGATGTCTCCGCTATCCTCCACCAGACTGTTCATAAGCTGTTGATTGATCTGCAGCGAATAAAACAGCGTGTCTATCTGCTGGATCAGTTCGCTCAAATACTGATTCGCCCACATCATCCGGGAATTGTTCGCACTGATGATTTCCTTCTCAACCGAGTTTTTCGTATTATTTGTAGCAATCCAGGTTAATGTCATGACGGGCAGTGTTGTCAGGCAAATCATCAGTATCATTAAGCGCTGTCGTATGCTTGTCCGCTTCACAATCTCACCTTCACCCCAAATCAGACCTATGAGTTCATGCCCTAATTTTGCTCTCCGAAAGTACAAGGTTCTTTGCAGAAAACTTAGTAATACCCTGTATTATTATACTAACTGCATAATCGGCTTAAAGCGCAGTACTTCCAGGGGTTTTAGCTGTTGTTCAGAAGACCTTCAATAAAATAATCCAGGTGTTAAAAAATAACAGATCCATTAGTTGTTATTTATATTATATCCTTATTTATTGGGTTCTGTAATTTCAAACCCATGATAAGCCAAAATGTCCCTAACTAGAAAATAATATTGCCAATATATCAATTCAATATATAAGCTATCATCTTTAGCTACTTTAATACAAGGTAAATTTTTATTTTTTAGATCATAGTTAGCAAAACTAATATGCTCGTCTCTCTTTGGACTTTTTTTTAGATGTCTCCCATTTTCTTCAGTATACCAATCTTCCCATTCAATATTTCCTTGTTGTATCCATTCTATTTTAAGAATCATCATGGTTTTTCTCCTGCCAAATCATTAATCATTATGATATTTAGATTCAATTAATGGAATTATATCTGATTTTAAATTCATAATTAATTCTTCGGGATTTTTATACGTGTATAAAGGTAATACCCAAGGGTATTGCTTTATATGGTCGAACATTCCCCAAGGTGATTGGTCATTCCTGATTATTGGTTGAACGATAAGGGATGGTATTTGTTCTACTATTGAACATAATTCTTGCGGAACACTTCTTGGGGAAGAAATATCAACTATTATAAAATGGGCAAGCCTGGCTAGTGTAGTAATTGTTTCGTGTGTATCTCTATTCGTTGGTTTATCAAAATCATAAATTATTGGCAAATAATTTACATCTCTAAGTGTATTTTGGATTAAGTTCAGTGTTTTTTTGTACTTTGGTAAAAACCTCCCAAGTACTAAAACGACCTTTGTTGTTAAGCATTCGATTACATCTCTCAGCTCACTATTATTTATTAATAAATAAATAAATTGAGCTATTTTAATATTATCAACAGTAATAGTTGATTCATTATCGTCTGTAATAATTAAATTATTTTGAACTGTATCTTTTGTTTTAATATTCCAAGCTGAAACTCCATAGACTAAAGATCCGGAGAGATCAACATTCTCCATATTTACATCAATAAAACGGCATTCTTTTAGATTACTATTTACTAATATAGAATCATTTAAATTTGTAGAACTAAATGTTCCTCTTAATAATACTGCATTTGTTAAGTTCGATTTAATAATTTCGCTATCAAAAAACATCATATTGCTTAAATCTGAATTCAAAAAAGTCGTATTTTTAAAAATAGATTTTATTACACGTGAAGATACCGACATTACTTCGTTAAAGCAAGCATTTTCAATTTTACAATCAAAAAATCTTGAATCGTATATTTCAGCTTTTGTAAAATCTGCAAACGATAAATTACATTTATTAAACGCTCCACGCATCCACACTTCCGTAAATTTTGCATTTTCCAAATTACATTCATTAAAAGCAACAATAGCAGAAGAATTAGAAAAATCTGAATTGCTAAAATTGTAACCTTTTATACCATTAAAAAGATTATCATATTCACTATATTTTTGATTAGAAAAATCGGGCTTTATTTCCGGGTTTTGCTCTCTCCAGTTATTCCACCATTCTGAACCATTCTTTACATATAAAACATGTTCTTCTTTACTCATCAAAACACCATCCTATACGTTAACAGCAAATAGAAGTATATCCGAAGAATACTGTACAAGCAATTAATAACTATTAAATCATATTATATAAATACAAGAACCTTAATTTGTTCTGAGTAACTTCGCGGTATTAGCCAAATTGGCAGTTGATTATCTGGACTTTCATGATATTTACTCTACTATTTTCCAGTATTATTGTCAATACTTACGAAAATGAGTTGATTGTAAGGGTAGTCAAATAAAACGTGTCCTTTCATTGAACAATATCCACACTACCAAGAAATGATGGAAGCTCGATTCAGGTTCAATAACTTCATGTTCATAAATTGGATTGTTGGCAGGCTCAAATGATGGATCTGATTTAAATTCATCACTTGGAGAATTTCATTTTCATTTATTACTGACAAATTTCTCACCAGCCTTTATTTACACATTTTATTGAATACATTGGCATATTTATGTATAATTTAAATGTTCAAAATAAAAAGGTTATGCAAAAATGTTTTACCGGTACAAATTGGATATTTGCAGCAAGGTATCTTTTTTGCATTATCAATAGAAAATATTCTTACATAAATGTTTGGAGTGAAGCTAATGAATGATATAACAGGAGGAGTCACCGCACCGGAAGGTTTTTTCGCAACGGGCGTGGCGTGCGGTTTAAAGAAGGATAACCAAAAAGATCTGGCAATCATCTGTTCAGAAGATATTGCTGCTGTGGCAGGCGTTTTTACCACCAATAAGGTCAAAGGGCATTCCCTGCAGCTTACCATGGAGAATATCAAAAGCGGTTATGCCAACGCGATCGTCATCAACAGCGGCAATGCCAATGCATGCGTGGGCGAGCAGGGCTATGCGGACGCGCTGGAAATAGCGACAATCACTGCAGGTCTTCTCGAATGTAATCCCCAGGATGTACTTGTAGGATCGACCGGTGTCATTGGGAAACCGCTGGATATGGACCTCATCCGTCCCAGCCTTGATACGCTTGTCTCGGGAATGGATCCCGACGGCGGGCATGATGCGCAGCTGGCCATCATGACTACGGATACGATACCAAAGGAAGTGGCGATCGAGCTTGATCTGCAGGATGCCAAGGTGGTCATCGGAGGTATGGCAAAGGGTTCGGGAATGATCCACCCCAACATGGCGACAATGATTGGCATTATCACCACAGATGCCAACATTTCAAGGAAACTTCTCGACAAGGCACTCAAGGATGTTGTAAAAAGCACCTTCAACCGTGTCACTGTCGACGGAGATACCAGCGTTTGCGACATGGTCCTGATCCTGGCAAACGGACTTGCCGACAACGCAGGCATTATTAATGAAGATGAAGATTACGACAGGTTCAGGAATGCGCTCGAGTATGTGTGCACCAAACTGTCAAAACTGATCGCGCGTGACGGCGAAGGCGCTACCAAGCTGATAGAGGTATCTGTGGAGGGTGCCGGCAGTCCGGAGGATGCATATAAGACAGCCTGTGCCATTGCCAAATCTCCGCTGGTAAAAACGGCGATATTTGGTGAGGATGCGAACTGGGGAAGAATATTTACGGCAGCAGGATATTCTGGTGCTGAATTTGATCCGATTTATACCGATATATATATTGGAGGATTACTCGTATGTAAGAGTGGCTGTGCCGTGAGCTTCGACGAAAGTGCTGCAAAGGAACTCCTCCGCGAAAAAGAAGTTAAAATCATCGTGAAGTTGAATAAAGGTGTATATAATGACCGGGTATGGACCTGCGACTTCTCATTTGATTATGTGAAGATTAACGCCAGCTACCGGTCCTGAGGGGTTATTCTGCTTCCGGAGGATGACTGTAGATGAGATACGTGCAAAAATTTGCATGATCTATAAAAATGTTCAGGCAACTGGAACTAAGTTATTCAATAAATTTCGGGGAGGGGTTCATGTGAGTTCAAGGCAGCTAGTCGTATTTTCAATTGGGGAAGAAGATTTCGGCATATACATTGAATATGTAAACATTATTGAAAAGATGCTTGAAATATTCAAAATACCCAATACGCCGGATTACATTGAAGGTTTGGTCAATCTGAGGGGAAAGGTTCATACCGTAATAAACCTGAGAAAGCGTTTCAAGATGCCCAGTCCCGAGTTCACGGAAAGCACCAAGATCATCATGGCAAATACCTCCGATTCAATTGTTGGCATCATCGTAGACGAGGTAAAGCAAATCATCAAGGTGGACGAGAGTCAATGTGAAGCTCCGCCAAAAGCTTTGTCCGGTCTGAAGGACAAATACCTGAGCGGTATTGTAAAAGCAGAAGACAAAGTGATCATGCTCCTGGATGTTGAAAAGATCCTTTCTGTCGAAGAAGTCGTCAAGGCGGCAAAATAGCCGTTCTAGGCCCTGATTCCTACGATGTGAAGGTATCTTGCATATAGTGGTTCAAAGTCCGTCAAACGATAAAAGTCAGTATCGAAGGTATGAGCGGCTATTAATATGCCATTCTTCCCCGACTGGCTTTCTTTTTTTACGATGATTGGTGAATGATCAAATATCCGGTTGTCTGAAAAAGAGATTTGTGCGATATCCCCGGTTTCTGTTTCAGAGGCATCTACAAGCTCCGCATAAGGACCTGCGCCGGTATTATTGGTAAGAAATTCATATAGATAATTCACACCCGTCCAGGAAGCGGTTCTGTTGTATGAATTCGAATAATACCATCCGTAAACCGGAGCATAATTCATAATGCCACATCCCGCAAAGATACATTGCGAAGCAAAATTGGTACAATCTCCTCCCAGGTCCTCAAAATCAAGGTAGTCCGGATTTCTTGCATATGCCCATTTATGTGCATATTTCAATGCTTTCTCCCTGTCATAGGCTTTGACTTCCCGCTGTCTTCTGTTAATCATGACCATATTCCATACCTCCGCCCTGCGTTTAATCTCTTTTGCATTGCTTGCGTTGCATATAGCTTATTTAATATATGTTTGAAATCCGCAAAAGTTAACCTTGACTTAACATCCGATTAATTAAGCCTTAAACATTCAAGCATATTATGAACATGTACTTTACTTGAGCTGTAAAAATATTTTTAAGAAGATAAAGGGGGAACCATTATGAAAATGAAAACGTACAATAAAAAAGCAATCACGACATTAATCTCTACAATTTCTCTGTCATTATTATTAACTGCATGCGGTACTTCTTCGCAGACACCGGCAGGAGCCGACACAGCTGCAGGCGGTAAAATGTCCGGCACGGTATCTGTTTCAGGCTCAACCTCCGTACAACCACTGGCTCAGGATCTTGCAGACATTTTTAATGAAACCGAACCGGGGGTTTCCATAGAAATCCAGGGTGGCGGTTCAAGTCAGGGAATCAAGGACGTTACAGGCGGTATATCAGATATAGGCAGTTCCTCCCGTGATCTGACGGATGAAGAAAAACCCGGATTGACAGAACACATTATCGCTTATGACGGTATTGCAATCGTTGTGCATCCTTCCAACCCGGTAACCAATCTATCGAAAGATCAGGTTCAAAAGATATTCAAGGGTGAGATCAAAAATTGGAAGGAAGTCGGCGGCAGCGACAGTGAAATCCTTGTTGTCACACGTGAAGACGGATCGGGCACAAGAACAGCCTTTGAAGAACTTCTCAAACTCCAGGAAAAGAAAGACGGCAAAACAACCTCCTTCATCAAAAGTGATGCGCTCGTAGCAGACGGAACCGGCGCGGTAAAGGCAAATATTGCCGCCAAGGAAAATGCCATCGGATATACCTCCCTGGGATTTGTAGACAATTCATTGAAAAAGGTGAATCTGGATAATATAGAATGCAGTATTGAAAATGTAAAGAACAAGACCTATGCAATATCACGACCGTTCCTGATGTTAACAAAGGGTGATGTAAAACCGGAAACAAAAGCATTCCTGGATTTTATCCTCAGTGACAAGGGACAGGAAATCGTAGGCAAAAACTATATAACTATTAGGTAAAGTTCCGGAAGCGTCCTGCCCCTCGGTATTTTGGGGCAGGACAACGCTGTTTCCGGGAATGAGGTGTCGTAAATGAGCGGAAAAACCCGAAGAAAGCTTCTGGGAAAACTGATGGAGGCCATATTCCTGATATGTGCAGGACTGTCCATATTATCACTTATCGTTATAACCGTTTATGTATTTGCAAAAGGTACGCCCGCCATCTTCAAGGTAGGTGTCTGGAGCTTCCTTTCCGGTACCTCCTGGCAGCCGCAGGCCGGGATATTCGGCTTACTTCCCATGATTACGGCAAGCATCCTGGGTACATTGGGGGCAATTCTGATCGGCATTGCCATCGGCCTCTTTACAGCAATATTTCTGGCTGAGGTCGCCCCCAGGAGAATTGCCGATATCATGCGTCCCGCGGTTGAACTGCTGGCCGGCATACCGTCCGTGGTTTACGGTTTTTTCGGTTTGATGGTAATTGTACCGATTATACAAAAATATCTTGGCGGCGCCGGTAACAGCCTTCTCGCAGTCATCATCATATTGGCGGTCATGATCCTTCCAACAGTGATCAGCATATCGGAGACCTCCATCAGAGCCGTGCCGTCTGTAATCAAGGAAGGCTCTCTGGCATTGGGCGCAAGCCATATGCAGACCATATTCAAAGTGATTATTCCTTCTGCCAGATCAGGCATTATGGCAGCTATTGTACTCGGCACAGGCAGAGCAATAGGAGAAACGATGGCTGTCATACTCGTATCCGGAAATACAGCCCTCATCCCCCACGCGCTGACCGACAGAGTCCGGACACTGACAGCAAATATAGCGCTGGAAATGGGCTATGCAAGCGGCCTGCATCAGGAAACACTCTTTGCGACAGGCGTCGTACTCTTTGTTTTCATCATGATGCTGAATATTCTGCTGAATGTCATCCTGCATCGAAGGGCGGGTGATCATGCATGAAAGTATTGTCACATGCGGACAAACGAAGATTGTCGGACAAAGTACTGCTTCTGCTCACATGGTTCTGTTCTTTTGTTACAGTAGCTGTTTTAATCTGGATACTGACCTATATCGTGATTAATGGCATAACCCATATCAACTGGAGTTTCCTTACTACAATATATAAACCGGTAAAGGGTTTGACAGGCATATTCCCGATGATTATCAGCACGCTCATGATCATTGGCGTGACGGTGGTTATTTCCACACCGGTAGGCATCTGCTCCGCCATTTATCTCGTAGAGTACTCAAAGCCCGGCAAGCTGGTCGGCATGATACGTTTTGCAACTGAAACACTGGCAGGTATACCCTCCATCATATACGGCCTGTTTGGATTCATCTTCTTCGTAGTTGCCCTGCAACTGAAGTATTCCATCCTGTCAGGAGCATTGACGCTCAGCATCATGGTTCTGCCGACAGTGATCCGTGCGACCGAGGAGGCGCTCAAATCGGTGCCGGATATGTACAGGGAAGGAAGTTTGGCGCTTGGCGCCAGCAAATTAATGACTATTTCGAGGGTAGTACTCCCCTGTGCCATTCCAGGAATCCTGACTGCCGTGATCCTCAGCATCGGCAGGATTGTGGGCGAAACAGCCGCTGTTTACCTCACTGCAGGCTACGTTCCCAATATTCCGTCCAGCATCCTGCGTTCAGGCAGAACTCTATCCGTACACCTTTACACGCTCGCGAAGGAAGGAATCTCCTTTGAGCAGGCCTATGCCACAGCAACAGTGCTGGTAATCATCGTTGCCGTTTTAAACTTCATCGCTACCAGAGTTGCAGGAAAACTCACCAAAGTATCCACTGGCAGTTGACATCAAACAGTAAGCCCAAGGAGGCCGGTAAAATGAACATGCAAAAAATACGTACGAACAAACTGAATCTTTTTTATTCAGATGTACATGCTTTGAAGGAAATCAGCATTGATATCGCAGAAAAACAGGTCACAGCACTGATAGGTCCGTCAGGCTGCGGCAAATCCACTTTCCTGAAAACACTGGACCGCATGAACGACCTGGTGTCCGGTGTGAAAATCACAGGGGATGTATTGCTGGATGGTTTGAACATATATGGGCCTTGTGATATAGTTGAATTGAGAAAAAGAGTGGGAATGGTCTTTCAAAAGCCCAATCCTTTTCCGATGTCGATTTTTGACAATATTGCATATGGTCCCAGGATACATGGTGTCAAGTCGCGCGAAAAGCTCGAGGAACTCGTGGAAAGCAGCCTGCACAGCGCAGCATTGTGGGATGAAGTGAAGGACCGTCTGAAGAAAAGCGCCCTTGGCCTGTCCGGTGGGCAGCAGCAGAGGCTCTGTATCGCAAGAGTGCTTGCGGTGAACCCGGAAGTAGTACTTATGGATGAGCCTACATCAGCTCTGGATCCTATTTCCACCATGAAAATAGAAGACCTGATGGAAGAGTTGAAAGAAAAATATACGATCATTATCGTGACCCATAATATGCAGCAGGCGGGCAGGATTTCAGACAAAACAGCCTTTTTCCTGCATGGCGAAATTGTAGAATTCAACCAGACGGATAAAATATTCAGCAATCCGACAGATAAGCGTACAGAAGATTATATAACCGGCAGATTCGGATAAGGAGGAATTATTATGGTACCAAGACATTCATTTGATCAGGGTCTGGAAGACCTTCACATGGACCTTTTAAATATGGGAAGTTTGGTTGAGGAATCCATCGACAGCACCATATATGCACTTAAAAAACAGGATGTCGAGCTGGCAAGGAAAATCTTAACGAATGATGACATCATTGACGATTTTGAGAAAAGAATAGAAAAAAAGTGCATGAACCTGATTGCAAGACAACAGCCGCTGGCAAAAGATCTCAGAACCATCAGCACAGCGTTGAAGATTATAACGGATATGGAGCGTATTGCAGATGCATCCGCCGATATCTCCGAAATCACCATCCGAATGTCCGGCAAAAAATATGTCAAGCCGCTGATAGACATTCCAAAGATGGCCGAGCTGGCCAAGATCATGGTCAAGAAGTCCATTGATGCATACGTCAGGCAGGACATCAAGCTGGCGGAGGAAGTATGTGCCAGTGATGATGAGGTAGATGCCCTGTTCAATAAAATCATCCTTGATCTGGTCAATGTGATGAAAAGTGACCCGAGCGCAGTTGAGCAAAGCATTGATTTGATGTTCATTGCCAAATACCTTGAACGCATGGGGGATCATGCTACGAATATAGGTGAGTGGGTTGTTTTCAATGTAACCGGTGAGCATGACCATCTTGCAAGGCTTTTTCATAAGGAAAGTGCACATGTCCCACCCTATGACGATTGAGCCGGAACTATGCGCGATCCCGTGTAAATAGCGGTTAACAGGAGGAAAGCATGTCAAAAGAATTAATATATGTTGTAGATGACGAAGTCCATATTCAGCAATTGGTTAAATTCAATCTGGAAGCCGGCGGCTATCATGTGCTTTGTTTCGAGAGCGGGGAGTATCTGCTGGATGAGCTTAAGAACTCCACTCCCGATCTTTTCATCCTTGACCTGATGCTGCCGGGTATAGACGGACTTGAGGTTTGTAAACAACTTCGTTCAAATCCCAGGACAAAAAGTATACCGGTAATCATGCTGACTGCGAAAAGTGAGGAATTTGACAAAGTGCTGGGCCTGGAGCTCGGAGCCGATGATTACCTGACCAAGCCCTTCAGCGTCCGTGAACTGACCGCGAGAGTAAAGGCAATGCTAAGACGTGTGGCAAATGCCATTCCGGCTGAAGATGAGGCGATCCGGCATGGAGATATTACTATTGACTCGATCCGCCATGAAGTATATAAAAACGGAAAATTGATTGAAATGCCGCTCAAGGAATTCGAACTGCTCAAGATTCTGCTTTTGAACAAGGGCAGGGTGCTGTCGCGTGAACTTTTACTTGATAAGGTATGGGGATTTGATTATTTTGGTGAAACAAGGACTGTGGATGTGCACATCCGATATATCCGGCAAAAGATAGAGGATGATGACAGCAATCCGGTATATATCGAGACAATCCGCGGCATCGGCTACAGGTTTAGCGACCGGGATGGTGGAATTACCGAACTCTAAGGCGGTGACAATTTGAGAAAAAAGATTCTGCTTTATTATATCATTCTAATTATTACCGGTTTGTCCATCACAGGACTTTTCGTTACAACGTTTGCACAAAATCTTTACAAGAATGAGGTACGGCATCGTTTGCTTACCGTGGCAGCGCTTTTCAACCATGAACTGGAAGTGGTTGAAAAAAGCAATAACAAACCGGATTATAATGCTCTTTCCATAACCTATGCCAAAATACTTAATACTGCCATCAGCGAAAACAACAGCGGTTTTCCGGTAATCGCCACACCCTCGCCGGATACCCGGATTCCCGCGGTGAGTAAAAACGAAAACAGCATCGAGTCAAGAATTACTGTCATTGATAGCAAAGGAAACGTCCTTGGAGAATCACAGACCAATTTTCACAACATGGAAAATCACCTCGGCAGGAAAGAGGTACAGCAGGCTATACAGGGCAAAACAGGCGAGGATGTCCGATTCAGTTCCACCTTGAAAATGAATTTTCTTTATATCGCCGTCCCTTCAATTCATAAAGGAATTATCATCAGAGTCTCCGTCCCATTGGTCCAGTTGAATAAAATCGACCGGCAAATATGGCTGTACTGCATACTGGGAATTCTTGCAGGTCTGCTGCTGACCACATTGCTTGCACTCTGGTTTACAGCCTCTATTACCAAGCCGATCAGGGAGTTAACTCATGCGGCGAAAAATATCAGCGGCGGGAATTATTCTAAAAGGGTTTCCATAAGATCTCGCGATGAATTCGGCGAACTTGCGGCGACCTTTAATGAAATGGCCGGTGAGCTTGATAAGACAATGGCTGATCTGAAAGATAAGAATATGAAATTCGATTCGATCATGAATAGTATGACGAACAGCTTTGTAGCCGTGGATTCAAATCTGAGGATCATATTGATCAATTCCATCGCCAGCCGGTTTTTTGGCATTCAACAAGAGAATATTATCGGCTGCAAACTTATTGAGGTCATCCGCAGCCATCAAATAAATGAAATACTGCAGCAGGTCATCACTGACAACAGCTCTTTCGTCAGTGAAATCTCCATTGGAATGCCTGAAGAAGGAATTTTCAGAGTTTACGCAAGTCCGATCAGATCGGGCGAAGGCACAAAGGCTAATTCTGGCGGCATTATCACCATACATGATATCACTTCTGTCAAAAAGCTTGAACAAATCAGAACCGACTTCGTATCCAATGTTACGCACGAACTTAAAACGCCGCTGACATCCATCAGGGGCTTTGTGGAAACCTTAAGGAGCGGTGCCGTGCATGATGCGGACGTAACTGCCAAGTTTCTCGAGATTATCGATATCGAGGCTGAGAGACTTACAATGCTGATCAACGACATTCTGCAGCTTTCCGAAATCGAAAACCGGGTCAGCGACACAAATATCAGTGTCAATAAGCTCAGTGAGATCATAGCCGAGGTTATCTCCATCCTGCAGGGCTCTGCTGATAAGAAGGGTGTAAGACTTCTTATGGAATCGGATCAAAGCATCAGCATTACTGCTAATCGAGATAGAATCAAGCAGATGCTCATTAATCTGATCGACAATGCGATCAATTACAACACAGAAAACGGAACTGTCCGGATCAATGCTGTAAAAGCGGATGGAAGGCTAATAATAACAGTAGCCGATACTGGAATCGGTATCGCGCAGCAGCACCTTCCAAGGATTTTCGAAAGATTCTACCGGGTGGACAAGGGCAGATCCCGGAATATGGGCGGAACAGGCCTTGGGCTATCAATTGTAAAGCACATCGTGAATTTGTATGACGGGGATATCAAGGTCGAGAGTGAACCCGGCAAAGGCACCGAATTCATCATCCACCTTCCTGACTAACAATTGAGTATTGTCAAAAAACAAAAAATCAAATTCAAAAAGAAAAATCAAAAGGGGGACAGTTCTTGCTTTGCATTGTCCCCTTTTTGATTTCCTTTTTGATATTCTCTTTGAATTTCTGTTTAATTCTATGTTTCTCTTTTTGTTTCTCTTTTTGTTTCTCTTTTTGTTTCTCTCTGTTTGTATCTTTTTACATTTTTATTACAGCTTTGACTATTTCAGCTTTGTTGTTGATACTCAGGTCCATTGCATTTTTGAGATCGTCAAAGTCAAAAACATTGGTCACAATATCCTTGATCTTGCACGTACCACTGGCAACAGCCTGTATTGCCATTGGATAGATATGGCGGTAACGGAAAATCGTTTTGATCGTCAGCTCCTTATCCAGAGCCATACTCGTCGGCAAAGTCATCTCACCGCTCTTACTGTAGCCTACCAGTACAATCGTGCCGCCCTTATGCGTCATTTCAAAGGTCTGACGGGTTGTGATTTCAGTTCCAGCTGTTTCTATGGCAAGATCACATCCTCTGCCGCCGGTCAACTCCATAGCCGCTTTCACCGCATCTGTTTCCCTGCCATTGATCACTTTGGCAGCACCAAGCTCAAGCGCCTTATCCAGTCGATTTTTCATAACATCCACTACATAGATTTCAGTGACGCCCATTGCCTTTAGTGCAAGCAATGTGACAAGGCCAATACAACCCGCCCCGGTGACCACCGCAGTTTGTCCTACATGAGCGCCGCCCTGATTTGCAGCATGGAATCCAACTGCCAGAGGTTCAATCAGCGCACCCTCCATATAGCTTACCGAATCGGGAAGCTTGAAGCAAAGTTTGGCGTCATGGGCTACATAATCCTGAAAAACTCCGTCATACGGGGGTGTGGCAAAAAACTCAACATCGGCGCAAAGATTGTAATTGCCACTTCTGCAATACTCACATGTTCCACAGGTCTTCCCCGGTTCCAGGGCCACCCTGTCACCCACCTTGAGGTCTGCGACCTTTGAACCCACTTCGACAACCCTGCCGCTGGCCTCATGTCCCAGCACAAAAGGCGGCTTTACAATAAAATTGCCAATTCTCCCTGTCTCATAGTAATGCAGGTCTGAACCGCAAATGCCAACATATTCCAGCTTTACAAGAACATCCTCCGGCTTTGTCACCGGAATATCCCTTTGAACAAAGCTTAATTGACCTATCCCATCCATCACAGCTACTTTCATCTTTCCATTCATAGCAGGTTCTCCCTTCGTATCTCCTATCAATTTAAACGGACGTGTGTGTTCCTTTAATCTATCTTCATTACAACATCCATTTTCTCATATTCCCCACGGCCATCCAATCCTTTGATTAAATTAATTTACTAATATATATTAATTTAACAAGCTAATTATACTTTTTTACGTTTTTGACTGTCAAGAAAGCTTTGTATCACTGGGACGGGGTCCAGCGGAGAAAATGAAACCCCAAGGGTTCAACCCCCTGAGGTTTATGGAAAACCATTTCGTTGACCGTGATTTTATAATCAGGCTTTTACGATGTATTGGTTCAGCATTGTCTCAAGCATTTCCTGCCTGCCCGACTTATTAACGATCTTGTCATGTTCAAGAGCATATTTCTCGAGTTCCTTGAAGCCGACCTTCTTGTTGACGATGTCTTTACCGATTCCGGTAGTATAGCTTTCATACCTGTCTGCGATAAATTTATCCATTGCCCCGTCAGCAATGATCTTTGCTGCGACTCTGAGACCTTGTGCGAAGGTGTCCATTCCTGCAATGTGGCCAAGGAAAAGATCATCCGCCTGGAAGGATCCTCTTCTGACCTTGGAATCAAAGTTCAGTCCGCCGGTCGTCAAACCACCCATCTTAAGCACTTCATACATGGCAAGCGTCGTATCATATATGTTTGTCGGGAATTGATCGGTATCCCATCCAAGCAATACATCGCCCTGGTTGGCATCGATGCTGCCGAGCATACCGTTAATGCGCGCAAGCCTCAGTTCATGCTGGAAGGTGTGTGCTGCCAGTGTGGCATGGTTTGCTTCGATGTTCATCTTGAAATATGGATCAAGTCCGTAGGTTTTCAGGAAGCCGATAACAGTTGCGGTGTCAAAATCATATTGGTGCTTTGTAGGTTCCTTAGGCTTGGGTTCAATCAGGAACTGGCCTTTGAAGCCGATTTCCTTTGCGTAATCGACAGCCATGTTCAAAAAGCGGCCCATGTTGTCAAGTTCCAGTTTCAGGTCGGTGTTAAGCAGCGTTTCATAACCTTCTCTGCCGCCCCAGAAAACATAGTTCTGTCCGCCAAGTTCAAAAGTGACTTCCATGGCCTTTTTAACCTGCGCACTTGCAAACGCGAATACATCAGCATTTGGTGAGGTGGATGCGCCATGTACGAATCTTGGGTGACCGAATGCATTGGTGGTCCCCCAGAGAAGTTTGACCTTGCTGCTCTTCATTCTGTCCTTGATCACTGTGACCACTTCATCAAGGCGTTTATTGGTTTCTTTCAGCGTATCTGCCTCTGGCGCGATATCTCTGTCATGAAAACAGAAAAACGGGGCACCAAGTTTTTCGCAAAGCTCAAAATTTGCTTCCACCTTGAGCTTTGCCAGTTCCATCTTATCTGAAACATTGTCCCAGGGCCTGATAGCTGTCCCTGCACCAAACGGGTCAATTCCGGTTGCCTGGAAAGTATGCCAGTAGGCAACGGCAAATCTGAGGTGATCTTCCATCTTCTTGCCTGCGATCACTTCATCCGCATTGTAAAACTTGAAAGCCATCGGATTGTCTGACCCAGTGCCTTCGTATTTGATTTTCTTGACTTCCTTGAATATTTCTGCCATGTGTAAAATCCTCCATTCGTTTATATATTATTTTTATTTGTGAACAAAGCCTGCTATCTTTTTATTTTCCTGTTGCTGCTTTCCTGTTGTCGCTCTCCTGTTGCTGCTCTCTTATTGCTTTTCTGCAGCTTCCTACCGTCCGAATAACACCTTCAGCGGTATTATGGCCGCACCCAGCGTAGATGCTCTCTCCCCGATCTCTGATACAGTTATCTCGACATTTGCCGCCGGTCTTTTTAAAGCTTTATTGTCAATTACGCTTCTCAATACATCCATAACCAGATCGCCATATTTGACAAAATCCTTGCCAAGTACTATTTTCGACGGGTTCAATGTGTTGACAAGATTGGATAACGCAATCCCAATGTACCTCGCCGCTTCGGTCAGCAGACCTCTCGCTGCCTCATCCCCATTTCTGGCGACATCGACGATATGGTTCAGTTGGATATTATCTACATCAGTGAACTTATTGAGCTCTGAAACGACACCTTGTCTTACGAGCCTCCTGGCGGCTTCCACCAGTCTTCCCGTCGAAGCAGTCGTCTCGAGGCACCCGTAATTTCCGCAGCCGCATTTCGGGCCTCTCTCGTCAACCACAATGTGCCCCACTTCTCCTGCACTGCCGCCGGCACCCCTGTACAACCTGCCACCGGTGAAAATCCCCGCACCGATACCGGATTTGATATTGACACAGACGAAATTACTAATGCCCTGGCAAGCTCCGATCCAGTTCTCGCAAATGGCTGACGCCATTGCTTCATTCTCGATGTATACAGGCAGTTCCAGCCTCGCATTGAGCATGGGACCCAGATCAACATCCTCCCAGTTGAGGTTGGGAGCAAGCAGAATACTGTGTGTTTCCGCCCCTACCATCCCTGGTACCGATATGCCTATTCCCAGCAGCTTCCCCTCATCAATGGCGTGTCCCGAAACAATTTTCTTTACACACTCCGCTGCTTTTGATGCAACGGTGTCAGGCGCGTGGGAAACAAGCTCTGCGATTCCTTCATACACAACCCTTCCTGTGATGTCCATCAGGATATATGAAATACTGTCGATATCGACATCCAACCCGACGGAGTAATAGGAATCAGGCTTCAACTCCAGCATTACAGGCTTCCTGCCGCCTTTTGACTCCCCGGTGCCGACTTCATGGATATACCCCTTGTCTATCAGGGAGGATACAATAGCGCCCGTAGCAGTTGCCGATAATCCCGTAGCCTTGGAAAGATCAGCCCTCGACAGGGCTTTTTCAATTCGTATCAGGTCAAGTATGCCGGCTTCATTATAGGCTTTGAGAAATTTATTATTACCGGTCCGGACTTTGGTCATACACCTTCCCCATAGACATCCTTCATTGTGTCAGCCAGGACCTTGTAATCATTCTTGAGTGAGCTGTAAAGCTGACCGTAAATTTTATAGAACTTGGTATATTTAGCATAAAGATCCATGTTTGGCTGTTGGACGTTTTTCACCTTGATCGCCGTGTCACAGGCTTCTGCAATATTCTTGTAGATTCCTGTACCGACTCCGGCAAGCAGTGCTACACCAAGAGCGCCGCCCTCACTGGAATTGATGGTTGTGATCCCTGTACCGAACACGTCAGCCTGCATCTGCTTCCAGATCTTGCTCTTTCCGCCGCCGCCGGATGCTCTGATTTCACTTACATTAACACCCATTCCGGCGATGATTTCCAGACAGTCTCTGAGGCTGTACACGACACCTTCCAGAACTGCACGGATCATGTCCTTTTTATCATGCATTGCCGAAAGCCCAAAGAAAACGCCCTTTGCAACTGCATCCAGATGAGGGGTTCTCTCGCCCATCAGATAGGGTAAATAGATAAGTCCGTTGCAGCCTGCGCGCACTTTTTCTGCTTCCTGATCCATCAGAACATACGGATCAACTCCCATAAGGTCGGCTGTTTCCATTTCGCTCTTGCAGAAATTGTCCCTGAACCATTTCAATGAAAGCCCGGCACCCTGTGTAACACCCATAACATGCCAGGTGTTCGGTACTGCATGGCAGAAGGTATGTACTCTTCCCTTCGGATCGATGCTTATTTTGTCGAGGTAGGCAAATACAACGCCGGAAGTTCCTATTGTCGAGGAAACCACACCCGGCTTCACGATACCGTTTCCTACAGCTCCGGCAGCCTGATCGCCACCGCCGCCAACTACCGGTGTACCCACGGCAAGACCGGTTTCGGCGGATGCCGAACTGCTGACCTTTCCGCTGACTTCCTGCGATTCATAAAGGTCCGCAAGCTGGCTTCTCTCAATTCCTAGTTTTCCCAGGACTTCCTTGCTCCAGCATCTGCCGGCTATGTCCATCAACTGCATACCACTGCCGTCCGAAACCTCCGTGGCAAATTCACCCGTGAGTCTGAAGCGGACATAATCTTTAGGCAGCAGGATTTTCTTTGTCTTTTCAAAATTTTTGGGCTCGTTGTTCTTGACCCACATGATCTTGGATGCAGTGAAGCCTGTCAATGCGGGGTTTGCTGTAATTTCGATCAATCTTTCCGCGCCGATGATCGAAGTAATCTGCTCACACTCTGCAGTGCTTCTCTGATCGCACCAGATAATGGATCTTCTGATGACTTTGTTCTCCGCATCAAGCAGAACCAGACCGTGCATTTGGCCGGAAAGCCCAATGCCGCTGATTTCCGATGCCTTGATCCCTCCTTTTGCAAGAACCTTTCGGATACTTGCTGCAGTAGCCTGCCACCAATCCTCCGGATCCTGTTCCGCCCATCCGACATTGGGCTGGTAGAGAGGATATTCTTCAAGTGCACTTGTTACAGTATTACCAAGTTCGTCGAATAAGACTGTCTTCGTCCCCGAAGTGCCGATATCAATGCCTAATAAATATGCCATACGCTTTCCTCCAAACACCTACTTTGTAATATTGTATTATTAAGTATAAACTATTTCATCATGATATGCAATGCAAAAGTATAATATACAAGCATTTTTTGTAATAGAATTGTAACCTTGATAATCGTTTTGTGACTTTTGGGGATGCAATCTTAATATTATCTTAAAAACAATTTCGTATTCCCGCACAATTTACTTGCGAAAAATTTGCCGCAATGTTTGTTGAACAGTCGGTTATAAAAAGTCCTATAAAGTGAATAATAGATATGAAGTCAAATTTTAAGGAGGTCTGATATGAAAGCACAAAAAATGAGTCAGCCGAATACCGGTGTTAAATGTACCGTGAACACTTGTCATTATTACATGCAGGGCGATAACTGCACCGCTGAAAAAATCCAGGTGGAACCGAAAAATGCGGTGGATTCACAGGAAACGGATTGTTCTACCTTCTATCCACAGCAATAGTTCTTAATGATCGTACTGCCCGCGGATGACTCAATCCTCCTGCGGGCACAATGAAGTTCAATAGCAGAACAATGAGGTTCGAAACGGAACGAGGAAGTTCAGCAACGGAGCAAAGAAGTCCGAAAATGGAACAGGGAAGTTCAAAGTTGTGAAGAAGGCTGCCGGCTGGTATGTATCCACCGACAGCCTTCTGTCTGAAATTTGACAGAAGGGTGTCGTGAGCATTTCCGGCAAAGCCATGTTAAATACACAATACAAGAGCGGCGGGCAGATGTGGCGTTGGCGTAGGGTAACAAGCGGCAGGCGGGATGGGGGGCGGCTCAAACCTGGCATCAGGCTCCGTCATGGGCAGGGTGTAATGCTTTGACTCGCCCTCATGCGGGCGCGGTTGATTCGGCTCCTGCCTCCGCAATGCGCGGACAATTCCATATCCTTGAAACCTATATCAAGGCATCGGAACCATTGACACGTACACCTTAATAAAGATCCAAATACAACTCCAAAGGCACTAATAAATCGCTTGCAAGTGTTTGAAAAAACATCTTAGTGCACTCGGGTTAAAATAAGAAAAGGCGGTGAAATTGACAGAACGTCAATTTCAGGCGCATTTTGCCATGGATGGCAAATATGCGCCGACCGCCCCAAAAGTTTTAACCCGCCAAGTGCACTTGATGCTTTTTCATAGTGTCCTGACAGGCACCACGCCGCCGAGTGGCGCCCTTTGGCCACTTTCCGGCGGTGGAAAGTGGCGAACCAATGGCAGTCTAATAGAAACAGCTTCCCCCAATGAACTCCCTCATAATGGAATTGGACGGAATGTCCCTGCAATCCACCTCGAGGAAATAACTGAGAAATTCTAAGAGACGCCTTGCTTCCGAGTATTCGGCCATCGAATTGTCAATCGCTTCGAGAAGCGGAATGGCATATGTCTTTAACACACTCAATTCCATCATGAGTGCAGAGTTGAACATGACGTCGGCACTTTCCTGGAACGGGAAGATGTTCTTCTCCTCTCCCCGCCTGACAGAAGGCCACCTTTTGATCGTACTTGCCGCATCATGGCCCCTGAACTGGTTATCCCGGACAATCCTGCGTATGATCCTGTTATCGGTCGTCGGTATCCTGTTATGGTCATCGATATTCATCGACGTCAAAGCACTCACATAGATCTTGAATTTACTTTCCTGCGGTATTTCGGAAGTCAGTTTCTCATTCAGTCCATGGATTCCTTCTATTACCAAAATATTATCGTCGCCGATCCTCAATTTCTTGCCTATAGGTTCCCTGCTGCCGGTTGTGAAATTGAACAGCGGTAATTCCACTTCCCCGCCCAGGATCAATTCTTTCAAATGCCTGTTGAATAATTTGATATCTATCGCCTCGAGGGCTTCAAAATCATATTCTCCGGACTCATCGCGAGGTGTTCTGTCACGGTTTACAAAATAATCATCCAGAGAAACCGTAACAGGCTTCAGTCCGTTTACCCTGAGCTGAATGGCAAGCCTCTGTGCAAAAGTCGTCTTTCCTGATGAAGACGGTCCCGATATCAGTACAATGCGCTTTTTATTCTCATTATTGGCTATCCTATCCGCTATGCTGGCGAGCTTTTTTTCATGAAGCGCTTCGGAGATTCTGATCAGTTCGGTTGATTTCCCGGCTTTAATCAGATCGTTCAGGGCACCTACATTTTCCACTTCCAGGATCCTGCCCCATCTCTTGAATTCGAGGTAGATATTAAAAAGCTTCTCCTGCTCGACATATTCGGGAAGCAGCTCCGGTGCGGATCTGTCGGGGAACATCACGATCAGTCCGCCGGAATGGTATTTCAATTCAAAGACCTTTATATAGCCGGTATCAGGAGCCATATAGCCGTAAAAATAATCATCCAGCCCATCG
Organism: Bacillota bacterium; assembly: GCA_023399355.1. Classification (GTDB taxonomy): domain Bacteria; phylum Bacillota; class Clostridia; order Acetivibrionales; family DTU013; genus UBA1305. The sequence goes on along the minus strand of JAEWQC010000284.1, from coordinate 782 downwards.
CAGTTGTATATCGTCACCATTTCCTTATTTCTATGTTCAATAGCATGATACCTGTCCATTCTGCCTGAAGCAGCAAACAAATCTTCTGCATCCTTCAGAGGTATTTCCCTCTTTTTGAACGGTATAGCCAGATTGACAATCTCATGCATTCTCGCTTCAATTCTCACCACTTCTTCGGGTTCAAGATCCTTGTCGTCCTTCAACTCGCAGAACAGCCCTTTGCTGATTGCATGGCTTATGACGATTCTCCTGTCCGGATAAAGATCATAGGCTGCTTTCATTAAAATAAAATACAGGCTTCTCCTATAGATTCTCATTCCGTCCTCATTAGTCAGGTCAATAAAGCTTACACGGCAATCCCCCGTGAGTTCAAAGCCGAGTTCTCTTATGTCATTATCGACAAAAGCAGCTATAACCGGGGTTCTGAATGTGCTTTGATAATCCCCGCACAACTGGTACAGCGTCGTTCCCCTGTCAACCTGCAACTCCACTCCCGGATCAATGATAACCTTTATCTGCCTGTTTTTATTTGTCATGTACGCTCTCCTCACAAATAGGGTTTTTCCGGACACCGGTGCCCTTTTTTCTTTTGCTATCATTATACTATTCATCGGCATATTTTGCCTCTGCTTTATATAAATCAACGAACAAGCAACGTTAGCGTAAAGTTACTGTAGGGAAATTGGTGGGAAAAAAAGTAAGAACAATAGAAAAGAAGATGAAATCCTGTTAATATATAGTTTCCACACAAATACACAACAAAGGATAATCATCTTCTATGT
>JAEWQC010000077.1 GCA_023399355.1 Bacillota bacterium | reverse complement strand
TGGCAGTAAATGGTATAAGCCTTGGTGTAAAAGCGGGAAATTTTTTTGCCTTCCTTGGCCCAAATGGAGCAGGTAAGTCAACCACCATCAATATATTGTGCACATTGATGAAGCAGGATTCCGGATCGGTTGAAATCTGTGGAATGAGAACAGGCAGGGACGACAGCGGGATCAGACAAAAAATCGGCGTCGTTTTTCAGGATAATTGTCTGGATAATCTTTTGACAGTAGAACAAAATCTTGTTTTACGGGCGTATTTATATGAAAAAGATAAAAAGAAAATACGACAGAGTCTGGAAAGTGTATGCTCCATCCTGCATATTGAAGATTTGTTGAAAAGACAGTTTGGAAAGCTGTCAGGCGGTCAGCAAAGACGCTGTGAAATTGCGCGTGCATTGATGAATTCGCCTGAGATCCTTTTTCTTGACGAGCCGTCAACAGGACTTGATCCACAGACCAGATCCAATGTGTGGGAATGTATTGAACGCCTTCGCATTGAACATAAAACCACGGTTTTTATGACCACACATTATATGGAGGAAGCAGCAGGTGCTGATCATATTGCCATTATTGACGATGGGAGAATTGTCGCATTGGGAACTCCACAGGAACTTAAAGAAAGATATACAGCGGATATGCTTAAAGTAGCTGCAGAGGATTCAAATAGTGTCAAATCGGTGCTTACAGAACTGAATGTAAGATACCAGGAAAAGGCGGGGTTATTCCAGGTGAAAATTCCGAGCAGTTTAAAAGCACTTGAAATTCTAAAAAAGTTGGAAAAACAAATATCTTCTTTTGAAGTCCTCCATGGAACAATGGAGGATGTGTTTTTAAATATTACCGGGAAATCATTAAGGGAGGATTGAAGAATGATTACAGTTTTTGCTTTGACGAAACGGAATATTCTCATGTTTTTGAAAAATAGAGGAGATGTGTTTTTCTCTCTTCTATCCGTATTGATCATCTTTTTGCTATTCATATTGTTTTTGGCTAAAATGAATATTGATTCGGTACAAAGTCTTGTTCATCCGGATAGGAGAATAATCGCCTTTCTTGTCAATTCATGGGTGATGGGCGGAATAATCGTAGTAAATTCAATAACGGTAACACTTAGTGTACTTGGAATAATGGTAGATGACGAAGTGAAACACCGTATGCCTGCTTTTTTGGTTTCTCCTGTAAGCCGGTTCAAACTAATTCTGGGATATGTCTTTTCAGCATTTGTGATTGGCGTTATGATGTGTACAATTATTTTTGCACTGTCACAGGTTTATATAGCTGCAGATGGAGGATCCCTTCTTTCTGCAGTGCAGATGCTTGAAGTATTCGGAATAATATTGATCAGTGTATTTTCTTCAACTTGTTTTGTATTCTTCATGGTCTCATTTATAAAGACAAGCAGCGTTTTTACAACAGTCAGCATAATCATCGGCAGTATCATCGGGATGATCGCGGGAATTTATGTGCCAATAGGGGTATTGCCGGAAACAGTGCAAAAATTCATGAGATGCCTGCCTGTCTTCTATAATTCATCCCTTATGCAGGGCGTTTTTACAGCAACACCCCTCTCGGAGGTCTTTAAAGGAGTTCCTGCAAAAACGGTTTCGCATTACATGGAGTCAATGGGGATCACAATATCCTGGGGCGATACTGTTGTTTCAAATTTTAGTAAAATAGCAATTGTTATTCTAAGTGGGATTGTTTTTCTCCTGTTATCTTTTATGGCAATGAGGAAAAAAAGAATGGTTCGCATTTAGGAGGTATTATAAGCGGCTCTTTATACAGTGACCGACGATCTTAGCTATGAGATGCTGTTGCCGGCAATCTGCAGGAGGCCTCTTGTGAAGGGGAATATATCACTGGAGAATGTTCAAGAATCAACAGAAAAAATAATGGAATGATTCGGGGGCAGGTAAAACCATTCAACAAAGGAGTTGTAGTTAAAAGACTCTCCTGCGGGGAGCATAAATAAATGAAATCACCGTTAGGTGATACAAATTCCAAAAAATTCATGATATAATGCTTTCTAGTGTACTTCACAAGAGGTAATGATTGAGATTCTACGCAGAACCGGAAAAAGGAGCAAATTACATCATGAAAAAAATTCTAAGTACCATTTTAGCTTGTGCATTCCTGGCCATGGCGATCTGTCCGGTATATGCGCTGAATGCATCTCCGCCAAAGAATATCACTGTAAAATGTGACATCAATTCAACTAAAATCTTTATCAACAAAAAGCTGATTGGCATTGGCACCATTAAATACAATGGAGAGGTTTATGTACCGGTGAATGACATTGCCGGTTATTTTAATGCACGTATTCAATCGGATGGAAATGCGGGAACAATCAACATTACGCCTTCCAAAACGAAAATCGCACTCAAACCCGATATTGGAAAACGAATTACTAAAAAAGGTTCGACCGTCAGTATTGGCATAGATACATATATGATAGAACTGGAGGGCTTTTATGAATATGTGGATAATATCGCGTATCAGAATGTCATCTATGTAAATATAAAATATTTTGCTGAAATGTTTGATAAAACAGTTGAGGTCAAGAAGGATGGAAGCATGGAAATCCATGACACTCCCCTGGCTGTGGCCGGGACTGTAAATGGCGAGAGTATAACAAGGAAAGAATTTGATTATCTTTACAACCCGGCTTTAAAATCTCTGGAAGCCAGGAATGGAAAGCTGAAGGATACAGAAAAGGATAGCTTGAAACAGCAGGCATTTGAAAAGCTAGTTGAGATGAAAATCGTTCTCCAAAAAGCCCGGTCGGAGAAAATGCAATTGACTGCCCAGGATATACCCGTGATAAATTCTCAAATGATTGCGAATTTCGTAGACTCCTATCAGGGGATAGCCAATTTGAGAAAAGACCTTTATGCCAGTTCTGTATGCTTCCACCAATTGGTTTTGTATGCAAGGGATTACTATCTGTGTACGAAACTGCTGGGGAAATATATAGGGACGGTTGAAATAAGCGAAGAAGAAATCAAACAATATTATGACCAAAATAAAGATCAATTTGTTAATGCTGAAAAAGTCAGAGCGAAACACATTCTCATTTTAACCAGTGATAATTCCGGAAAACAATTTTCACCTGAAATGAAAGCCAAAGCAAAAAAGAAAGCGGAGGAGATCCTTGGCAGGCTGCAAAAAGGAGAGGATTTTGACAAATTAATGAAGGCTTATTCGGAAGACACCGGCCTGAAGCAAAATCCTGACGGCTATACATTCGGGAGGGGGGAAATGGTCAAGGAATTTGAAGATACTGCATTTTCTTTGGAACCCGGCAAGCTCAGCGGAATTGTTGAAACTACCTATGGGTACCACATAATAAAAGTGGAAGAAAAATTTCCAGGAGGCCAAAAATCTTATGATGAAGCAAGATCAGAGATCAAAACTGCCTTGGATCAGGCAAAAGAAACGGAGTACACGAACAAACTGATAACAGAATGGAAGAAAAATAGCAAGATCGTAGAAAAAATATAAGACGCATTTAAGTAGGAAGGATATGATTCCATATGAGGAAAATACGAATCATCCTGCTTTGTATATCTTTTGTTTTAAGTATTTCAGGCTGTTCGGCTTCAAACGCAGGCCAGGTATTTTACGGAGACTGGGTGGTTGACAGCAAGCTACCTGATGCACCTGCGGGAGATTTTAACGAGGAGGATCTGAATAAAATATTGGGTTCGGAGCTTTCATTTACGGCAGATGAGGCAAGTTGTTTCGGAGACTCTGTAGATACGCTTGGAAAGACGGTAACAAGTCCTCAATACACAAAAACGGAAATGTCCAGAAGTGATTTTGAATCAATGACTGCTGAAACCTTTGATGTCATCGGCAGGTCCGGGAATAAGATCACACAGGTGTCTGTCATCAACGACCCTGAAAGTAATACCGGCATTGTGTTTTATATCGTTGATGAAAATACACTCCTCGCAAACAGTGCAGGTACATTTTTACTAGTGAAAAGAAAATAGGTCCGTTCTATTAGAATATTGATGAAAGAGGCGACAGATGAAACCTGCTGCAAATAGAACAGGTATCTTTATGATCTCCGTGCTGATCATGCTGGCTTTGCCTTCGGAAGCCCTTGCAGTACAAGAAAAGACTTATACTGTGTCCATCAAAAACGATCAGGTATTTCTGAACGGGAAACAACTTTCAAAGTCAGTTTCGAAAAAGAGCTGTCCCGTACTTTCACCCGACAAAAAGAAAATTGCTTTTAAATGTACCGGTAAAGAGGGAATTGTCCAGATCGGCACAGTTGATACGGGTACGAAAACCGAAAAGTTGATCAAAATAGACCGCCAGTTTGACCAGATTATGAACATTCAGTGGCTTTCGAACAGGAGGATCGGTATAGAGGTACATATAAACCCCAGCCTGGATAGTTTTCAGATCTATGATGCAGTCTCGGGAAAAAACATCAAAGGCTACTATGGGTATGGGTTCCTCTTCAATAAAACAAAGTCCAATGTGATATACATGTCGGCGCCTCCGCATTTCTCCTCCCAATTGGGAGAATATGCCGTGATGCTTGATGATGCTGTCTTATACAGGACAGATCGGAAAACGGCACTTGACAGTTTGCTGTATCCGACTAAGAGCTTTGAGAAAGTTGCATTCTATGAATATATTATTGAAGAGGAGAGCAAACCCAAATCCAATATTGTCAGACTGACAATCGAAAGCAATAAAGTGAAGTCAAAAAGAAAAATAGCCTGGAACAAAGACATGTCCCCATTGAAATGGGATAATGAAGATCTTCTGTCCATAGGGGACATTGCCAGATATGATATGAAGAAATTATAACTAATATACAGTGAAAGGTTAAATTGACAACCTATACTTACATATATTGTTCCAGGATGGCAACCCGTTGTGACATTTGCTTTTCAAAATCAAAAACTTCTCTGAATCTTTCCTGCCCGCACGCAGACAACCTGTAGAGCTTCTCCGGGTCATGGAAGTATTCAGTGATGTTGTTTGCGATTTCATTTGCATTGGGCGGGATAATGAAAATATTTTTTCTGTGTTCAAAATGTGTATTTTGGCCAAGCACATCCGTGCAGAAAACGCCGACATTGTTCAATGCAGCATCAATGCAGCAGCCTACTGGAAAACCGTCGTAGCTTTTGCCGGGAATCAGAACGAAGGGGATAATAGGCGAAACGATAATCTCCATTCCCGAATAGAAATCCGGGAAGAAACCGGGATCCTGAAGCCCATAAAAAATGATCCTGTTGCCAATTTCACAGACGTCAATTTCATTCCTGTCAAAACTGCCGACGACATGGAATCTGATATTCTCTGCAGTTGTTGCAAGCTTTTTGCATACATCAATGAAGATATTATAACCTTTGTCCAGACCCATGGGCATATATTTATGCCCGACAAAACAAATATCAAAGGTGTTTTTGTCTTTCCCGAAGAATCTTTTGGGTGTTGTAGTGTGGAAAAATTGAGGATGTGTTACCATCCCGTAAATATATGCAATTTTTTCTGGAGCAGCAAACCCGTGAGTGGTGATGTAATCGTATATGATCTTCTGGGTAACGATGACTTTTCTCAGAAGAGGAGACTGCAGAACTTTAATCAGCTTTGAGTCGACCTCCGCGTCATTTATCCAGTATCCGCCTCCGGGGTACAATTCAAAGATGAATGGCGTATTTGCCAGCTCATATACGAAGTAAAAGTTGTATGCGTTATTCAGGAAAACCGTATAATATAGTGAACTGGACTTCCCGGTCCAATCGAACTGCGTAAATGGTTTTACTCTGCCCGTGAATTGCGGATATGCGGATTCATATTCAAGATGATGCATGTCGTATCTTGTTGAGAATACGTCGGAGTTGGGGTACTTATCCAGATAATGATTAAATTCCGATATTCTAAAACCTGTTTTCAAATTTGGGAAATAGTCATCCAGTATTGTTAGTTTCTTTTGTGTAATAGTACTAATATCCAAGCCAATCCCTCCACTCTTTATAATGATATGATTTTTCTGTTCGTTTAGGTTCCTGATTTCTACAGATTCAATTTGAATTAGTCACATAGAATCCGAAATTCTCCAACGCCCAATCCATGTGATAAAGATGGGTTCTACGGGATTCGGGATCATGGATGGATGCGCAGTAAACGGTTCTTTTGCCCTGGTTCAGCTCGTTGAAATACTCGAAATATTTCCATCTGTTTGCCTCAACAAAGGACGAATTTTTATGCTTGCTGTTCCTGATGCTGAAACAGGTATTACTGATTTTATCAAGCCTGCACCATCTGCTGCCCTCACATGCCTGACAAGGAATGGACTGGGTCATATCTATCGCAATGTCATTAGTAAGTCCTGCTTTATAGGGCGTATATTTATGCACTCTGACTGACAGTTCGGCATCACCGTAACCGTTTTCTTCGCACCAGTAACCGATGAGATTGATCAGTTCCGGTCTCAGGCACTGGCAGTGTCCGGGGATGAAATCAATGGTTGTGCCAACCTCACTGCTTATTAACTGCATATAACCTACTCCATTTCTCTGCATGGGAATGACGTGAGGCTGATATTGAGAAAACGGATGTGTACGGGGTATCCCGAGGAGCCCTACTTCAGGAAATGTCTGAAAGACCCTCATAAAGCGGGTTATCCAATCAGGAGTATAAAAATACACATCACTTTCAAGTACAATGAAATACTGGTCCGGTCTTCTGCGCGTCAGATTTAAATTCATAGGAAAAATTGGTCCGGAATTTACAGTGAACCGGGTTCTTGACTTGATGCGCCTGTCATTCAGACTTTGGATATACTCCCAGGTGTTATCCAGTGAATTATTATCTATAATATGGAGCTCAAAATCATCAGTTGTCCGAAGAAGTGAATTCAGGTTTCTGACAGTCAGGCCCATCCGGTGAAAAGTTGAGTAACTGATTAAAGGTGGTGTCATATATCTCCCTCCTTACTATTTCTTCCGGCAGTTTGCAAATAGAATTTAGACTGTATAGGTTTACATAAACATAAATACCAGGAGTATATTATACTGCGCCGTACGTTGACATTCTTCCTTTACAAAACATATTATGTTACTTTCTTGTTTGTTGTTACAACACACAGGGGGACGGTTCTCATGTGTTGTCACTCAAGGAGAAACACAGGGGGACGGTTCTCGTATGTTGAAATCATCACTGACATAAAATATAATGTACTGGGGGTGATATTATGCCACGAGGAGCAAGAAGGAAAAGCCAAAGTAGAATTTATCATGTTATGCTTAGAGGGATCAACAAACAGGTTATTTTTGAAGATGAAGAAGACAATATAATATATTTAAAAGTATTGAAAAAGTGTAAAGAGAAAAGCGGATTTACGTTGCTTGCTTATTGTATTATGGAAAATCATCTACATTTGCTTCTTAAGGAAGATAAAGAAGTATTGGAGCAGATATTCAGGCGATTAGGCGCAAGTTATGTATATTGGTATAATTTAAAATATGGCAGATCAGGTCACCTATTTCAGGATAGGTTTAAGAGTGAACCGGTTGAAAGTGACAGCTATTTTTTTACGGTGTTAAGATATATACATCAAAACCCAATTAAATCAGGTTTATGTGATAAAGTGGAGAGATACAAATGGAGCAGCTACAATGATTATATAAATAATAATGGTATTACAGACACGGAATTTGGGCTATCGTTGTTTTCCAATGAGAGGAAAGAAGCGATAAAGCTTTTTACCAGATACATGAACGAGAACAATAACGAAGAATGCTTGGAAATGGAACAAACAAACCGGAGAATATCAGATAAAGAAGCACAAGAAAAGATATGTAAGCTTTGCCAAACAAAAAATGCGGCTGAATTTCAAAAAGTGGATGTAGAAACTCGTAATAAAAATATTACAATACTAAAGGAAAATGGGCTTTCAATAAGACAAATATCAAGATTAACGGGAA
>JAEWQC010000072.1 GCA_023399355.1 Bacillota bacterium | reverse complement strand
ATCCGGTGCCACCACTTTTTCAATATAAATTGCGGCAGAATTACTGTAATCATCTCACCCTCCTGATAATCGTACTCGGCTGATTCTATGAACTTCAGCAGCGGGTCGACAACCTTTCTGAAAGGCGAATATCGTACAATCAACGGGATATCCGTATTAAGCTTATCATACGCATCACGTATTTTCTTTTCGCTTTCTTCATTTATTGCAATCGAAAAGGCCACTACGTTTTCCGAAATGGTACTTGCATACCTTAAGGCCCTCAAACTGGATTGAGTTACGCTTTCTATCGGTACGATGACCCTGTTGCGGTAATGATTTTTTGCCGGATCCATTGTTTTACATGTTTCGGGTGTGACTCTTAATTGTCTTGAAATAGCAAAATAATGTTTCTTGACTTTAAGCATTAAAAACATCAGGACCGGTACCAGGAAAACGACGATGTATGCACCTTCGCTGAATTTGAATACGGCAATGATCAGTACGACAATTGCCGTTACGAAAGCTCCGAGTCCATTGACTGCGGCCTTGAACATCCAGTTTTTGTCCTTCTTCCTCAGCCAGCGCAGCAGCATGCCGGTCTGCGAAAGTGTAAAGGAGATGAATACGCCGATGGCATAAAGGCCGATCAGGCGCGAGACGTTTGCCTGAAAGATGATGATCAGCAAGGTAGCAATGATGGATAATATAATGATCCCATTCGAATAGCTCAATCTGTCACCGCGCATTTTCAACTGGCGGGGTACGAACTCGTCATTTGCCATTACCGAGATGAGCATGGGAAATCCGGAAAATGCTGTATTCGCAGCGAGTACCAGTATTACCAGCAGAGAGCCGGTGATCAGATAGAACATGGAAGCATTCAGCAAGCCTGTACGTCCGAATATTTCGTCTGCCATCTGTATCAGAACGGTCTGATGACCGTCTCCGGGAGTGGCATGATAGATATTGGCAAGTATCGAGGTGCCTCCGAAAAGTACAAGGATGATTACAGAGAGCAACAGTAATACGGTTTTTGCATGCTTGGCTGCCGGCTGCCTGAAATTCGGGACAGCGTTGCTTACTGCCTCAACACCTGTGACAGCGGAACATCCGTTTGAAAAGGCCTGCAAGATGAGTATGAGTGAGACGGAACCGACACCGAAATATCCGGGAGGAGTAGTGGGCGCAGGAACCGGCACTCCAGTCAAGTATTTATAAAAGCCCACTGCCAGCATAATAAGGATTGCGATGATAAATAGATAGGCAGGAAGCCCGAAGATCTTGGAGGATTCCCTGATTCCACGAAGGTTTCCCAAAGTAAGGAGCAAAACAATGAAGACGCATAACTCAACGGTAAATGGCCTCAAACCATTAAATGCGGAGGTTAGCTGTTGAACTCCCGAGGAGACACTTACCGCCACGGTCAGCACATAATCGATGGACAGTGATGCGCCTGCCGCTACGCCTGCAATGACCCCGATGTTTTCCTTCGCTACGATGAAGGCCCCTCCGCCATTGGGGTAGCTTTCGATCGTCTGGCGGTAGGAAATCATTAACAGTAAAAGCAGTCCGATAATTGCAGCCGAGATATAAATTACATATTTGTAGGACAAGAGGCCGACCACAGGGATCATGACAAGCAGGATTTCCTCGCCTGCGTATGCTACCGACGAAATGGCGTCACTGGCCAGTATCGGCAGACCCCACTTGATACTGTATTTTTGTCCATGGATATCTATATTTTTTAATGGCTTTCCTATGATGATTCTCTTTAATTTGCTGACCATAAAAATTGCCCCCCCGGCACGTCAAATATTGGTAAACCCTTACCTCTTCAAGGCATAGAGTCTATTATAAGCCTTTTTGCATATAAGGAAAGTTCAATCTGCCCCTTCTATCAAGGCTGCCATGTGTATTTAACGTCAAATTCAGAAAGTATATTCACCTATCATAGAGTTTTCTCCATTTTAATGCGAATAATGCCGGTATGATCCGTTGACTTAACAAATGAAGGGTCATATACTGATATGGTGGATTCGTATAATTTTCAGGAAGCCGGTGAACAGTATCTTAAATACACTCAAGGGAAAGATTTCATTAATATATATAAGTCTTGTTTTTTTAATCGCACTTGTAGGGTTTGCCGGTTTTTTTAATCTGTTCCGTCTGGAAAAGGCTGTTGACAGCCTGATGACCAACAACTACAAAAGCATCAACGCTGCTGAAAAAATGACGGAAGCTATTGAAAGACAGGATGGAGCTGTGCTGATGAGTATCAGCGTTGACAGCAGGAAAGGCATGGAAGCGTTTATGGACGACCACGCCAATTTTATCCGGTGGTATCAGGTCGAGGTTAACAATGTAACTGAACTTGGGGAAAAAAAACTGACGGATAACATCAACCAGCAATATGAAAAATATGTTCAATGCTTTTCATCCCTGCAGGACAACATCGGCAATAAAAAACAGGAGGAAGCTTTAACTTTGTATAATAATACGATGCTGCCTCTTTTCAATCAGATAAAGCAAAACCTTGCCGAGATATCACGTCTGAACGAGACTGCAATGTTCCGCAGCAAGTCGGAAGCCTCCTCAAGGACAAGAACATCCATGTATTTTTTGCTGGGGCTTTCCTTCACAGCAGTTTTGGGTGGTTATGCCGTATCCAGACATTTTGTCAACAGATTTCTGAATCCATTAAATCAATTAACGGAAAGCATCAGCAGGGTAAAGGCCGGTGAACTGAACCAGCATATGCTGGTGCAAACCAATGATGAAACGGGAAAACTGGCATTGGAGTTCAATAATATGACCCAGAGGCTTCAAAATTATGCAAAAAGCACTATGGGACAGCTTATGACTGAGAAGAACAAATCCATGGCTATCGTAAAGAGCATCTCGGATCCGCTTCTGGTGATGGAGATAGATTACAGGATCGTTCTCATAAATAATGCATGCGAAAGCTTCTTTGATATTATAGAATCAGATGTTCAGGGCAAGCATTTTCTTGAGGCGATACATAATGGTGAGATTTTCAACCACATTACAGCTGCTGTTCAGACAGGAACGGAGCAGTATGAAAAAATCATAAGGATAAACAGAGAAGGCGATTATTATTTTAATGTTGTAGTCGCGGCCATAAAAGACCTTGAAAGTCAAAATACCGGTATCATAGTAGTTTTTCATAATGTTACGGAACTCAAAGAGCTTGAAAGAGTCAAAGCAGACTTTGTCGCTACCATTTCCCATGAATTCAAAACACCTCTGACATCGATTATGATGGCAGCCAGCATGATTTCAGATCCCAGCATGGGTGCGCTGAACATGGAACAACAGGAAATGGTGGAGGCGTTGAAGGAAGATGGCGAAAAACTTTCAGTGCTTGTTAATGAACTGCTTGAACTGTCACGAATAGAATCCGGCAAATCGATTTATCAGTTTCAGTCATGCCTGGTTCATAAAATCGTTAAAACATCAGTCAAAGAGTTTGGCAATGTTGCAACAAGGAAGGGTGTACGTCTGATCATTGAGCCGGTAAATAAATTACCGCCGGTCTATGCCGATTTTGACAAAATAAGCTGGGTTTTGAATAATCTGATCAATAATGCGCTCAAATATACGGCTGCCGGCGATACGGTTACTATAGGCGCAAAGCTTGAACTCCCCGATGTACAAGTTTACGTAAGGGATACCGGTACAGGAATACTGCCGGAATACATCGGGCACGTCTTTGATAAGTTTTACCAGGTCAAGGGGGGAGAATTGGAAGTGCGTGGCACCGGGCTGGGTTTGTATGTATCGCGGGAGATTGTGAGAGCACATCATGGGGAGATCTGGGTCAGCAGCAAACCCGGCGAAGGCAGTATCTTTACCTTTACACTACCGGCAATTGAAACGGAGGTGAAAACATGAAAAGAGTTTTGGTAGCAGATGACACGAAAAACATACGCACGCTATTGATGAAATGCTTGCAAATTGAAGGCTACGAGGTTAAGACGGCAAATGACGGGAACGCGGCGAAAGAAATTTTGTTGAAGGAGGATTTCGATCTTGCGTTTATTGATATTAAAATGCCTTTCATAAGCGGCACCGAGGTCATCCGATCCATAAGGGAGATGGGGATTACCATACCGGTTATTGTTATTACAGCCTATGCAACAGTTAAAAATGCGATCGAATGCACGCAGATGGGGGTGGTAGCCTATCTCCAGAAGCCATTCACGGCAGATAAGGTAAAAGCGGTGTTAAAGGAATACCTGGATGAGACAGCAAGAAATTCAGAAGGCCCCGAGTGTTCAATAGGAACAGCCAGGGTCCTGATAGAATCAGGTGAATTTTTGCAAGCGCTTCAACTGTTGAAAGACATACTTCCCAAAGACATCTCTAATCCCGAAACCTACCTTTTGATGAGCAAAGCATATGGAGGTCTGGGTGATAGCGATATGGAGAAAAAAATGTTTCAAACGTCGGGAATATTCTCGGGACGATGAAAATAGTTTTATAGTACCTTCATTACCTGTCGTTTGCGTACTATTAGAGGCCCTATTGCCCTGATTCAATAAAGCTGATAGAATATAGCTGGAAAAGTGCACCACCTATATTACACAGCTGGAAAAGCGCACTACCTATACTACACAGTGATGGTTGCAGGAAAAACGGAGTGGAAAATTTTGAAGAATCATAATTATATAAAACCGGATCTTCTAAAGTTTGCCGGAAGCCTTAAGAATAAGAAGTCTTATAAAATGCTGGAAAACTTCCTCATGAAATATTGGCTTTTATTCTTTTTTATCGCATCTTTTGCTTATCTTGAGCTATTGTTCAGACTCTGGATTTTTAAAAGCCTCAGTTTTGACTGCCTGTTTCCATTTCTCTTTGCATTTTCAGGAGGTTCACTGCTTTTTCTCATCGTAAGTCTGATTCCGGCAAAAGCATCACGAATCGTCTCTTTTGTAATATCTGCATTATTGAGCCTGATTTATGCTGTGCAGATTATCTATTACTGCGTGTTCCATACGCCTTTGTCCCTTTACTCTTTAGGCGGTGCCGGTGACGTAGTGCAATTTTACGATATTATTGTTGAAACCGTATTAAAAAACATGATGGTGATTGTGCTTCTTTTTGCGCCGCTGACACTGCTCATTTTAAGAAAGGGCAAGGACCTGTTCGCTCCAATGAAGAAAATGACAATGGCTTATATCTTGTTGTTTTTCGCGGCAAGCTATTCATTTGCGATTATTTGCGTCAGTCTGACCGGGGACAGCCCTGCTTCGCAGAGTACTCTTTATTACAAGACTACAAATCCGGAGCTTGCGATCAATAAACTCGGACTTCTGACAACAATGCGGCTTGATTTTCAAAAGCTCATCGTTGACTCTCTGAAGGACAGCTTTCCTGGAGAAACAACGGCCCAAGTCAACGATCGCAGGAACGGAGCAGGGGATGCGGTCGATGCATGGTCAGAAGCCAAAACGACCGGTTCCGACACTGCAAAGGACCCGGGTAAAACGGTCGGTACGCCGGAACAGACTAACACGGTCGGCATGCCGGAACAGGGTACGACAGGCACAGACACGACGGATGAAACGGGTACTGCGGCTGACACAGCGGCAGTCACGATGAAGCCTTTTAATACAATGAACATTGATTTTGAGAAACTGCTTGCCGCAAGTGGTCAGGATGAGAACTTCTATGCAATGAACAAATATTTTTCCACAGTGAAACCTACAGCAACAAACCAATATACGGGAATGTTCAAGGGGGACAATCTCATCCTGCTCACAGCCGAATCGTTTTCACCCTATTTCATCACTCCGGAACTGACCCCGACCCTTTATAGGATGACGCATGAGGGCTTTGTATTCAACAACTTTTACAATCCGGTCTGGGGGGTCAGCACTTCCGATGGAGAATATGCGGCATGTACAGGACTTATCCCGAAAAGCGGCGTCTGGAGCTTTATGAAATCCGGAGTAAATTATATGCCCTTCTGCATGGGAAACCAGTTCAGGAACCTTGGGTATAAAACGACAGCATACCATGATCATTCCTATACCTATTATAGAAGAGATCTCTCACACCCGAATATGGGCTATGATTACAAAGGGGTAGGAAACGGACTGGTAGTGAAAAAGACCTGGCCGGAATCCGACCTGGAAATGATCAATGTCACATCTGGTGATTTTACTGCGGATAAACCCTTCCATGTTTATTATATGACGGTTAGCGGACATATGAATTATAACTTTTCAGGGAATTTCATGGCAGCCAAGAATAAGGCGCTCGTAGCCGATCTGCCGTATTCAGACCCTTCAAAAGCTTATATAGCCTGCAATCTTGAATTGGAAGCGGCTATGAAATTACTCCTTGAAAAGCTTGAGGCGGCAGGCGTGGCAGATAAAACAGTGATAGCCCTGAGCGGAGATCATTATCCATATGGCCTTCCCAGGGAATGCATCGATGAATTGGCCGGACACAAGGTAGAGGATAATTTTGAATTGTACAAGAGCGCGATGATCCTCTGGAAAAAGGGAATGAATACAATCGTTGTCGACAAACCCTGTGCCAGTCTTGACAGGATTCCCACCCTGTCCAATCTTTTCGGATTGGAATACGATTCAAGGCTGATGATGGGAACCGATATCCTCTCCAGTTCGCCAGCGCTTGTCATTTTCTCCAACCGCAGCTGGATAACCGACAGAGCACGGTACAATACGGTTACGGATGAGGCGGAATTCTTTGATGGGACGGAAAGTGACAAAGCATATATCAAAACGGTAAATAGAATTGTAGCCGACAAGTTCAAATATTCGGCAAAAATCCTGGAAACGGATTACTACAGGAAGATCTTAAAATAGAGAAAGTGCTGACGGACACCATGGTGGATCCTGAAAACAATCTCATGAGCCTGCCTTTTTTTCGGCCGACTTTTCATTCCGTGGATTTCAGATGTCAACTGAAGATCATTCATCTCCTCCGGTTTACAGAATCTGTCCGGATCATCCCCTTTTTCACATTGCACATTGTGAACTGTCCCTCTGCATTAAATCCATTTGTAAATATAAACATGCGATTCTTTGATTTCTGATTGTTCTATTTGTTCGCTGATCTTCAGGAATGACGGGAGAATTATTCTTTGTCGTGGATAGAATAACTGCTGCGAAAGAACCGTATGGATTAAAAACATTTACCAAGCAGCAGGATACCCGCCTGAATATCCTCAGGATGGAGATGCCCATAGCCAAGAAGGAGTTTGTCGGTATGGATGCCCTTATGGATGCAGTGGGTTTCGACTGTCTGCAGATGAATCCCATTTGCTTTGCATTTGTGGTTGAAGCCCGCGTCAAAGTGATGTCCTGGAAACGCTACTGCCATATGAAGTCCTGCAGCATCCCCCCAGACATTATGATTTTTCCCGAA
Source organism: Bacillota bacterium (assembly GCA_023399355.1). GTDB lineage: Bacteria > Bacillota > Clostridia > Acetivibrionales > DTU013 > UBA1305. The sequence continues at coordinate 24,227 of JAEWQC010000072.1, read as the reverse complement.
TTCCTTATCAAGTGCCTGAAGCAGCACTTGTCTTCTTTGTCCGTAAAGTTTTCGCATCTGCTGTACATGCCGGTCGAGCCTGCGTGAATGTAGGAACTCTGTTAGTGCTGCCTGTGCAAAAGGCGGGTTCTGTACATCTGTGTGGGTGCGCAGGTAACGCCATCGGTTTTGTAGATCATGTGGCAGGATAACATAGCCGATCCTGAGCGACGGGAAAATTATTTTGCTGAAGGTGCCGACATAGATGACCCTGGCAGGGTTCATTGAATACAATGGTGCGACAGGGGGACCGACATATCGGAATTCACTGTCATAATCGTCTTCAATGATATAGGCTTTGTTTTCTGCCGCATATCGTATCAATGCAGCGCGGCGGCCCGCAGTCAGAATCCCGCCGAGTGGGAACTGGTGCGAAGGGGTCACATATAACGTTTTCGAATGCAGGCCCTCAAGGCACTCCGCTCTCAGACCATGCTCATCGACGGAGGCAGGGATCACCTTGAAGCCTCTGTTCTTTAGTGCGCGCAGCATGCCCGTATGACACGGATCCTCTACAATGATTTCAAAAGGATCGGTAAAGAGCAGCTCCGAAAGCAGATGCAGAGCGTGTGTCGCTCCGGCTGTTATGAATACATCATCGGGATCTAAATCCATCCCCCTGCTCCTGAACAGCCATGAAGCAATCTCCCTGCGGAGAGGTGCAAATCCATCCGGACCCGTATACCCCCATTGTTCGGGAGTAAGCTGTTCGGATGTCTTATTCATCATCTGCAGCCATTGATGCATGGGGAATTTATGCAAATCGGGGAGGCCTGTTCGAAAGTCGGTCTTAATATTGCAAACCGGTCTGTCTTTCTGCTTGGAATCCCTTGTAGAATGCTTTTGATCCGATTTCTCCGGGCGACATGGCAAATCCAGATGCACATCCCGGGCTACGCGGGTTGGGGAGCCTTGCCGGCTTTCCGTGAAGGCTTCGGCCAAAAGCATATCATATGCTTCGCAGACGGTATTGCGTGAAACGGCAAGCTGCGCTGCAAGCTCGCGTGTGGATGGAAGTGCCTCTCCTGACTTCATTCGCCCGTCAATGATCTGAGCCCTGAAGGTGTTATATATCTGCCGTGACAGCGAGATATCACTATTACGCTGCAATTCGATTCCTCTCATGCTTCCTCCAACTGGTACGGACAAAATTATAGTTATGTGGCACTTTAAGAGTACCAGCACTTTTTATATTATATCATTACAGGATAATTCAGCCAAGGAAGCAATGGGTTTCATGCAGGGAATCAATAGGATTAAACAATAGATGGAGGAACAGGGATGGAAAAAATAAAAGGGATGCTTTACCTGACCGGTGCGTTTGTGCTGGCAGGTTCGTCGGTGGTTGCAGCCCGCTTTGTCTCGGGTAGCCTTGGACCCTTTACAATAGCTGATGCAAGTTTGTTTTTTGCAGTGATATGCCTTCTCCCTGTCTGCGGACGGGGGTTATGTAAAACCATAAGGGAGATGAAGCCGGGCGATTGGTGCGCAGTGTTGCTGCAGGCCGTTTTCGGGATCTTTCTGTTCAGGCTGTTTCTGCTTCATGGACTGATAAGGACCAGTACCGGCGAAGCAGGATTGCTGATGGGTGCAACACCTGCGATCACTGCTCTGCTCGCGGCTGTTCTCCTGAGGGAAACCCTGTATAAATCACGTATAGCCGGCCTTTGCGTCACTATAGCCGGAATACTGCTGCTGCAAGGCTTGCTGCTTCCCGGAAGCGGCCTGGATTCTGCTCATTTCAAAGGGAACATCCTGGTTTTGTGTGCTGCTTCCTGTGAGTCCCTTTTTAATGTTCTCTCGCGTCTGCGCATTATCGGAACCGGAGGACGAAAGTCAGGGTTTGATCCTTTGCACCAGACTGCACTGGTGTCGATGATTGCATTTTTGCTTTGCTTGATTCCTGCTATTCTGGAAAATCCCGTTCAGCCCCTGGGAAGATTGGATATGGGCCAATGGATTGCACTAGTTTGGTACGGTGTCATCGTCACAGCACTTGCATTCTATTTCTGGTATGCCGGTATCAAACGCTGCGAAGCATCTGTGGCTGCAATATTCTCAGGGATGATGCCGTTTACGGCACTGCTGCTTTCGGTGATCCTCCTGGGTGAAAGACCGGTATGGCAGCAGTACCTTGGCGGCTTTTTGGTAATGGCCGGGATGGTCATATCCGGGTTGAAACAGAATGCTGCTGTAAAAGTGGCTGTGACCGAATAGAATTGAAATTGTTTATTAGTCTGCCGGGATATGGTAGAATGTTGATATCCGGCAGATCTGATGAATTTTTGATATAAAATGAACAAGACATATAGCTGTCTTGTTCCCTGTGATATATTTAGTAATAACGAGGCTTAAAATGTCCACCATCAACAGAGTTCTTTTGTTTCGCAAAAAACCTTGGCGGCGGCTACCGCTTTGGTTTACAGGCGGTGAGCATAGCTCTCTCATCCTTGAAACGCAACAACGGTAAAAAGTTACTGCAACCGATACATTTTCTTTAAATGGATGCGTTATAATGTGAGAGAATTCATTGGAAATTTTTACGTTCAATTTGGTTGAAATGAATGAATAAGGAGTGAACGGTTTACATGACACAGCTTTTAAAATATGAAGACTTTTTATATAGAGTGGATGAACTTGGCTTCATGGCGTTTTCGAATATATTGGAAGGACTTCCCTCCTTGTCGGCTGAAACACCGGAACAGATATGGCATACGGGTGATCCCGAAACCGATCCCTGGCGCTGGAAGGACAGGGCGGCAGAAGAAAAACGGCTCGCTTTCGGCTGCATTCTCGGCGGGAACAAGGGCTTTGTCTCTGCACGGATGTATCCTGTTTTCCTTGCAGCCTGCCATCCCCGGCAGTCCATGGAGGAGAGGCGTTATGACGGGCTTGTCAGTCAAACTGCATGGGAATTGTGGAAGCTGTTTGAAGACAGAAAGATCCTTGATACCGGTGAAATAAGAAGGCAAATGGGTGTAGACAGGAAAAAGGGTGCCGCCAGGGTTGATACTGCGATCGGCGAACTGCAGCAGTACTTCTATATCACTGTAGCGGGCAGCAGGCAGAAAACCGACAAATCAGGCATGCCTTACGGCTGGCACGTGAATGTGTACAACAGGGTGGAGGACTGGGCACCAGAATCCTGGCTGAAAGACAGCCAGTCCATTAATAGGATGGATGCAATCGAAGAGATACTGGACGCAGGCACTGTCATTGGCAGCGGGATAAACAGGGCAAGGCTGACAAAGACTCTGGGCCTATAAGGAAAATAACTGGCACACAGAAAGAACACTTTCTAAAAATATCGGACGGTTTTTTCAGGGTATTCATTATACTGCACCATTCGATTCTATCACGACGACTATCGTTATCCTGTTCGGGTTCACTTCTTCAGACAATGTGAAATCTTTTCTGTATAACTACGCTAACCTGCAGCCGGGACAATCCTGCTGCCGTCATATATGCATCTGACTGTATCAATCCGGTAGGTTGATAATCATTTCATTGCTGAAAATATTTCCTTAAATATGTGTTGTTTGTACAAGAAAAAAGCTGTACAAAAAAGCATATTTGATAAAAATTAACGGGAAATATACCATATAATAATTATATAGGTATAATAATGGTAATAACCCTTCCGTGTTAAATTGTATATAAAAGCTGATGTACTAATTCTTTTTGCCTGATATATCAATTTTTTTATTCTGCAATTGTTCGTTTTTATTCCGGCTGATTGTATAATGCGTGAACCTTTATAAAAATGTTGGTGAAAAGCGGGGTATTTATATGAAGGAGAAGGAAATACATTGTACACAGATGCATGAGTATACGGATTCCAAAAATGAAAAAGCCTATTGGATCGATAAGCTTGGACGTAATTTATCCATCAGCGCATTTCCGCAAGATATCGCAGGGGAAAAAAGTCAAAAAGCAGATAAAGCGACTCAGGTGCTTGAGATTCCAAATGATGTGAGGACAAAGCTCTTGAACATGGCGCGCAATTCTGAATACGGTGCCTTTTTAATCCTTCTCGCATCAGTTGAGTATCTCCTGTGCAGATATACGGGCAATACGGCTGTTGTTTTAGCGGTTCCCCGGTTTACAAAATTGGTGGAAGCTGAAGTTCAGGGAGAAATCATGCTTATAAAAGAAATCATAGCTGAAACGGATATGTTTAAACAGTTTTTACTAAAAGTAAGGGATACGGTCAAAAATGCAGACGATCACTCAGATATTCCATTTGACAGTCTGTGCGAACTACTGTGTGAGGAGAAAAGCGATGGAATGCTCCCGCTTGTGAGGACAGCTGTCTTCCTGGAAACCATTCATGCGGCAGACAAACTTGATATGGTCAGGACCGACATTGTTTTTGCATTTTCCATCAGTGAAAGTCAACTGAAGCTGGAAGTCCGATATGCACCGGATGTATACAGCAGCAATATGATTGAACGAATTCTCGGGCATTTTGGCAATCTGCTGCGGATTGTCGTTTCCAATCCCGACAGCAAATTGAAAGATATCGAGTTCATTTCATCAGAGGAGAAGCAGATGCTGCTTTCTTTGGGTTCTGATGAAAAAGCAGATTATCCTTCCGGCAAAACTATCCATGAGTTGTTTGAGGAACAGGTAAAGAAGCTTCCCGATAAAATTGCTGTTGTGTCTGGAGATATCTCCATTACCTATTTGGAAATAAATCAAAAGGCAAACGCCATCGCGCATGTATTGAGAGAAAACGGTGCAAACCCCAATGATATTGTTGGTATAACGGTTACTCGTTCCATTGAAACCATAGCAGGGCTGCTCGGGATACTGAAGGCAGGAGCGGCTTACCTGCCTGTCGATCCGGCATGGCCTGCCGAAAGAGTCGCTTATGTGCTCGATGACAGCGGAGCGGGATTGCTGCTGCATAAAAGGGGGACGAATGAGGACTGGGAAGCTGATGACGCTGTGTACAAGAGGATTCTGGACCCGATCATCGATTCGAATCAGTTCATGCATCCGGATAATCCCGGATCTGCCAACTGTCCTTCGGATGCCGCTTATGTCATATATACCTCCGGCACTACCGGCAGACCGAAAGGAGTTGTCATTGAGCACCGTAATGTTGTCAGATTGTTTTTCAACGCCAGAAACAAATTCGATTTCACCAGTGGTGACGTTTGGACATTGTTTCATTCGCTGTGTTTTGATTTTTCCGTTTGGGAGATGTACGGTGCCCTGCTGTATGGTGGAACGCTTATCATTATTCCATCGCAGGTGGCAAGGGATCCTTCTGAATATCGAAAATTACTGATTGAAAACAAGGTTACTGTCCTGAACCAGACACCTACAGCTTTTTATGGCTTGTCTGCAGAGGAACAAAAACATTCAGACAGGAGTCTTCAGCTGCGCTATATCATTTTCGGCGGTGAGGCGTTGAAATTGCCGATGCTCGGAAACTGGCACCGAAAATACCCGGGAACCAAACTTGTCAATATGTACGGGATAACTGAAACAACCGTGCACGTCACCTATAAGGAAGTAACTGAAGCAGATATGAATAGCACAATCTGCAACATAGGCAGGCCCATACCCACACTTTCGGCTTACATTATGGATGCCGGACTAAGGCTTATGCCTGCGGGAGTGCCCGGAGAATTATGCATAGGAGGGCTTGGGGTGGCCAAAGGCTATTTGAACAGACCGGAATTGACCGCCGAGAGATTTGTGAAAAATCCATACAAGCCCCTTGAAAGGGTCTATAGATCCGGAGACATCGTAAGACTTCTGCCCAATGGCGATATGGAATATTTCGGCCGGATGGACAAGCAACTTAAAATCAGGGGCCATAGGGTTGAACCCGGTGAGATTGAAGCGGCTGCGATGGACTGCCATACCGTGAGAGAGGCTGCAGCCATCCCCATTGATGATTGCGACGGAAACAAGTATATTTGCCTTTATTACGTTGCGGACAAGGATATAAGGGGTGAACTTGCAGAGCATATGTCCGACATGCTTCCCTCCTATATGCTTCCTTCCCGGTTTATCCGGCTTGATTATTTTCCGATGACCTCCAATAACAAGCTTAACGCAAGAGCTCTTCCGATACCTGAATCCTATGATTCCTCCCCGGAAGGCAATGACCTGCCTGAAAATGATCTTCAGGCGAGGACGCTGGAAATATGGCGGGAGATTCTGAAAAACGGATCTTTGGGAATCAACAGCAATTTTTTCGACTCGGGTGGGGACTCCATTCGGGCAATCAGCCTGGTAAGTGTAATAAACAAGGAATTCGGCACAAGCGTCATGATCCGGGACATTTACAGTTACCAGACTGCCGGGGAAATGTCGGGGTATATCGCTTCCGATATGGCAAAGAAATGGAACAAATTGCTGGAGGAGGGACTTTCTGCTATAGAGGAGATGCAACAACACATCCGCCAGAATGAATTATACTTTAATACCCTGCTTCAGGATGTGGAGGACTTTTATCCACTCAGTCCGATTCAGCAGGGGATGATATTTTTCTCAAGGCTTTTACCTGAAGAACCAATCTACCACGACCAGTTCCCATATTTTCTTAAACTGCCGCAATTTGATATGGATGTTTTCAAAAAGGCATTGAGAGTCCTTGCCCAAAGGCACCCTATCCTGAGGACGGGTTTCCATCCCGATGAATTCTATAGACCGATCCAGGTGGTGTATCGCAGTACGGAGAAAATGATGCCGGTGATTGAACTGACCGATTTGTCCGGTTATGTGCCTGATGAGCGGCAGAATGCAATCAAGCATTATCTGAAGGAGGATCTCAGAAATAAATTCAATTTCGGAAACCAGCCTCTCTGGAGAGTCAGAGTATTTGCACTTGGAAATGACGACTGCTGCATCGTGCTTTCCTGTCATCATGCCATACTGGATGGATTGAGTGTCGCAATATTTATCAGCGAGCTTTTTTTAATCTATGAAAGCCTGTGTGCGGGAAAGAATTCCGAATTTTCTGCATTGAAAAGTTCCTATAAGGAGTATGTTGCATACGGACTCGGAAAAAGATTATCGGCAAAGGCAATCGAATACTGGAAAGAGACCTTGCGGGGCTATACGCGCAGCAAGCTTCCATTCAACCTCTCAGAAAGAAAGATCAGGGACGCGAACGGCAGCAGGATATTGCACAGGAATCTTGATTCATCGCTGCTTGGAGCTCTCGAGGACAGGGCGAAAGCCTTGCAGTGCACCTTGCATGAATTATGCCTGTGCGCCCATGTGTACCTGCTTGCGGTAACTACAGGTGAAACCGATATCGTGACAGGTGTGGTGACCCATGACAGACCGGCTGTAGAAGATGGAGACAGGATTTTGGGATGCTTCCTGAACACTCTTCCATTGAGGATTGTTCTGGAAGGGGAAATCACCAAAAGTACACTTGCAGGCGCCGTAAAAGAAGCGTTCAGGAAAGCGAAATCAAATGAGATGTTCCTTGCCGACATAGCCGCGTCCATTGGGGAGAGCGGCACATCCGGCAGTCCGATTTTCAGTACGCTCTTTAATTTTATGGATTTCCATGTGATGAGGAGTGTTGGTGAGACCGGAAGGATTCAACGGACTGATGATGCAATGGATATAGAAGCAAACGAAATGACAAATACACTGCTCGATATTGAAATATCCAAAACGCTTGACATATTCTATATGCAGATCAAATATTCACCGGTATACTTCCATGATTTTGAAATGCAAAAAGCGGCGGAATTATATGCGGCAATTCTGGAACAGCTTGCTTCAGGTGACGAACCCGTCATCACAGCCAACAGGCTTATCACGGAGAAGCAACTGAAGGAAATGCTCTGCGACTTTAACGATACACAAGCGTGGTATGACAGTGAAAAAAGCATGCATGTGCTATTCGAAGAGCAAGCTCAAAACAAGCCGGACAACACTGCACTTGTATCGGGAAACAGGGAACTGTCGTACGGTGCTTTGAACCAGTATGCAAACAGGCTCGCATTCAAGCTGATTGCCAACGGCATAGAGCCCGGAGATACGGTAGGCCTGGCAACGCAGCGGAGCCTCGGTATGATCGCGGGCATGCTTGCGATTCTGAAATGCGGCGCTGCTTATGTGCCTGTCGATCCGGAGTATCCAACTGCAAGGCGGCGGTATATTGCGGATCATTCGAATGTGAGGGGGGTCCTGAGCGACGGGAGTTGTGATCCGTTCCATGAAAATATGATTGTGATTGACGAGGAAGAACTGCAGTCCCACCCCTCTGAAAATCCCGCGATATCCGTTCACCCCAGTGAACTTGCCTATATTATATTTACCTCCGGGTCTACCGGTAATCCCAAAGGTGTGAGGATCCGGCACGATTCTGCCGTAAACCTTATTACGTGGGTGAACGGCAGGTTTCATATCAACAGCGGGGATACCCTGCTCTTCATTACCTCCATGTGCTTTGACCTGTCTGTGTATGATATATTCGGGATGCTGGCATCAGGCGGGAAAATAGTGATTGCCGAAAAAGAGAATGTACAAAACCCGGAGGCGCTGATAGGTCTTCTGCGGAAGCACAGAGTGACTTTCTGGGATTCTGTCCCTTCCACCTTGAATTATCTTGTACAGTATCTGGATAACTGCGGCGAGGAGTATGTTCAAAATGACCTGCGGCTTGCATTTATGAGCGGTGACTGGATACCTGTCGCACTTCCTGAAAAATTGAAGAAATATTTCCCCAATGCAGCGGTTATTTCACTTGGAGGTGCCACCGAAGGTACAGTATGGTCAATTTACCATCCCGTAGTCCGGGAGGATTCCTCCAGAATCAGCATACCCTATGGCAGACCTATTGCAAATACCAGTTTCTACATACTTGATGTCAATAAAAGGCCTGTACCCGCGGGGGTGGCAGGTGAACTCTACATAGGCGGCATTGGCGTTGCAGCGGGATATGTGAATGACCCCGATAGGACCGATGCCTCCTTTGTCAGGAATCCGTTTGCAGGCAGGGATGAATTGATGTATAAAACCGGTGACCTTGGAAGGATGTTGCCGGAAGGGGAAATTGAGTTTTTAGGACGGCTGGACCATCAGGTGAAGATCAGGGGATACAGGGTCGAGCTTGGAGAGGTGGAAAGCAAACTGCTGAAGCATCCCGGCATAAGGGACGCCGTTGTGACCGACAGAATGGATAACAATACAGGAAAGTATCTTTGTGCTTATATTGTCTGGGAAAATGACAGGGACACTGCGATAAGGGAATTCCTTGCGAAAGTTTTACCAGACTATATGATACCTGCATATTTCATAGATGTTGACAGTATTCCACTGACTGTGAACGGTAAAGTGGACAGGAAAGTCTTGAATGAAATCAACATACGGACCGAATGCAAGGATGGGATAGTCCGTGCAAGGAACAGTACGGAAGCTATGATTATGCGTGTATGGGAATACACACTTGACCTTCATGACCGTGTCGGCATATTCGATGATTTTTTCAGCCTTGGCGGCAACTCGTTGAAGGCGGTACAGGTAGTCGGCAAGATGAAGACCTGTGGAATCACAGTAAAGGATATCCTGCAATATCCTACGATAGCCGAACTGGCAGCCATTGCCGATAAAAACCTCATATATACGGAGTCTGCGGAATTCCCGGCTCATATGAAAAAGAACCTGGAAACGGAATACTTTTTCAACGCAGCGGGTGAAACAGATACGTTTGCTGAACTTCTCGACTGTCATGATCTGATGTCCTACTTTTGTCTGAAAAGATATGTCAAAGATTATCCTAACTACCTGCCGGTTTTTTTGGATGATTTCAACATCAGCATTACAAATAATTCCGATGCTTCCGTGCTTAACATTTGGAACAACAGTTTTGACACGCTTGGCAGCGTATTCAACCCGAATCTGGTGCATGGAAAGGGTTTTTCATCCATGCCTGACATAGAGAAGTTGCTTGATGCGGGACAGCTTGTCGTGATTATGACAAATATGCACAAGCTTCCTTTCAGTATGGACTTTATAAGCCTGGATTTTGAGGATGTTCAATATTCGGATGATGTGTCGTATAACGGACACACCTTCCTTGCAGTTGCATATGATGAAGAAATGCTGTATTACATTGATATGCCTACAACCCTGTCCAGCAATTTTATTCCCTACGCAGGCAATAAGTCAGTAGGAGTGATTAAAAAGCGGGATTTAATGTATGCCTTTAATTCCGTACTGGTTTATGCAACTATAGACATCGACAGGGAAAAACTTGCCGGCGGTGTCGATATAAGGCGCTTATTTATAAAGGCGGCAAGCAGTTATCGCATGCAGTGTTATGAAAAGGACAATTATTCGGTCTATCCCGGAAGAGAAGGAATATACGCACTAAAAAGTGCTTTTGAAAAGGAATGCATCTACACGGACAAAGCAAACCTCTTCTATTCCGAACTGGACATGAAGAACTTCTTCAGATGGAAATTATGGGAAGTTATTAAAAAACGTGAGCTATGGAAAATAGTTCTTAAGGCCTATGCGGACATCTGCCCTGCAATAGAAGAGCATCAGCTTGTGGGAAGATTCCAGGCTCTAGTCGACAAATGGAAGGAATTAAGACTTTTAATCATGGACAACCATGCCCGGGGTGAATTTCTTGTCGGAAAAAAATATGTCGGATATATCGATTGCCTTTTGGAAATGGAGGATGACATCGTCAACAGACTTGAAGCTATCACAGGAAACTCATAATGACCATAAGTGTATTTGTTCATACCTCTTTCCTGCACAATATTGCTTGTAAAAAAGAACATTGGGGAAATACACTCATGACAGGGTCAGAACCATTTCATCATTTGACTCTTTAAACCCGAATTTCATATATAATGGCCTGCCCATCTCTGTTGCATTCAAGCTTATCTTATGACAGCCGCGGTCTTTTGCTTCAACCAGTAATTTCTCAAACAGGGAGGGCGCAATCCCTTTTCCCCGATACGCCGGCTGTGTATACATATTCATAATGTATGCGACATTACCCGTAATTCTATTATAGGAAGGGGGCAATGCGTAATAGCAGATGCCGCTTGTTCCGACAATAACTCCGTTATCGACTGCTATCCAGGAGGAAAAGCTGCCTGCTTTCATGTTTACCATAAAATAGTCTTTTAATTTGGCTTTCAAAGCAGCATCTTCCGATGGAGATCCGACTTTCTGAACCTCATTCAGGAACTCCAAACGCAATCGAATCAGACCATTAATGTCCCCATAGCCGGCTTTTCTAAATTCTATCATTAGCGATACTCTCCAGTAAACAAAATATTTATTTTTTGCGCTGTTCTATCTTTTTGGGACCAATTCACCGGTACTTTTCAGGATATGATTGTCAGGAACAAATCCTCTGACAGGTGTAAGCGGATATACAATACTGTTCCTGCCGATGACCGTGCCGGGATTCAGCACAGAATTGCAGCCCACTTCAGCATGATCTCCGACAATAGCCCCGAATTTTCTCAGGTTTGTTTCGATATAATCGGCACCGACCTTTACTCTCACTATTTCGCCATTTGATTTGAGGTTTGAGCAAATGACGCCTGCACCCAGATGTGCTTTAAATCCCAGAATGGAGTCACCTACGTAGTTGAAATGCGGAACCTGGGCTTTGTTGAACAGCAGTGAGTTTTTAAGTTCTGTTGAATTTCCAATCACCACGCCGTCACCAAGCAGGACATTTTCCCGGATATATGCGCCTTGCCTGATTTCACAGTTGCGGCCGATAATGGCGGGACCCTTTATTAAGGCGGATTTCTCTATAGTGGTTCCTTTACCGACCCAGATATATTGATCTATTTGTTCAAACTCTCCGGGAAGGTTCTTAGAAAATTCAAGCAAAAACGTTTTTATTCTTGGAAGTGCGTCCCAAGGATATTTCACGTTATTAAAGATTGCTTTTTCAAAACATTCCGCAAGATTAAGCAAGTTTTCCACATACAGGTTCATATCATTAAATCCTTTCATTTTCTCTTCAATTGTTTAATAGGTTCTATAGATATGATAGCTCATTTCATTTTTTTTTCATATATCCTCAGGGTGACTTTTTCCGAATGAACTCGATCCTCAATCCCTATATAGCCCGCTTTCTCATAAAAGTGACAGTTCCCTGCCTTTTGCACAGGAGTATCCAAACCCCAGGAAATCGCATCGGGAAATTCTTTCTCAATAAATTGGATGGCTTTGGAACCGATCCCCCTGTTTTGAAATTCCGGTATGATGGCGAGGCACCCAAGCCAATACCGGCCATTGTCCGGTGTGCGTACCGAAATATTGCCGACAATGTTGTGATCTGCCAGTATCTTATACTGGATGGAGTTCCGGATCCGCTGCTTCATGTCTTCCAGTGTCACACCATATCCGGGGCATTCTCCAAAGAAAATGAAATCATTATAAAAACTTTGATTAAGGACTTTGATCAATTGTGCCGCATCGTCTTCACCGGCTTTTTCAAATAGCAGGTTCAATACCGCTCACCTCGGATTTAAGAATTTTCCGCCGGCTTCATCAATTCACGCAACATCCCGTCCTTGTTTTTAATGAAAGCCCGCATTACCTGATAATGCTCAGTCTCTTCATACTTTATGCGTTCGATGGTTTCCCTGATCTCATAAATGGCTGCATCAGGGTAAGCCATGATGATCGGGGAGTGGGTAGCTATGATGAACTGGGAATCCATGCCGATCAATTCATGCATTCTGCTGATCAGCGACATCTGGCGTGACGGCGACAGTGCTGCCTCGGGTTCATCGAGTATATACAGGCCGTGTCCTCTCAGCCTGTTCAGAAACAATGCGAAAAACGATTCTCCGTGGGACTGCTCATGGAGGGATTTCCCTCCGAACGCATCCTTGATAGGAGGACTGAAGCTAAACTCATTATCCAGCTGATCAATATAGGTAGCTACATTATAGTAGCTTTCCGACCTTAGAAAGAAAGCATCTTTGGGCCTTTTGACGCCTTTCGCAAGCTTGATGTGATTGTACAGGCCTGAATGAGAGTCCACTGTGGAAAAGGTGAAATTCTTTGAGCCGCCCTCAGGATTAAAGCCGTACGCAACCGCAATGGATTCCAGTATGGTTGATTTTCCGGTGCCGTTTTCACCGACAAAGAAGGTTACCTTGGGATGAAACTCCAGATTGTCGATGCTTTTAATGGCAGGAAGACAATAAGGATATTCTTCGAAGGAAGCAATATTTTCTCTCTTTAGTTCTGCACTCTTTATATACTGATTCGTCATGAAATTATTATACCGGATTTCATTAAAAAATGGAAACAATATAGCAGAGATGGGAGTTGGCTTGGAAAGCCCGAAAAAACCGATTGCAAAAACCGATTATTTTTGATAATTTGTTAATAAGGGGGGGCTGGTCGTTGACGGTGTCAACTGCTCGCCCATGCAGCCGGGGCTGGTCGTTGACGATGTCAACTGCTCGCCCATGCAGCCTGGATCATCAGTTATGCTCTGCAGGAAAGGGTGAAAGCATTGGCTATATCACTGAGATATTTATGCAAATATTCAAAAGAAAATTATAGTATGAGCCTGATCTGCGGAGAAAACAACATGAATAACCTGGTCAACTGGGTTCACATGCTGGAAGACCCTGAGACGGCAAGCTTTCTTCACGGACAGGAACTGATCTTCACAACGGGGATCGGACATGCCGATACGGATTGGTTCCTTGATTTTGCAAAAGGACTGGTGGGACATCAGGCGAGTGGATTGGTGCTCAATATCGGACCCTATATACAATCGGTGCCTGAAGATTTGATCGCATACTGCAGAGAGGTTGAGTTCCCCTTGTTTACAATCCCCTGGAAGACCAGGATTGTGGATATCACCAATGATTTCTGCAGAAAGATCATAAAGTCTGAAGAGAACGAAATCAGCGTTGCCGGTGCATTCCGTAATGTTCTGTTTTTCCCTGAGAGAATTTCCGAATTTGGATCGGTTCTGGAACGGAAGGAGTTTAATCTTGATGCTGAATTCTGTCTCGTGGCATTATCGCTTCAAGTGCCCTCCAAAGACAGGTTTTCCGAGTTTGACAAATCTGTGCGCCTGCACCTTGCAAAAATTTTGTATAACCACAGTGATCGGTTTAACATCTTCCGCCAGGATCAATATCTGATTATTGTCCTGCAAAGTTTTCCGCAGGATTTTATAGAAAACGCGGTTGAACGCCTGAATGAGGTATGCAATTTCGGCGGGCAGGAATATCGTATCAGGGCGGGGATCAGTATCAATGACCCGGGTATCCGGTCGCTGCCGAGAAATTACAAGAGGGCGGTAGCACTTTTGCACCTCGCAGAGAAGCAGGACAAAGCAGTGGTTTCCTACCGCAGTATCGGGTTGTATCAGCTGCTGCTGGGGATAGAGGATCAGAATGTCATGAGATCATTTTATGTGGAGACACTTGGAAAACTCGAGGCTTATGACAAAAAGAACCAGACGGATTATCTACTCACGCTGAAGCAGTATCTTGAATACAATGCCAGTATACAGGAGGTCGCAAAGGAAACCTTTGTGCATCGCAATACCATTAATTATAAAATGAAAAAAATCAAGGAAATACTTTGCAGTGACCTCACTTACCAGGAGGGTCTGAAGCTGCTTCTTGCTTTCAATATCAGAGAATTGCTGTAGTCTTGGGGAATTGTGTGCAGCAGCACAAAAAACTTTGTGCTGCAACTCGTTGCATTGATTTTTAAACGTGTTATGATGGATATATAGAATTTAGAGGTATAAATCAAGGCAAAGGGGCCTGTCAGGTTGGATTCTTACGAGATTCCAACCTGACAGGTTCCTTTGTTATTTTTAGACGAGGTGATGAGACATGGACTTGGAATTATCCACAGCAAAGGAAATCAGTGAGGTATCCAGGCAATACAACCTGCATTCATGGAGTACACAGGGTGCTCTGAAGCCGAAGGTGATGATCGGCGGAGAAGGTATCTATTTCTGGGATGGAGACGGGAAACGTTACTATGATATGTCTTCGCAATTGGTTAATTTGAACATTGGCTATGGCAACAAGAAAGTAATAAATGCCATACAGGAGCAAGCCGGAAGATTGGCTTTCTCGGCACCGTCTTTTGCAATAGATGTGCGTTCACAGCTTGCAAAGATGGTTGTAGAGGCTGCACCCGACAATATGGCAAAAGTATTTTTCACCCTTGGCGGTGCGGATGCCAACGAGAATGCCATAAAAATTGCAAAGATGGTGACAGGTCGTTTCAAAATCTTTTCACGGTACCGTTCTTATCACGGTTCTACCTACGGTGCGGCAAACCTAACGGGCGAACCCAGGAGATATGCCTGTGAACCTGGCATTCCGGGATTTGTCAAGTTTTTCGATCCTTATATTTACAGGTCCAGGATCCCGTTCGAAAGCGAAGAGGCAGCAACAGAATATTATATAGAACAGTTAAGAGAACAGATCCTTTATGAAGGCCGTCAATCTGTCGCAGCAATTTTCCTTGAGAGCATTACGGGAAGCAATGGGGTCATCATACCGCCGAAAGGCTATATGAAGGGGATACGCAAGATCTGTGACGAGTTTGGCATCCTGATGGTATGCGATGAGGTAATGACAGGCTGGGGACGTACCGGAGAATGGTTTGCTATTGATAATTATGATGTAAAGCCTGACATCATCACTTTTGCAAAAGGGATCACCTGTGGGTATGCTCCTATTGGCGGTGTGATCGTCAGCAGGAAAATAGCGGATTATTACGAAGAGAATTTCCTGAGCTGCGGACTGACCTATTCTGCTCATCCGCTCGGATGCGCGGCCGGTATTGCAACCATAGAGTACTATAAGGAAACCGGATTGATTTCACAGGCAAAGGAACGCGGCGTCTTGCTGGGGAAACTTCTGGAAGAGCTCAAGTCCAAGCACCCGAGTGTTGGAGATGTGCGTTATATCGGCTTATTCTCGGCAATCGAACTGGTCAGAAGCAAAAAGACCAGGGAGCCTTTGGTAGAGTACGGAATAGATCCCGAAGGCATTATGAAAAAGATCATCGGAATGCTGAGCGCAAAGGGCTTCTATACCTATTCGCATGAGAATTCCGTGATCGTGGCACCGCCTCTGATCATCACCGAACAGGAACTGCAGGATGCGATGGCTATTATGGATGAAGTGCTGAGTGAAGTTGACGGGATGATTGCTTAAATTCATTTATATCAGGAGGACACATGACCAGTAAATATTATATGCCAACCAGGGTCATTACAGGTTTGGATTGTATCTCCAATAACAGTGAGATTTTTAAAACACTTGGAAAAACTGCATTGATTGTGACAGGTGCTCATTCGGCAAAAGATAACGGGTCTGAAAAGGATGTCAGAATGGCGCTGGAATCTGTTGGTATAAGCTACCTTCTGTTTGACAAGGTTAAAAGCAACCCATCGGTTGCCTGTGTAAGAGCGGGAGCGGAAGCAGCCAGACAGGGCGGTGCTGATTTCATCATAGCCATCGGCGGCGGTTCTCCGATGGATGCCGGGAAGGCTATAGCACTTCTAGCGGTGCAGCAAATCAAGGAGGAGGACTTGTTCTCCGGGAATTACAAAGCCACTGCACTGCCGGTGGCCTGTGTGCCAACAACAGCAGGAACGGGTTCGGAAGTTACCCAGTATACGATATTGACAAATGACAAGGCACAGACGAAAACAAGTATTGCCTCTGAATGCCTGTTTCCGGCGGTGGCATTCCTTGACCCGAAATACATGAGGAATCTGCCGGTCGCTACAACTGTCAATACTGCCATCGATGCTTTCTCCCATGTGGTTGAAGGCATGTTGTCGGTAAGGGCGTCACTTGTTTCAAATGCGTTGGCAACGGAAGGCATCCGCCTGATTATGGAGAGCCTTCCTGAATTACTGAAGGCTGTTGAATCCGGAACGCAGGAAATAAACCCGCAAATCCGGGAAGTCCTGCTTCATGCATCCATGATGGGCGGTATGGTCATTGCACAAACCGGTACAACAGCAGTACATGCAATGGGATATTCCCTGACCTACTTTAAGGATGTTGACCACGGCAGAGCGAACGGACTGCTTCTGGCCGAGTATTTGAGATCTGTGGAAAAGCAACAGCCGGAACTGACCGGAAGGATCCTCAAGGTAATGAACCTGCTTAGTGTAAATAAGTTCAGAGAATTGATGGACCGGCTTCTTGGGACGAAGGAAACCATTAGTGCCGAGGAGATCAGTCAATACAGTGCTTTGGCAATAAAGACAAGAAATATTGCCAATTGTGTTGTCAAAACGACGGAAGAAGATCTGGCCGGTATTTTCGAAGCGTCATTTACCTAAATAGGATAATTGGTGAAGTATAAAATTGAAATGGATTAGGGGGCAGGCAGGATGGATTTGATTATTAAAAATGGAACCTTGATAACATCGGCAGAAACCTTTCAAGCGGACATCGCAGTAACAAATGGAAAAATTTCCGCTATAGGATCCGGTTTTCCGGAGGATGGTGCAACAGTGGTGGATGCGAAGGGCAAGCTGGTACTGCCGGGTGCAATAGATGCACATACACATCTGGCAATGCCTTTCGGAGGTACCATATCCGCCGACAGCTACCTCTCTGGAACAAGAGCTGCAGCTTGCGGCGGTGTTACAACTGTTTTTGATTATCCGCTCCAACGGAAGGGCATGTCCATCCTTGGCCTGATCAATGAGAAGAAGGCGGTCTGTGAAAAGGAAGCTTGTGTGGATTACGCGTTTCATTGCTGTATTACGGACCTCAATGGCGGCGAGATTCTGGAAGAGATGCAAAAGGCTGTAGAAGAGGGTATTACCAGCTTTAAATGCTTTTTTGTTTATAAAAAAGAAGGAATGATGGTAGACGACGGGACCTTTGCAAAGATCTTGATGAGGGCAAAGGAAATCGGTGCCATGATCAATATCCATGCCGAAAATCCTGATCTGATCGATTTGTATATTGAAAAGTTCAGGAAGGAAGGGAAATTAACTCCCTGGTACCATTATATGAGCCGTCCTGAATTTGTAGAGGCGGAAGCGGACAAAAGGGCCATCCACTGGGCAAAGCATCTTGATGCGCCTCTTTACATCGTTCATATGGCTGACAGGGAAGGGCTTGAAGCGGCAATAGCTGCAAAGAATGAGGGCTGCGACATCTATGTGGAGACTTGCCCGCAATATCTCGAATTTACTTGTGACGTTTATAAGCGTGAAGATGGCAGAAACTTTGTCTGTTCTCCGCCGATGAAAGGGCAGGAAAGCCAGGATGCCCTATGGAAGGCGATAAAAAATGGAGATATTGATACGGTTGCCACGGACCACTGCCCATTCAAAAGTTATGAAAAGGACTGGGGAAAGGATGATTTCACCAAAATCCCCAATGGCTGTGCAGGGATAGAGAACCTTTATCCATACATGCTCGCAGCTGCCAATACGGGAAAGATTAGCTTCAACAGGGCGGTTGAACTGTGTTCCGCAAACCCTGCAAAAATTTTCGGCTGTACTGAAAAAGGTTCACTCACCGTGGGCAAGGATGCGGATATTGTTGTATATGATCCTGCAAAGGAATTTACCGTTTCCATGTCGACCATGCACTCCGATTATGACCATACCATCTGGGAAGGGAAGAAATTCCACGGTTATCCTGTGATGACATTTTCGAGAGGCAGGCTCGTATACAGGGATGGGGAATTCGTGGGACAACCGGGTTGGGGCGGTTTCGTAAAGCGGGTTGGAAGGAAATAAAAATCACCATAGGGACATTTTAAAAGATCATGGGAGGAGGGCGACTGATGAAAATGAATATTTTCAATGAACTATCGGCAAAAAATGAATCGGATGGCTGTCTTCTTTGCCATAATGCACCCTGTACGTTGAAATGTCCTGCCAGACTTGATCCTGCCAGAGTTATCCGTGCCCTCCGATTTGACAACAAATTCGGTGCAGCTATTGCAGCAGATCAAAATGGACCTTGCAGGTCCTGCGAATCAAAGGACTGTGTTGAGGCTTGTGTAAAAGGGAGAGTCGATCAACCTGTAAGGATACCGCAGTTGATGGAATATGCCGGTGCATTGGGAAAAGAGGGGGCGGCGAACCACGGTTCCGTGGATCTGGGTATTGATTTTTGCGGCATCCGCTGCGAGAATCCATTCTTTCTGTCCTCATCGGTAGTTGCAAGTAATTATGAAATGGTTGCGAGGGCTTTTGAAATGGGATGGGCCGGTGCTGCGTTCAAAACGATAGGCACCTTCGTTCCGGATGAAGTATCACCGAGATTTTCGACAATACGAAAGGAAGGCAATTCTTTCATCGGATTTAAAAATATTGAACAGATATCAGATCACACACTGGAAGAGAATCTTGATTATTTTCGCAGACTGAAGAAGGATTTTCCGGATAAGATTCTCATCGCATCCATTATGGGTCAGAACGAAGATGAATGGACCTACCTGGCAAAGCTCGTGACAGAGGCAGGAGTTGATATTATAGAATGTAATTTTTCCTGTCCGCACATGACGGGAGAAGGACTCGGATCGGATGTGGGCCAAAGTCCCGAACTGGTGGCACTCTTTACTGCCGCTGTTAAAAGAGGAACCCATCTGCCTGTACTTGCAAAAATGACACCTAACATCGGAAACATGGAAATTCCGGCGCTGTCTGCGATAAAAGCCGGCGCGGACGGTATTGCCGCCATTAATACCATAAAGAGCATCATGAATATCGATCTGGATGGTTTTGTTTCCGGGCCGAATGTAGACGGGAAATCCTGTGTAGGAGGTTACTCCGGAAAGACAGTGAAACCTGTTGCCCTTCGGTTCATACATGATCTCAAAAAGCATCCTGAGCTTGAGGAGGTACCTGTCAGCGGAATGGGCGGCATTGAGACCTGGCGTGATGCTGCGGAGTTTATTGCACTGGGTTGTGCGAATCTTCAGGTAACGACTTCCGTAATGCAGTATGGCTACCGCATCATTGGTGACCTGATCGAAGGGTTATCTCATTATCTGGATGAAAAAGGGCTTTCATCAGTTCAGGAGCTTATTGGGGCTGCGCTTCCAAATCTGGTGGCAGCTGACCGCCTGAACCGGCATTCGATATCCTACCCGATGTTTAACCGCAGCAAATGTCTGGGATGCGGAAGGTGCTACCTTTCCTGCATGGATGGGGGGCATCAGGCTCTGGAAATGGACAAAACAGCGTGTGTGCCCAGATTGATGCCGGAGAAGTGTACCGGTTGCCAGCTGTGTGTGGTTGTGTGTCCGGCGGGAGCCATTACCGCGGGAAAGAGGGTAAACAAGCAGTAATTATTTACTGCAAGGAATCCAAAAAGAGAATTGAACAAACCAGTATGTTAAAGACTGCAAGGGCGCAGGGCAGTAAACGATTGATCGGTTTACCGCCTGCGTTCTTTTTATATCCGGAAAGTACAGGAGGTTATCATTTATGAGTGCAACAGCAGCTGAAATTCAAATCAATAATGTAAGTATGGAATACCAGGTTAACAATGGAGAAAACATTACTGCATTGAAAAACGTGAGTCTGGATATTCGTGAGGGGGAGTTCATCTCCCTGCTCGGGCCTTCCGGCTGCGGTAAAACCACTCTGCTCAGGATCATTGCCGATTTGCTTCAGCCGACCTCAGGCAGTGTCTCTATACGGGGCCAGTCGCCCAGGGACATCAGATTGCAGCAGAAGTATGGCATCGTATTCCAAAGTCCGGTTCTATATGACTGGAGGACGGTCAGAAGGAATATCTGCATGCCGATGGAAATTATGGGGATACCTAAAAAAGAACGGACGGCACGTATTGATCATATGCTTGAAGTGGTGGGCCTGCAGGATTTCGGATACAAGTTTCCGTTTGAACTCAGCGGCGGCATGCAGCAGAGGGTTGGTATAGCAAGGGCACTGGCGCTTGATCCGGAGTTCTTATTGATGGACGAGCCGTTTTCCGCCCTGGATGAGTTTACTCGTGAGAAATTGAATGAGGATTTACTGTCCATCTGGAGCAAAACAAACAAGACAGTGATCTTTGTTACACATAATATCCCGGAATCCGTTTTCCTGTCCGACCGGGTCGTTGTGCTGTCGCCTCATCCGGGCCGTCTTTCGGCTATTGTCGATATTGACCTGCCGCGTCCGAGAGTTAACGCACTCAGGGAAACTCCGGAATTTTACGAGCACATTGCCAGGATCAGAAGAAGCTTCGAGGGGGTGTAAATGTGGATAAAAAAGAGAAGAGGATGGTTGCCGTTGTTTGGATCATCGGAATTGTAATCATATGGGAGCTGCTGTCATTCCTCCTGCAATATGTCCTCAAGGACAAAATGGCGGCTGCTAAGCTTCCTTATCCACATGCGGTGCTGCTGACATTTTTCAAAAACTGGAAAATACTTCTTGAAGCTGGTGCAGTGACTTTCTCAAGAGCTGCCGTCGGTTTTGCACTGGGAGCCGGCATAGGGATACTGCTTGCCGTTATTATGAGCCTGTCGAAGGTGACTGAAAGAATCGCCTTTCCCTATCTCATTGTTTCTCAGATGATACCGGTTCTTGGACTTGCACCGATCATTTTCAATATCGTACGGGATATGAATTTATCCAGGATCGTCATTGCTGCATATATTACGTTTTTTCCGGTCTCGGTCAATATGCTCAGCGGCCTGAAGAGTGTTGAGCAGGATAAGAAGGATTTGCTGTATTCAATTGCAGCAAGCAAATATAAAATTTATCGGAAGCTGATGTTTCCGTTTTCGATGTCCTATTTGTTCACCGGAATGAAAATTGCCGCTCCAATGGCGGTTACAGCCTCCATTCTGGTTGATATGCTCGGATCCAAAAGCGGTATCGGTGTCAAAATACTTTATTCGCTGTACTCCAACTCCACCGCCGTGTTCTGGGCCTCTGTCGTTACCAGCGCATTAATGGGGATCATCAGCTATTATGTCGTTGTTATTACCGAAAAAGTACTGTTTCCATGGCAGAATCTTTCTTCCGGGAAGGGTGGTGAACATGCATGAAAAATAAAGTAAAGAATATTGTGTGGCCGGTAGCTTTTGGAGCTGCATTCCTCCTTTTCTGGCAATTTGGCTTCATTCATAAAATAGTGCATCTGAAACCGTTCCAATTGCCTGTTCCATCCGAAATTGCCTCTACGCTGTCGGAACATTTTTTGAAAGCTTTGACAGACTGCGGGATAACGATTTCAGGTGCTTTGATCGGAATGGTGCTTGGTTCATTCCTCGGGTTCTTAATAGCGGCTATTGCTACCTTTTTCCCTAAATGGGGCTATGGCGGAATGATCGTGATTACTGCCTTCAACGCAGTACCGATTGTCGCACTTTCTCCCATTATGAACCTTTGGTTTTCTACAGGCATGGGCCAGAAAATAGGGGTCGTAACGGTTGTCTGCATGGCGGCAATGGCTATTAACGGCTATAGCGGTCTGAATAATCTGAAGCCGTATTCCATTGACCTGATGCACACGGTAGCAGCAGATAAGTGGACGATATTTAAAAAGCTGCGCCTGCCAAATTGTCTGCCTTATATATTTACCGCATCAAAAATCAACATTGCCGCATCCATTATTGCCGCCATTATCAGCGAATACTTCGCAGCCTCCACCTCCGGTCTGGGCTTCGGAATAAAGGATAATCTCCGCAAAGCTGAAATGGCAATGGGCTGGTCCTACATCGTAGTGGCTTCACTGGCTGGTGTCCTGCTTTACTGCATTATTCTGTTGGTTGAGCGCGATGCCATCAAATGGCACGCTTCACAAAGATAAAGAACAAACAAAAACATACTAAAAGGAGTGTTGATTTATGAAAAGAAGTAGAAAATTATCAGGTTTATTGGCTGTATTGATGCTGATCCTGGCAGTGGCAACAGGCTGTGGGTCCGCGGGTACAGATACGACTGCAACAGGTTCTACCCCGGCAGCAACGGGGTCCGTCCAGACGGATGCAACTCCGGCAGAAGCGGCAACATCCACTGCACCTGCATCAGGGGAGCTCAAGAAAGTGACGCTTCAGTTGAAATGGCTGCCTCAGTCGCAGTTCATGGGCTACTATGTCGCGAAGGAAAAAGGCTATTACAAAGAGGAAGGTATTGATATTGAGATTCTTCCCGGCGGAAGCGATATCATTCCGGAACAGCAGGTATATAACGGTGTTGCCGATATCGGTGTCACCTGGGTATCCAGCTTGTTGAAATATCAGTCTCAGGGCTGGGAACTGACACATGTCGCTCAGATTTTCCAGAAGAGCGCCCTGCTTCTTGTTTCCAAGGCGGCCACAGGAATTAACAGCCCGGCTGACTTGAAGGGCAAGAAGATCGGTTCCTGGTTTGGCGGCAATGAGTATGAAATCTATGCACTCTTAGAAGCTAACGGTCTTGACAGGGATAAAGATCTGAAACTCGTACAGCAGGATTATACGATGAACCAGCTCCTGAATGGTGAAATTGATGCAGCTTCAGCAATGACTTATAATGAGTACGGTCTACTTCTCGAATCCGGTCTGAAGGACAGCGATCTGAAGACCATCAACATGAATGATGCAGGAGTGGCCATGCTTGAAGATTGTCTATTTGTGAAGGCCGACTGGATTGCCGCAAACGAAGACTTGTATGAGCGTTTCCTGAAAGCTTCGATCAAAGGATGGGCCGATGCCTGTGCAGACCCGGTTGCTGCGGGCAAGACAGTATTTGATGCAGATCAGAGTGTATCACTCGAACACCAGACCTATATGGCGAAAGAAATTGCCAAACTGGTCGTTCCCGAGGGCTTTGATCCGGCGAAAATCGGTTATACCGATATGAAAGCAATCCAGCAGACAGCCGACCTCGCTCTCAAATATGGTTTGCTGAAGGATCCGGCAAAGATTGATGATACAACGGTTACCAGCAAGTATTGGGAGAAAGCGACCGCAAAATAGACTAAAGAGTTTAAAAATAGGTTGAATCTTGATGCAAAATCCTGTCTGGTATCATAAAAAATATCAGACAGGATTTTGTTCAACCGGGGGTGCAATTGGAACAAGCCTGGGAACTGCCGACGGGTTATCAGGCAGAAATGCCGAAAATAATATTAAATTAACATGATCCAAATTGACATAATTTTTAGGCTAATATAGCAATATTACATATTGCCGGATACTATGCTTTTGTTTATGTATCCAACGGTGTATATGCC
>JAEWQC010000066.1 GCA_023399355.1 Bacillota bacterium | reverse complement strand
CCCCTATGTCATTGAATACAATGCCACGAAACCAACCAAGTTTATGGCATTTCCAAAATATGAAACCTTCATTGCCGATCAGAAATTTGCTGAAATCGCAAAGGCATTGGGACTTCCCGCATCCACTGCGGAGGAGGGGGTCCGGAGTCTTGTAAAGGCAGTCAGGGAACTGATGAAAGAAGTGAATATTCCCTCTACAATAGCCGAATGCGGAGTAGATGCAGAATTATTCAATGCCAAGGTCGCCGAGCTTGCGGACAAGGCATTTGAGGATCAGTGCACTACAGCGAATCCAAGACTTCCGCTGGTGAGCGAACTTGAAAAATTATATCTGAAAGCTTTTAGCGGCAGTGATGAAGTGAAAAATTCAGGTAAAAATAAATCATAGAATACTTGTGAAAAACAGAAATGTTATGAGTGAATAGACTTGTTCAGCCTGTCTGAACATCGGAATTTCAAAAAGGGAGACTACTCCACCTGCAGTTGGGAAGAGGGGCTGCCATTTATAGAAGTGGCAGTCCCGTAATGGGATAAACGGGGAAGGATTCTGAGATATGGGATTGCGGACTTTGGTACTGAAACTTCATAAGCCCAGTAAAGCAAAGAAAGAGATTATTGACAAAGCATTGCTGGATTATAATAAGGCTTTGAGCTTTCTATTCGAGAAAGGCACCTCCGAATTGCCGGAGCTGGCGGAAAAGTACAAGGGGAAAGATGGGCGCTGTAACGCAATGGCACTGTCAAAATGGATCGACAGCGATATTGGCAGCGAGTTGAATCAATTTGACGTACAGCCCTTTAAAGATTCCCTGAAGCTTGAATTCGGCATTGCAGCAGAAAGTTGCCTCAGATCTGGAAACAATGTCCTGGGGCGGACTTTCCAATGCAGACCGGTCTATTTCTGCCGGTATGATACAAAAAGGAGCTACTGTCTGTTGTATGACAAAATAAAAGACAAGTACTATGCAAAGCTGTATCTTTTAAATGGGGCACACACCAGAACGGTATCGGAGATTTCCGGATATGGCGGGAGACTGGTGCATATCCACAAGGACAGCAGTATTTTGGAAAGGACCGGCAGGAGAGAGGCCTTTATCATTGTTCCGCTGGAATTCGGGAAATGGCAGGAGAAGATTCTGAGAGAGGCTGCGGATATACCGGAGAACTTCAAAACTGCAAGGCTGTTTCAAAGAAACGGCGGATATTATCTGGCTGTTTCCATTGAAACCGGAGAAGCAGAGGAAATCAGGACTTCAACTTTTATGGGCGTTTCCAGAGGTATAAAAAACATGCTGAATTATGTGGTGGTAGATGAAGCAGGAGAAATACTGGCACAAGGTGCGATTTCCCATTCGGAACAGAACCGGAAATCCGGTGTGCCCAGCAGGGGCTGGAAGGATCGAAATTCTGCAGGAACGCCACCTGGTCCTGACACGAAATCGGCCAATGAACTCCATAATGCCGCCAACTTCATTACGGATAAAGCTTATCTGCACAAAGCCCAGGTAATTGTCCAGAACCTGCCCGGACGAAGCGACAGGCTTGGCTGGAAGGAAAACAACCAGGAGCGAATCCTGCCTGAATACAGGCAGAGGGATTACAACCGGTTGGTCCGGTTATTGGAGTACAAACTGCCTTGGAAATGCCTGCCGAAGCCGGTGAAGGTTAGTTCTGTCGGAATTTTTTACACCTGCCCGGAATGCGGGTTTCACTCAAAAAGCAACAGGTTCAATAAAGGCTTCTTCATTTGTACGCGATGCGGGGCAGCAAAGGAGATCGACAAGCTCGGAAGCCTTAATCTGGCCAGGAGACTGATTGATTACGGCTCGTCCAAAATTAAGATCACAGTAACCGGGATGGAGGAAGGTGTCCGCTTCACCAACAGAATCCTGGGATTGGACTTATTCAGCAGCTATCAGGAGAACCAGCTGATGAAACTGAAGGATGAGATCGAAGCAATCATGAAAAAGACGGAAGTAGAGAGCATGGCTTCATATGAAAGAGCTCAGACGGCAAGATTGAGCGTGGTAAGGAAATTGAGAGGTGCCGAAAGGTTCATGGATTTGATAGAATATAGTTGAAGAAAGAGTGTTATTGCTGCCGCACCATTTCTGCGGGCAACCGCGGAAAGCTTACCGAGTAGGCCGCCAATACAAATGGTGTGAAAGAACAGCTATCTGAAAACAACCCTGTGAAAGCAACTTTTCATGGGGTTGTTTTTTTGTGCGAATTGTGGGTGTTCTCAACTCCTGCCACATGTCAGATTTCCATATTTGGGTAAGAGGAAGCTTCTACAATCGAAACATTTTCTTTGAAACGAGGCGTTACAAGTCGGACAAGTTGAAGCGGCCTTGTCGGGGGACCTTGGGAAAATGCTTTTTGAGGGATAACATATTTTTACAGAATTATACCTTATCTAATAAGGAGTGCCGCTTCACAGTGCAGAAATCAGCTGACAGAATGTTGTTGTTGTGCGGTTTGGGGTGCAGTAAAATGATATTGTCAAATAAATAACAAAGTAAATTTTATAGAAACAGGATAATAATAACAAAAAGATAAGGTAAAAACAGCGAAAGCGATATTAAAATAACAAAAAAAAGGAGTGCTTATTATGAAACTGGAATTGGATGTGTATAGTGCGATTTGTGAAACCAAAATGTTCAAGATTAACGAAGTCGATGCAACCTACAGGGATTTCGGCGAAAAATATGATGCCTCACCGGATATTACCAAACCCAACTGCTGCGGAGATATGACCTTCATACCCAGGATACCGGCACAGCAGGTTCTGAAGAAATACGGCATTACAAAAAGCGAATATAAGAACATCTGCGAATTGCTGAGGTCCTGTGTTTCCTTCGGAACTTGCAGGCTGTGCGGCTAAATGCCCCCTGCACTTAATTGGATATTCAAGTGAAGCAACAATGTGGAGGTATTTGCGTTGAAATTAAAAAACCAGGGTCTGTCCTTTTCATCAAGAATCAGCAGGTAAGGCTCTCCTGAGCCAGGAAACAGGACATATAGCTCATTAATATTTGTTATGCCGCAGTTCGTAACCCATTTGCTTTTGGCTTCTATCGCAGGATCGAATGGAATACGAATGATCTGTCCTGTCTCAGGAAGAGCTTTGAC
>JAEWQC010000015.1 GCA_023399355.1 Bacillota bacterium | reverse complement strand
ATAGGTCGGTGGCTTGTTTCAGGCGAGCAGCCAATAGGTTGAAAAAAACGAATATGTCCGAAAGGACATTTAAAAAATCTCTCTGGTGAGAGAGTAGGAAGAAACTGGGCTCATGATTTCGCCGTGGCAATACAGAGAATTAGTTGACTAAATAATATCTCTTGTATAAAATTACTACTTGATAAGTAGCTTAAGTTACTTATTAATCCTGTAAAGATTATTAAGGCTTTCATTCCATCTGCAGTGTGAAAGGTTGTGCTTATTCTGATGAAACATAAAATTGCAAAATATATCTCAATTCTGGGACATCCGATGATCACCATTTCCACTTTTATTATAATTGTAATGTTTTCCGCTGAAGAATTTTTCAAAGCCTTGTTTATCTCGTTTTTAACTGTCGGTTGTATCATCGTTCCGAATGTCATCAGAAATTATGTTAAAACAAAAAAAGGACAATATACCAATTTCGATGTGTCGGTTAGAAGTCAACGAAATTCCATGTATTTATTTGCCTTGCCTCTTTTATTCATCATAACAGCAGTAATGTACTATACAAAGCAATCAAACAGCATATGCTTATCCGTGTTGTTCGGGTTATTGCTGCTGATGATTTCTTTTATCGTTAATTTTTATATCAAGTGTTCAGGACATGTATCCTTAACGATTTATCTCTCTTTTTTAATCCTTCCGTTGAATTTTACCGCCGGTGTCATCGTTTTATTGTCTTCCGGACTGATCGGCTGGTCAAGAGTCGAGCTAAAAAGGCATACATTGAAAGAAGTTATTGCCGGAGCCGTCATAGGATTAGCGATTGGCATGGCTATGCTCTTTGCCGAGGGTGTCATTAAATGATCGTGAAAAGCCATATGAAACTGTTAACAGGATTTTTCACATGGTTATATCTTTGTTATGTAATTGTTATAGACGTATGAAGTTTTCAATCCGCTTATTTTTCATTCCCGGAAACTTGTACTGAAGTTCCGGAAGCTGACACTTTGGTTCCGGAAGCTGATGCTCCGGTTCCGGTTAACACTACAGTTGAAGTAACCGTCGACGATCCTGAAGCAAATGTTGCATTGCTGGGCGTATAAATATCGGTACGGAGAATTGATTTTTGAGCTGTGGAGATTGACCATGTATTTTCCTGACCGGCATTGACAGTTATGAAAGCGGACACTATAGCTGCCGAAACCAGATCTGACTCCCCGGGATTTGTAATGACTGTACCTCTTGCCATCTCCGAACTACCGGTTGTAGTATTGGATTTCCAAAAAACAACACTGATATCCTGTTTTGCACCCTTCATCCCGGAAGCAGAAAAATGGATTGGCATGGTTCTGATCACCCTGCCGCTTCCGTCTGTCAGAACAGCATTTCCATCCTCATCGACAGCGGCAGTACTGACTACCTTGCCGGACAGATCCCTGACATAAATAACCCCTCTGTTGTCGTTGGTTATGCTATATAAGCCACTTTTTATCTGAATCGTTCCCTTCACACTGAAAGCCGCTGTTTTTTCGCTTTCTGCAAAGACAGACGCCGAGGCGGCTATCAGTATAAAAGCCAAAATCAGGCTTAAAACCGAAGTCTTCCTGTACTTCATGATAGATACGACTCTTTCCTTTGTGGCATTTTTGCTGAAGCCGCTGAACACAGGGGTAAGCCTTGACCTGCTTTCTGCCATTTCAATCAGCGACAGTGCGTAGGCGGATCTGGCATCTCCGCCGAATTGCCTGAGCACCTTCTCGTCACATGCAATCTCCAGATCCCTGTTCATTAAGGCATACAAAACCCAGACCAGGGGGTTGAACCAATGAAAGCAAAGGGCTATGATTAAAATGATCTTCCATAAAGAGTCGAACCGTTTTATATGTATAAGTTCATGAGCCAGTATATAGTTCATCTGAAGCTCATTGTCAAAATCGATGGATTTAGGAAGTACGATCCTGGGTTTTAGCAAGCCATAGGCAAGCGGCGTTGAGATCCTGTCGGAAACCAGAATCATCAAAGGACGTCGTATCCTTTGACTTATCAGCCACCTGTCGATTAAAGCGATTCCCTTGACCGGTATGGCAGTCCGCACTTCTCTGCAGCACCTGAAAAAGCATATTGAAAAGAACAGCGCCACCCCAACCATGCCTGCAATCCAAATACAGGTTGTAACAGAAGGCAGATGCCATTTATCCGCTGCCAGAATGTTCATTGAACTCCCATTAAAAAGGTTCCCGTTTACCGTTTCCACACCCTGAATCCTGTTTTTTGCCTGTATCGTTCCGGATACCTGCCTTAATATATCGGACAAGCCAAATTTTGCAGGTATGGAAAATGGAATGACCAGCCTGCCGACAACAATACCCCATAACACGATGAACATGTTTTTGGGAAGCCTGTTAAAGGATAGCAGCCTTAAAAGGGCAATAACCATTATAAGGAAACCCGCCGCAGTACTCATTTGAAGAATATCCATGCCTTCCACCTCACTTCAGCTTGTCGACAAGATGCTTCAGATTATTGATCTGTTCTCTTGTAAGGTTTTTTTCACTGAGGAATGTCGCAAAAAACATTTCGGGGGAACCGTCAAACATTTTGTTAATCAATTCATTCGTCTCCTGTCCCTGAACCTCTTCCCTCGTTATAAGCGCCTTGCACCTGAAATTGGGTTCCAGTCTTTCGACCGCCCCCTTGTCTATGCATTTTTTAATAACAGTGTATGTCGTATTCCTGTTCCAGCCGATTTCAGACTTCAGGATGGAAGCTAGCTGTCCTGCAGTCATCCCGCCTTCCCTCCACAGCACTTCCATCACTTTCAATTCCGAATCGAACAATTTGTTATCCATCCGTGTCACTCCTCTGCCGGGCCAAATGACTATCGTCGTAGTATCCATTCATAAATACTACCGCTATAGTCACCGTCTGTCAACGCTAATATGAAACGTTTAAAAAAATTCATAAGCCAATGGATTCAACTCAGTGAGCCTGTTCCTCCAAGGTGAAAAAGTAATCTCTTTCACCTTGATTGAACATCAGGGCTTTAGATGGGGGCTCTGCTCCGCCTGATTGAACGCCTGCCTGCAGAGGCGAGGCCTCTCTCAAAATGTTTTGATCAGGTCTGCAGCTTTTGACTAATCGACGATTTGTATTCCCGTCCATTCACTCGCGCAAATAGGTACTGACCCTGTCCTGTATGAGCTTTGCGGTATCCTCTGCAGATTTGGTGCCCGAGAAGAACGCTTTGGTCTCATTCTGGAGGATACTGTTGATATTCACATCATAATATGCATAAGTTTTTAAGCCTTCAATAAACTTATCTATATAGTCCATGTCCTTTTGTGTCATGACAGCGGAACTAAATGTCATCATTTTTCCGCCGTCCGGGGCACTTAGGGTCATTCTTGTACTGCCGCTTTTCGACCCGTCTATCACCCGTTGGGCTTTTTTCCGCTGTATGGCCTTATTAATTGAGAATCCACCCGAGTCCATATCCGACATCTGTACTTCATCAGATAGGAGGATTTTTAAAAACTCCCAGCACTTTTCTTTATATCTTGCGTTTGCGTTTATCGAATACATCGAATTCGATGAAAAAGTCATACATCCGCTACCATCGGCGGTAGGCCGCTTATAAAGCCCCAATTGGTTATTATACGCTCGTTTCACAAAACCATACATGCTGTAATCCAGGAATGTGTAAGGCAGAAATATCAGTTTCCCTCTACTTGCGGCTTCCAATTCAGATACCGGATCATTCCCGATATTGCTGCCGGAAAGGCTGCTAAAATCTTTCGCCATTTCCAACAGGTTGATGAACCCCCTTGAGGAGAAACTTGCATACTTCTTGTCCATATCAACATAATTATTGTAGCTGCCACCTGTGAAGAGTCCCAGCATGTCATACTGAGAAAACGACGGCAGGACCGATAGATTTTCACTGTTGCCTGTCCCTGCAACCTTTTGGGCAATTGCTTTGAAGTCGTTCCATGTCCATCTGCTGTCATCGATCTTCACAGCTTCTTTATCCAGGACGGCCTGGTTTGCCATCAAAACTTTAAAGGAAAAGCTGGCAGGCAGTACATAAAGCCTTCCTTCAACCTTCAAGGCATCGAAAATATTGCTGTAATATTTCGAGGTATCGAAGCCCTTGTCATTTGCCATCAGCCCACCCAGTTCGGTGAGAATTCCCCTTGAAGCATAGCTCTTGAACGGAAGCCAGGCAACCGATATGATGTCGGGGCCTTTTCCCGAAAGTATCTGCGTATTCAGGATTTTTATATAAGTATCGATGTCATTGCCCGTTTTATCCCGGCTGGCATTTATCCCTACATGAACCTTATATACCGGATTTGCTTCCTGGAATCTGCCGACAGCCATGTCAAGCTTCTTGTCCGACATGGGAACTGATACCGTTATTACCTCTTGTTCTTTTACTGCACTGATATCGCCTTGTACAGAATACTTGTATATCTTGTAAGTTCTATCTGCCGTATTTGCAGGAGTCGACAATGCAGTAACGAAAATGTTTCCTGAAGCGTCCATACACATATCGGAAACATCATATCCGCCGGCCAGAATGGCATAGTCCCTGAAATCAAGTACATCTCCGGCCGGCTTTCCCGAAATATCATATTTGCTGATACCCTGCCCGTTCATTACAAAGATGCAATTATCTTTTTTTGAATACCGGATTCTGTCTGCGCCCAAGCTGAAAGACCCGCTTTTTATAGCAAGGTCTGCCGACCAAATGCTTTTACCGGTCGAAGCATCTATCTTCTCAATGGTATTTTTACTCTTGGCAAAACGTTCTGCAAACAAGCAGTCATCCGGACCTATATCAATACTCCGGTATCCTTCGGAGCCGATGGACTTCGTAGGCTTCCCGTCCATATCAAGCACCTGTATACAACTGGAAGGATCGTCCAGATAGATATTCCCGGCTGTATCCACAGCGATATCGGAAAAATACCTGCTATTTGCATCCGTACTGCCCCTCGGGTCCTGGAGTCCGCTTAAGTCGATCTCCTTAAGCTTATCTCCAGTCGGACTAATAACATCGATTTAAAAGGAAAAGCTGCCGTTTTCATCCTTCTCGAGCAATATATAAATATTGTCCGTTGTATCAAGTGTGAAGGCCAGAGTGAAGCCCGACAGACTGCATTTGATATTTCCGGCAGGCTTTCCGCCCGTATCCAGTGTTACAAATCCGGGATCTGTTCCATTTCTCTTGTCCAGGAACACAAGCTGGCCCCTGGAATCGGCCTTGCTCCCTCCGGGCAGTTTTATTCCGGAGCTGCTTCCTATCTCTTTTTCGGAGTAGGATTCGGCATCCTGCTGTACTGATGCATTTTTATTATCTGAACTGCAGGCAGCAATTCCGGCAGTCATGATTAATACTATACCAACGCATAAATTTTTCCTGAACATTATTTCACATCACTTCCTTTTACTCTGCTTTTGAGTTCGCGGCAACCGCTCACTCACCCAAATAGGTACTGACCCTGTCCTGTATGAGTTTTGCGGTGTCCTCTGCAGATTTGGCGCCCGAGAAGAACGCTTTGGTCTCGTCCCCGACTATGCTGCCGATATTGTCGTCATAATAGGCATAAGCTGTCAAGCTGTTAATGAATTTATCCATATACTCTATATCGTTTTGTGTCATCACGGAAGGGTTCAAGGAGATTTTGCCGCTCGGACCGCCGACGCTAAACATGATGCTGCCGTTTTTAGATCCTTCTATCGTCCGCTGGGCATTTTTTTGCTGTGCAGCTTTGTTGATTGAAAAACCGCCCAATATAAATACCCTTCCTGATTTCCCCTTGCCAAACCCGCCGCTTCCCGTTCCCGACATCTGTACCTCATCAGATAGGAGGGTTTTCAATAACTTCCAACACTCCGGCTTAAAATTGGAATTTGCATTGATCGCATACAACGAGCCTGACGTAAACGTCATCTTGCTGCCGCCATCGACGGATGGAAGCCTATAAAGACCCATTTGGTCGTTATAAGCATGTTTCATAAAAGCATACATACTGTAATCATAGTAAGTGTATGGCAAAAATACCAGTGACCCTCTTTGCGCGGCTTCCAATATATGTACCATATCATTCTCGATGCTGCTGTCGGAAAGGCTGCCGAAATCCTTCGCCATACTCAACAGGTCGATGAACCCTTTTGAAGAGAAACTCGCGCTCTTCTTGTCCATATCGAAATAATTGTTGTAGATGCCTCCTGTGAAGAGATCCAGTATGTCATTCGGAGAAAGCGACGGCAATGCCGACAGTTTTTTGTTGCCACCGGTCCCCACTACCTTTTGCGCAATGGTTTTGAAGTCGCTCCATGTCCATTTGCCGTCATCAATTTTAATACCCTGCTTATCCAGAACAGCCTGGTTTGCCATCAATACATCGAAGCAAAAGTCGGTAGGCAGTACATAAAGCTTGCTGTCAACCTTCAAGGCCTCAAAAATATTGCTGTAGTATTTACCGGTATCAAAATCCTTGTCCTGTGCCATCATATCACCCAGATCGGCGAGGATGTTTTTTGAAGCATAATTCCTGAACGGCAGCCATGCAACTGACATGATGTCGGGACCTTTTCCTGAAAGTATCTGAGTGTTAAGGTTTTTTATGTAAGTGTCCATACTGCCCGTTTCCCCCTGGCTGGGATATGTCTCCACATTGACCTTGTATCCAGGGTTGGCTTGTTGAAACCTGCTTATAGCCATATCAAGCATTGAGTCAGATCTGGGGACGGAAACCGTTATGATTGTCTGTTTCTTTGAGGAAGCACTTTCTCCGGCCTTCTTTTCCGTACTTTTCCGGGCAGCTTCTCCACTTTGTCGGGAATACCTGTATATCTCATACTTCATTTCCATCTTATCATTATAGGATGACAAAGCTGTGACAAAAATGTTGCCCGAAACATCCACACACATATCGGAAATACCATAACCGCCGGTCAGAATGGCATGGTCTCTGAAATCCAGGACCTCTCCTGCCGGTTTCCCCGACATATCATATTTACCGATACCCTGACTGTCCATTACATATATGCAATTATCCTTTTTTGAATATCTGATTCTGTCCGAACCCAGACTGAATGAACTGCTCTTTTTTGCAAGTTCTGCCGACCAAATACTTTTACCGGTGGCAGCCTCTATCTCCCCAATAGTTCTTTTGCCGTCTGCAAAGCACTCTGCCAGCAGGTTGCCGTCCGGGCCCATATCCATGCTCCGGTATCCCTCTGCGTCGATGGACTTCAAAAGCTTCCCGTCCTTGTCGAGGATTTGTATGCCATTGGTAGGATCGTCCAGATAGATGTTCCCGGTCGTATCCATCGCAATATCGGTAAAATACCTGCTCTTTGCATCCGTTCTGCTTCCCGCACCCTGGAGTCCGCTTAAGTCGATTTCCTTAATCGTTTCTCCAGCCGGGCCGAGAACACCAATCTTAAAGGAAGGGCTGCCGTTCTCGTCCTTCTCGAGCAATACATAGATATTGTCCTTTGCATCAAGTGTGAAGGCCATAGCGTAGCCCGGCACACTGCATTTGATCTTTCCGGCCGGCTTCCCGTCCGCATCAAGCACAACAAACCCGGGAGCCGGCCCAACCCCACTGTCCAGAAACACAAGCCGGCCTTTGGAATTGGTCCTGCTCCCTCCGGGCGCCTTTATCCCGGAACTGCTTCCAATTTCAGTTTCGGAGTAGGATACGGCGCCCTGCTGCCCGGACGCCTCCTTATTGTCCGAACTGCAAGCTGCAATTCCGGCTGTCATGATCAATACAAGAATACTGCTAAAAATTCTTCTAAACATTTTACATGTCACTATCCTTTCGCTTTGTAATAGATCAGTTGCAGAAATAATCCGCTGTAAAAAAAAATATATCTAAAAATTTTACCAAGGTAATATAAGTCCAAAAAGCTTGCAGCATTACCTGCTTCTCACAGTATCTATTGATAATATATACAGAAATATGAAAGTCCAAAGCACCAGGATGCCTTTTAAATCAAGCATGAAGGGCAATCCTGCCCAGGATGCGATAAGAGCCAGCAGTATAAAGGAACCTGCGAAAAATACAATGAATACAAGGATCAGTCCGACGGCGTCCATATCTGATTTTTTAAGCTCCCGGTAACCTGTGTAAAGCAGCAGCAATCCTATCCCTGCAGAGACAAAGAAGAGCAGTCCCAGCAGAAACGAGGCCGTATTCGCAACCATCTCCCCATGCGGGGCAATGTAGCCCGTGCTCTGTATGCCGCCCTGGATCAGGCTCTTTATCAGGTTCGAGTAATATTTGAAATCAATGAGCTCACCAGGTATGTACTCGGGCGGGATATACGGTTTGAATCTGATCCCCGTCCATACTGCAGCCATTCCGGCAAGAGCCGATATCGCCTGAAGCAGGCAGATGAAAAGCCTTTTCCGCTCGGCTTCTAAAACACTAGAAATATAATCCGTCCGGCAGCCCTCCCTCAAAATGGCCACCAGCTTTCTTACGGGGTTTTTCACATATTTGAGCAGCATGAACATCGCTGTGCTCCCAATGATAAAGACAAATAAGGATGGAATCTGCGCAATCGACGCAGATTTCAGGTTATAGTCGTTTATCGTGTAATTCGAAGGATTTTTACCCGCCTCCTGGAGTGCTGTCGAAACATTGGAGCCATTATGGTTCAATATGCCTGCGTCGGGCGTTTTTACCTGAAAGCCGGAGATTTGTGCAGTTTGGTCCAGTTCCAGCAGGATGGAAGCCGGTAGAAATACGTCCGGCAAACCGTCGTCAGTCAGTCTTTCCAGGATGGTATCCTCTTTTTCAACTACGCCAACCACCCTGAATACATGCCCCAAAATCTCCAGAGTCCTGCCTGCCGCATTTGTTGTCTTGAAGAGTTCCTTTGCGGTTTCTTCGTCTATGACTGCAACTGCCTCGCCTTCATCTTCCTGTTTTTCGGTGATAAAGCTGCCGCAGGCCAGGTTCAAGCCATCAAATTGCAGATGGGATTGACTGATCCCGGTCAGTCTGACACGAAGCTCACCGGCGCCATTTGAGACAAAACCACCGGCAGGGCCGGATTGGGCGATATAACCGATATCATTGAGAGGATGTTCCTTATTGCCGGAAAGCTCCTCCCCAAGCTTTCTCATGTCATTCATTGAAAAGGAGTTCTCACCCTGTCTGTCTATCTGATTCTTCACAGAAACTACCACCTTTTGCATGCTACCGCCGTTTTGACGTGAGCATTCGGCAATAAGGGCCTTGCCAAGAACGATGCAGGAAAGCGAAAGAAAAACGCCTGTAAATATCGCCAGCCATATGAATCTGTCTGTTTTCATACCGGTCGTCATCGCATCACCGGCTTTCATCGTCCAGCAGAACCCGCGCTCCGTCAGACAACACCTTATCATTGTTGTTAACGACATGGTCCATGGCATTTAAACCGCTTAGGACTGCAGTTTTCAATTGATCGGATTCGCCTGTTGTGACTGTCACTTTCTGCACGTAGTACTCCTCTCCCAGGGGGCCGCTTCTTTCCCTGACCACGTAGACAAAGTGCCCGTTGTTGTCCTGACCGATTGCCGAATTTGAGACAAGGGTGTCATAGGAACCTTCGTTTTTCTTTATATCTGCCGTACCGTTTTCCCCTCCGCTTATCCCGTCCGAAGGAATATCGATGATGATATCCTTTTTCACCCCTGGTTGAAGTTCATTGTCTTTCACCTGTTTTACCGTACCCTGTATGGCCCTGTTACCGGCCGATCTGAGCGATATATCTGCAGCATCGCCTGCTTCAAGGCACTTGGCCGCACTTGCATCCACTATGGCTGTAAACTGAAATCCGCCTGTTGTTTCGGCAATCTTGTACAATGGTTGGGAAGAGTTTGCTGTCATTCCTTCACTGAAATTCAATTCCGTTACCACCCCGTCACATGGAGCAGCAACATCAGCCAGCTTTATTTCTTCAATAAGGCCGGCTATTTTTCGTTCTTCCATTTGCAAATCAAGCTTGGCGTTTTCAATATCCTTCTTATTGTCTGCAATTGTTTTTTGTCTGTTATTCCGGGCTATTCCGAAATCCAGCTTTGCATTTTCAAGCTCCGTCTTTGCATCGTACAACTCGTTTGCTGCTATTGCGCCTGCTTCATACAGGCTTTGATCATTGTCATATTCTCTTTGAGCTTTGTCCAGTGCCTGCTGTGCAGCCTGTACTTCCCTGTCGGGTTTGAGAAGATTGGCCGGTGATGTTGCCTCCGTCAGCTTTTGAAGGTTTAGTTTTTTCTGTTCAACCATATCCTGTTCATCCTTCAATTGACTTCTGATATCACTCGTTTCAAGGCTCATCAGGGACTGACCCCGCTTTACTTCATCACCGGCCTGGACCGACACTTTTGTCACCTTCCTGCCGACGCTTAAATAAAAGTCATGTACCGTCTTGGCCTCCACGCTTCCGCTCCCGGATACTTCCCTGATTAGTGCACCGCTCAAAGGCGTTTCATACGTGACCTTCGGAAGTGAAAAATTGTTTATCGTATTTGAAAAAAACGTAAGGAGCAGCATGACTGCAAGAAATATCAAGGCAGCTTTCCCTATGGACTTCCTTCTTTTTATGTTCATATCTCCCTGCAATTCATTCATGATTTTCACAAAGCCTCCTTCGCGCTGACTCTCCTGTAAAACACCTGTACCAAATCCGGGGTTCAGGCTTTCATCCCTGATAGCTGTATCTCCTGTGCCAAACCCAGGCTTCAGGCTTTCATGCCTGATAGCTGTATCCCCTGTACCAGGTAGTTTTCTCCATATAGAAATACCAGCAGCATCGGCAGCATATAGATGGTCGAGGCTGCAAAGGCTATTCCCCTTTCTCCTGCGTTAATATTTGAAAGGTAGACGGAAAGCGGCTGCCTGTTCGCATCCTGCAGGAATACCAAAGGCTGTTCGACCATATTCCAGTTGTCTATGAAAATAAGGATGGACAACGCAGCGACTCCTACCTTCGACATGGGGAGGACGATGCCTGCAAAAATTCTGAGCTGTCCGGCCCCATCCACCTTTGCCGATTCCAGATAGGCATCGGGTATATAGGACATGAACTGCCGCAGCAAAAAGACTCCGTAGGTGCCGAATATACCCGGCAATATGATGGACAGCCAGCTGCCTACCAGACCGAACCTGTCTGCAATGATATAATTGGGGACAAGGGTCACCTGAAAAGGCATCATCATAACAACTATATAAAGGAAGAACAATGGGTCCCGAAAAGGAAATCTCATCTTGGCAAAAGCATATGCAGCCATGGATGCGACAATGATCTGCCCCAATATGATCGGAACCGTTATGATGACAGAGTTCCAAAACATCATCAGGAATCTGGTCCTTTTAACAAGGGCAATATAGTATTGTTCAACCGTGACCACCGAAGGAATGAACCTTATCCTTGCGAAACTCCCTGCAAAAGTATCGTTCTGTTCTCCTGAACCGTATGAAGCGACCATACTGTAGCTGTTGTCTATCTCCTGCTGTCCCATAAAGGAATTTGTGACAGTCAGGATAAGAGGAAACAGAAACAGGGCAGCAAGTAGAAATATCCCTGCAGACAACAACAGCTTGCTAATCTTTTTATGGATGATCCGTCGAGTGTGTCCGTATATGTCCTGGAGTTTGTTTAGCCGGTCAACCTTCAATTGCATTGTTTATTTTCCTTTCAGCCTTGTATAAGAGCAGCACCAGTACGTAAATGAACACAGACATGATAAAGGCCGCCGAAGTCAGCTTCTGATAATCCAGTGATGCAAACATGTTGTTCATATAGTGCTGAAGCATGTATATACTGTCGTGCGGGTACGCGCCTGAAATAAGGTACGTCTCCCTGAATACCTTAAAGGAGTTGATGATTGAAATGACGAAAATGAAAAATACAGCGGGAGTAAGGTAAACCATTGTAATATGAATAAATTTATGCCAGCCGTCGGCCCCGTCGATATCCGAGGATTCATAATATTCCCGGGGGATGTTTTGAAGACCTGCGAGAAAAAGAACCATATTATACCCTGTATTCTTCCACAGGTACACTATCACGACAACCAGCCTGGCAAAGTCTGTTTTCATCCAATCCACAAGAGATACCCCCGAAGAGGATAGGATGGAGTTTAGGGTGCCATTGATATCGAACAATATCTGCCATACAAGGACAACTGACGCAACAGGGACAACGAGGGGTGTAATAAAAGCCGTACGCAGGATATTTCTGCCGTAGATCCTCCTGTTGAGCAGCATTGCCAGGCCAAGAGAAAGCAGCATGTTCAGCGGTACACAGATTGCAGTAAATACAAGCGTATTGTATCCGGCTTTCAAAAAGACAGGGTTTTCCAACAGGTTGATATAGTTGGACAAACCCACGAACTTACCCCCTATCGGACTGTCTACAACAGAATAGTATAACCCGCCGACAAAAGGAATTAAGAAGAAAATAGAAAATCCGATCAGGCTGGGTGCAAGAAAGAGCACAGCAACTTTATCATACTTTTTGTTTAATCTCCTGAACAGTGACTTCAATTTCATTCCCTCCTTTCC
>JAEWQC010000273.1 GCA_023399355.1 Bacillota bacterium | reverse complement strand
ATTTATTAAAGGAAATAGACTCCAGAGCGGTTCGGATATCCAGCAGATCCAAAAGCTCCGACTTGGTTATGTTTACACAATATAACCCTTTCCTTTTTATATTCACAACAAAACCGTTCTGTACGAGCTGGTTGACAGCTTCCCTGACCGGAGTGCGGCTGATGCCGAATTTCTCCGCAATCAGATCCTCCCTTATTCTATCACCCGGTTTTATTTCTGAAGACAGAATCATGTCCAGAATCGATGAATAAGCATAATCAGTCAGGATGAAATTATTTGTCATATTAAACACATCCTTATAAAATTCTATTCTTAAAAATAGCATAAATGTGAAACAAAGTAAAGAATTAAAGGGCTTTTCTACAAATAAAATTATAAATTATAATATTTAAAGAATATCACGAAAAATTTAAAAATTCAACTCCAATTATTGAAAAGTCTTTAAAGTGCTGATATATATGCGTTATAGCGGCATATCCAATTGATTTTATATGAAATAAAATTTTAAATTATAAGTTATAAATTATAATCTTATTGACTTTTGGCATTTTGGTTTTTATAATTAATACATAACATGAATTCTTTAGAACAGATCCTGAAAGATTTCTTAAGTCGACCGCTTTCATTTTGCTCAAATCAGGAAGGAGACAATAATGGCTAAACAAAGGACTATACCACTTAAAAACAGGGGGCGTTTAGCTGAACGTTGGAATTCAAGCAAGTATGCTTTACTGTTTTTAGCCCCATGGATGATTGGACTTCTTGTATTTTCCATTTATCCGATTTTACATTCTTTATATCTTTCCTTTACCGATTTTAATCTTTTTCAGGCACCCAACCTGATCGGAGGGGAGAATTACAAGTCTCTTTTGAGTGATCCGCGGTTTATCCAGTCGTGCAAGGTAACAGGCATATATGTATTTGCAGGAGTTCCTCTTCAGCTTGCTTTTGCGTTATTCCTGGCATTGGCTTTAAACAAGGGAATACATGGGTTGAAGTACTTCAGGGCAATTTACTATCTTCCGGCTCTTCTTGGCGGAAGTGTTGCAATTTCTGTCTTGTGGAGACAAGTATTCGGGATGCAGGGAATTATAAATCAATTTCTTGGATTCCTGGGACTGCCGGATACGGTAACTTCAATCAGTTGGATATCCAATCCAAAATACGCTTTGCTTACACTCATCATATTAAGAGTCTGGCAGTTCGGTTCTCCCATGATTATCTTCATTGCCGGACTGAAACAGATACCGATGGAATTGTACGAATCAGGATCCATTGACGGAGCAAATACGTTCAGGAAATTTGCCCACATTACGTTACCGATGCTTTCTCCCATTATATTATTCAATCTGATCATGCAGATCATTTCTGCATTCCAGGCCTTCACTCCCGCCTATATCATAGGCGGTGTAAGCGGCGGAGCTCTCGACAGCCTGCTGTTCTATACGCTGTATCTTTACACGATCGGTTTCAACTACTTCAAGATGGGATATGCTTCTGCGATGGCATGGATATTAATGCTCGCAATATCCATCCTGACAGTACTGATCTTCAGGTTTTCGAAAAACACTGTTCACTATGAATCTTAGGAGGATGACGGGATGGCTGAGAATATAAAGCGATTGAGTAACAGCAGAAATAAGGAAGTTTATAAAATAGTTACAACGGTTCTTATGTCTTTAGGTGCATTGGTTATGCTGTATCCGCTGGCTTGGATGGTGGTAAGTTCCTTCAAGCCGGAGATGATGATTTTCAAAGACAAGTCTCTGATTATAAGGGAGTTTACACTTGATAATTATATCCGTGGACTCAAGGGAGTTGCCGGAACAAGTTTTATGGATTATATGCTAAATTCATTGGCAGTCGTCATCCCGGTTATGATAGGGAACATGATAACCTGTTCAATGGTAGGCTATGCAGTTTCCAGGCTGACATTCCCGTTTAAAAAGATTGTATTTCCCCTTATTCTGCTGACCATGATGCTGCCGATCCATGCAACGCTTATTCCTCGTTATATGATGTTCCGGAATTTGGGATGGATCGATAGCTACCTGCCGTTGACAGTACCCAGCTTTTTCGCGATACAGGGATTCTTCTGCTATTTATTTATCCAGTTTATGCGGGGAATTCCGAAAGATCTTGACCAGGCCGCTACGGTTGACGGATGCGGGCCAATAACGATCTATTTCAGGATCATCATGCCTTTGTCGGTTCCGGTATTTATTACTGCTGCCATATTCTCATTCATATGGACGTATGATGATTTCTTTTCTCAACTGATTTACATTAACAATCCCACCAAGTTTACAATGGCTCTTTCTTTGCGGCAATATACCGAGGCGTTTGAGGAGTCGGCGTTTGGTATTCTGTTTGCAATGTCCACCTTGTCGCTGATCCCGATATTCATCTTATTTATCAGCTGCCAGAAATACCTGGTGGAAGGGATTGCTACGACCGGTCTGAAGGGATAAGAACTCATACTAAATTACCAACAGAGAGAAGGATGCAGTGATGAAGACAGTAATAATCGGAGCCGGGGGGATTGCTGAAAAACATGCGGAATCAATCAATCGTCTGCCAAATGTAAAAGTGGCCGGAGTCATGGATGTAAAATATGAAAATGCAAAGAAAATCGCGGACATCTGTAATTCCAAGGTAGTATCGAAACTGGAAGAGGTTCTCGATGAAGTTCAGATGATACACCTTTTGACCCCTCCCTCGAAAAGGCTCGAGTATGCGGAAATTGCATTGAAAGCTGGAAAACATGTTTTGTGTGAAAAGCCGATTGCTGTAAATATGCAGGATGCGCAAAAACTTTCCGATCTGGCAAAAGAAAATGGCGTATTGTTTATGACGGCTTTCAATATGCGTTTCAGGCCCGGTTACCTAAAACTGCAGGAGGATGTTCTTTCGGGACGGCTTGGAGATATCATCAGCATCTGGAGCCACAGAATCGGACCGGGATCAGGTTTTAAGACGCCTCTGAGCGAATCGTGGAGAACCGATCCCAATCTGGTATGCGGGATGACAATTGAATCTCTGTCTCACGACATAGACATGTTCCGAGGGTTGGGTGTAGAAATAACTAGTGTATCTGCAAGAGTAAAAGGGGTAAGACCGGAGCTCCCTTCCTTCGATAATAATGCACAGGTGGTTCTGGGACTAAATAATGGCGCCGGGGCTCTCATTCATGCAAGCTGGGCCTCCCATCTGCCGATGAGTTCCAGGGGTGTGATCGGGACAAAGGGTACGGCTGTTGTTTCGGGAGCGGGTTTCTTTGATTTTATGGAGCACAGAATCAAGACGCAGGAGATGGATAACGAACAGGTTACA
Source organism: Bacillota bacterium (assembly GCA_023399355.1). GTDB lineage: Bacteria > Bacillota > Clostridia > Acetivibrionales > DTU013 > UBA1305. The sequence goes on along the minus strand of JAEWQC010000273.1, from coordinate 3,217 downwards.
GCTATCAATGATCCGTTTGACAGTAAATCGTATTTTGAGGAAAACAAATACTTTGTTGAATGCATTGAAAATGGAAAGAAACCGTTTATCACGGCGGAAAATGGAGTAGAGGCGCTGAAGGTTTCATTGGGTATTCTGGAATCCAGCAGAGAACAACGTCTGATATGGTTATGAGGTGAACAATATGATAAGGCTTTCGTGTGCGACATTATCCATCGAGGGCTTTGGCGAAACGGGTTTTCACAAGACATTCGAACTGGCGCCCAGGATTGGGTACAGGAACATTGAATTCAATTGTTGGTACCCTTCTTCACTGTCACCGGAAATGATCCGTTCACTCAAACAAAGATGTGCCGAGTGTGGACTAAATCCCATGGCAATTCATTTGAACGGAGGCTTTGGCGGCGATCCTGTCAGGGATTTCTGCCATAAGGTGCAGGCCATGCAGGCAGTGAGGACTCTTGGAGGCGGTATGATTGTTTCCTCAGGTTTTGGACGTGGAGAAAAGGGTGGGATTCAAAGTATTATTCAATCCCTGAAAAATCTGGTACCTGTTGCGGAAGAAATGGACGTGCTGATCAGTCTGGAAAACCATGTACATAACAATATTGAAAATATTGATGATTACAGGCGCATATTTGATGCGATTGATTCTAAATTTGTCGGCTTATGCATGGATACCGGCCACTTTGATGCAGCCGGAGTGGATATGAACGCGCTTGTCAATGAATTTGCCTCGCGTGTGAATCACATTCATCTGAAAGAAAACAAAGGTTTCGGTGAAAAAAGGTTCACCCGGTTTATGGAGGGGACAACGGATAATAAATTCATTATCGAGAAAATGATTTCCGCCGGATATTCGGGATATATGACCATCGAGCTCTCTCCGGAAATCGGGGATAAGGACGACAGGCCATTCCAAATAGCTGATCTGCAGCTTCCATACGATATGTTCTCTGGTTATGAAACACCTTAAACCGTTTATTACCGGCATTGCAGCCGGTTATAAAAATAAAAATCTAGGAGGAAAAACATGAATATCAAAAGGTTGTTAAGCGGGATGTTGATTCTGGTTATTTTGCTCTCCGGAATGGTTGGATGCGGTTCCGGTTCAACAGATCAGAAGGGATCCACGGCAAGTGCGGCAGATACCTCGACAGGTGCGGTACAGGCTACGACAGGTGAAACAGTAACTCCGGCGGTCAATGATAAGCCGTACGAGCTTTCGGTTGCCTGGTGGGGTGGAGAGGCCAGACACACAAAGACACTAAAGATGATTGACGCTTACATGGCAAAATACACTAATGTAAAGATCGTCAGCCAGTATGCGGCTTTTACTGATTATTGGACAAAGCTCGCAACACAGGCAGCGAGTTCAAACCTTCCCGATGCTTACCTTGTCCAGCTCACGTATTTGGGAGAGTATGCATCAAAGGGACTCATGAGACCGTTGCAGGATCTTGTTGACGCCGGAAAGATCGACGTATCCAAATATACGCCCGGAGCTCTTTCAAGTTCATCCTATAATGGCAAGCTTGTCGGTATTACCTTTGGCGATACCGCAAGTGTACTGGCATTCAACAAGACACTCATTGAAAGCGTCGGTTATCCGCTGCCGAAAGATCAAATGACTTACTCTGAAATGAGTGAATACCTTAAGGGATTGGCAAAGGTACTTCCCAAGGATACCTACGCTTCCGGGCTGACGGAACGCGCCGAATATACGATTGAGAACTTTGCCAGAAACTACGGCATGTACGGCGTTACATCAGAAGATGGCAAGTCTCTCGGATACACCAAGGAAATATTGGCGAAATACCTGAACTACTATCTGGATCTATATAAAGCAGGCGTGAATGGTCCGATGGAAGTCATACAGGAAGACCGTACGAAGCAGTTTGCGGACTCTCTGGCTGGAAAAGGCAAGATAGCCATGTGGGGAACAAATGCGAACCAGCTGAAAATATTCCAGGCATCTGTTGAGGCTGATCTGGATATGGTCCGTTTCCCTGTAGCCGACAATGCAACGAAGAAGAATGTAGAAGCAGCTGTATGCTCAACTTGGGGAATCTCCGGAACAACGAAAAAAGTTGACGAAGCAGCTCAGTTTATCAATGAAATGGTAAACAACTGGGATCTCCAGGAAATCTACAATATGGATATTGGCGTTCCCGGATCTACGGACATTCAGGAAAAGCTGATCGGTAAACTGGATATGACTAATAAAGTCGACATTGCCAAAAAGAAAGAAATCACCATGATGCAGAACATCCTCAACACGATAGAACCTTTCAACGGCAGACCATCCGGTTACGGAGCAATTGTTGATGATCTTTACAAGAAAATCGATGAAGTCCTGTATGGTACAATGACGGTTGATCAGGCGGTAGATGCACACTTCAAGGCTGCAGGAACGCTGCTCAAATAATTGATATGGCCGGACATGTCTGCAAATGCAGACGTAAGTAAAAAGCAGATACGAAGAAGGCAGCCGTGCCATGAAGAAAGAATGGCTGCAGAAAAAAGAAATTCAATGCAGGGATATTATTGTACATGAACATGCTTTTTGACTGATACAGTTATAAAAAGAAACTGGATCGTCGGGAGCCGGGTCTTGAATGGAAGACCCGCTCCCCACAATCCTTGTGAAAAATTACTATGAAGCTGGAAACTAGTAAAATTTTAATAAAATATGATAGAAAGCGAACTCAACAGTTTGACAGGAGGGACAAATGAAAAGTTTTAAATCAGCAGGACTCGGAAAGACACTTATTATTGAACTGGAGCGAGGAGAGAAAATTATTGAGGGTATCAGTAATGCACTCCGGGAGGCAGGCATTGAAAACGCAATTGTGGGCAGTGCGGTTGGATCCATCCAGAAATTGAATTATCATCGCCCGACCGATATGGCAGCTGCGGCATCGGATGAATTTGTTACCGTAGAACGCCCGATGGAGATTGGATCTCTGATTGGATCCGTTTTCGGAGGCGTTGCTCATTTCCATATCGTGGCATCCGATCCCGATCAGGTATATTCGGGACATCTGGAACTGGGCAGTGAAACCATGTATCTTCTTGAAATTGTTATGGTGGAAGTAACGGAATGTAGTTTGGAAAGGCGTCTGACATCTGAAAATGTAAAGAAGCTGTTCGAAAAAGTATCAATATAATATTTCATTTCACAAATTACAGATTGGGAGGTAAGTATGTATAGATT
>JAEWQC010000243.1 GCA_023399355.1 Bacillota bacterium | reverse complement strand
CTCTCCAAAAAGATCAGCGACATAGGGGATGATCGTAACATTTCCTGATTTGCTGAAAAAGAGGCTGACATTGCCGAAGTCAACAGGCTTGACTTTAACTGCCTTGATTTTCGGACGGCAGGCCTTTGCCATCCACACTGCGGCAGCCGCCGCAGCCCCGATCACCATCAAAACAATTAAAACAAGGTATTTTAAATAATTTTCGTTCATACTTTCAAAATGACATCTCCCAGTTTTCTTTTGGGAACATGCAGTACGCCGTTTTCATCCTTGTAATAACGGATTGTGCCGTTTTCTTCTTCTGTTACAGGGCTTTCCGCCGGATAGCCAAGTGCTGCCACAGTATTGATGAGATATCGTTCAGGGATGTTGAGAAGCTTTCTGATCCCCTCCCTGTCAATCGCACCCATCCAGCAGGAGCCAATGCCCTCTTCCTGTGCTGTGATGAAGATATTTTCCGCAGCTGCACCTGCGTCCAGTTCATATCCTGTTTCCCTGACTTGCGTATCAAGAAGAATGATGATGTATGCAACAGGCTTCTCATCGTCACCAGGATTACCTGCAGGAGCGATATATCCAGCCCATTTGACATATTTGAAGAATTGCGCAGTTCTTTCATCTTCGTCAACAATGACATATTTCAACGGTTGCATATTATTGGCTGACGGTGCCATTCTTGCAGCATCGATCAGTTTTTCCAGCAGGGCTCTTTCAATCCTCCTCTGCTGAAATTTGCGTATTGTCCTTCTCTGTCTGATCAGATCATAAGTTCCCATAAAAACACGCCCCTATCGTATAAGAATATAGTAATTTTATCACACTTTGGAGGCGCTTATAAAATACTTATTTAAAAGTTTCAAATATTGTTATACACTATAAATTGTTGCGCAAACCATAACATTGCAAGGGGGCATAAATTACCCATGAAAAAAAATCTTTTTATTTACATGACATCCTTTATCTGCGGTATGACTGTAATGGGTGTGGAACTATCGGCTACAAGACTGCTGGCACCTTATTTCGGCACTTCTTCCATCATCTATACTGTAGTCATTGGTCTGATCATGATTTCAATGAGCGCAGGCAATGTCATCGGCGGACGATCGGCGGACAAGCATAACAACCTTGGACGGCTGTTTGCCCTTTTATGGGTTGCTGCTCTATGGATCGCAGTAATACCTCTGGTGGGTAAATATATCATCGCCCTTTCTACCGTATTTATGATGTGGATACTGCCCGGTAATCTTCTGGTAGCAGGTTCCACAATCTCCTGCCTGCTAGTTTTTTCAGCACCGCTTTTGATTATGGGCATGGTTTCGCCCTACCTTGTGAAACTGGGGATCCGTAATATGGAAAACAGCGGACGAACCACCGGCGAGATTTATGCCGCATCAACCATCGGCAGTATCATTGGAACTTTCGTTCCGACGTTTTTAACCATACCATATATCGGGACTTTGAAATCCTTCCTGGTATTCGCACTTGCACTCAATCTCATCTGCCTTTACTATTTCATTACTAGAAAGAAAGGTTTTGTGAAAGGCCTGATTACCACCGTACTCACTGCTGCACTGCTTTTAGCTCCGCTGAGCGGTTCCTATGCCTTCTGGAAAAAGACGGTGCTCGAGGATGAATCCCTTTATAATTACCTGCAGGTAGCTGAAGAAGGAGATTCTGTCATCCTTTCAACAAACGTAGCTTTTGGCGTGCAATCCATCTATAAAAAGAACCAGTCTCTGTCCGGTCTTTATTATGATTATGCGTTGATGTCTCCGTTATTTCTGGATAAGGCCAGCCTCGATAAAAAGATGGAGGTGCTGGTATTAGGCATGGGCACCGGAACCTTTGCCAAGGAGTGCAAGCATTATTTTCCAAACAGTACAATAGATGGTGTAGAAATTGATGAAAAAATCGTTAAGTTGTCAAAAAAATATTTTGACTTAAAAGACAATGAAGCAACCGTTTATGTCAATGACGGCCGCACCTTTCTGGCAAGTCCTGATGCAGGGTTATACGATATCATCATGGTAGACGCTTATCATGACATCACCATTCCTTTTCATATGTCGACAAAGGAATTTTTTGCTGAAGTCAAGCAGCATCTGAAACCCGGAGGCGTGGTCATGATCAACATCAACATGCGCTCGGAGAAAAGTTCGGAAATAGTGGATTATCTCACTCAAACACTCAAGACCGACATGAACCGCGTTTATAAATGTGCTGTCCCAAATACGACCAATACAATCGTTTTTTCTTCTGACGACCCGGATTGCCTCGGTAATTTCCGTACCAATATGGCAAATCTTGATCCGGGCAGTCCTCTTCTGTCAATCGCTAAAAACATCAATCAAAATCAGACCGAGGTCAAAGATACCAAATATGTATTCACTGACGATCTGGCTCCTGTTGAAGTACTCGGTCAAAAAGTTTTAAATGATATTGTCCAGGATAGCCTGACCTATTTCAAGCAGGAGCTTGGCTCTTCCAAAAACGGGGTACTTGATATATTCAATCTGATTTCCGGAAGCTAGTTTAACACCATTACATTCTCATTGTAAAACAGTTGGAAAATTCCCTTGATGATGTCATTATGGTTCTCCATGGTTATGTGGTGGAGCTGTCCGCCGTTCACCTGAATACACATGGAAATCTGATACTTGTCACTGTTATCCATTAATGCACTAATCATATCTACTGCTTCTGTAGGTTTGCTGAAAACACACTCCCATTCTTTTACTGCAGTATCCATTCCAACCTGTTTGCCATAATAGCATTGCAGAAAGCGCTTTATTTCCCCTTGTTTTCTTGACCACATATTTACTGTAAGCATTTCATTTCTCCTTTTTTAGGCATTTTAGCCTGATACATAAAGATATTGTAAAAAGTTTGAGCAACAAGCGTCATGCTCATTCAACCTGTTACAAATAATACGGTTTTGCAATCTTAATATATATTAGACAAACCTCTATAAAATCCTTTATGTAATTATTTCATTTCTTGGCTCCCTTAGTATAAATCATTAGAATCTGCATTAATTTTGCTGCCATTACCAATAATAAAGACATCAGACTAGCGGGAGGTAGAGAGCATTGTGTTACGGAATTTTCGTTAAAAAGGCCCTTTTGGCCATCAACATATGTATGTTGTTGATTTTGACAGCCTCATGCGGCAAAAGTGAACAGCCCAATGCGCAGCAGGAATCGGTACAACAGCAGCAATCACAGGAAAAGGAACCCGAAAAGCTTAAAAACATAGAATCCAGGTTGGAAACTTTAATTGAAACGTTGGGCGGCCCATCTATCAAGATGGAAGAAAGCAAAGACGGGCAATCAAATCAGCAGAGCAGTCAACAAGACAGTAAGCAAGGCGGTCAGCAAACCGGCAGCCAGCAGGGTAGTAAACAAGGAAGCCAGCAGGGCTCCCAACAGCAGAGCACTCAGCAAGGCGGCAGTCAACAGGACTCCCAGCAGCAGGGCAGTCAGCAGGGTTCTCAACAGCAGGGCACTCAGCAAGGCGGCAGTCAGCAGGGTTCTCAACAACCGGGAACAAAAAAGCAGGGTTCTCAAAATGGGACTCGGCAGAATAAGGGCGGACAGCAGCAAAGTCCGCAGAAGATCGATGAGACCAAGTGGAAGGAAGTTGGTACACTCATCAGCAATCTGCATTACCAATGGAATGAATTCATGCCGGAAATCGCACAAAAGGGAGCTGATATGAAGCTAGTCAATAATTTTGCCGATGCACTGAACAGCCTGACAAAAACAGCTTTAACAAAAGAACCCGAAAAGACTCTTATGTCGGCAAATGCTTTATATTCCTACATTCCGGATATTTACTCCCTTTTTAAAGTCAAAATGTCCCCTGAAGTAAAGAGAATGATCTACTTCACCCGCAACATTATTCTCGAAGCTTTAAATGAGAACTGGGATCAGGTTAAAAAGGATAATGATTCTTTAGGTAAATCCTGGTCTTTCTTCAAAAATACACTTGGAAAGGAGCAGCAACAAACGGGTGCCAAACTGGATTTTTCAATTTACGAACTCGGGAAGGTAACTGAAGAAAAAGATCAGCACCTGACAGATATTAAGGGAAGAATCGTACTCTCAAATATTCAGGAAATTGAAAAATCTTTCGAAGAAAAGAAATAGGGGCAGCTATATGCCCCTTTAATGCAATTGGTTCTCTGATATTAATTTCAGCATTACTTTCAGATGGTCATGATCCTGGGAAAGAATATTTTTGGCGAGTTCCAAACTGGTATCATCAAGATCCCCGCGGATAACCTCCTCGGCAGCCGCAATTCCCTTATCCTCGCCGTCATATGCCATTTTCAGCACATCATAGGAACTTTTGCCGCTTGTCTGCACCCCCAGCTTCATGTTGGAGAACACGCCGGAAATACCCGTATTCCTGTCGGGAACTCCTCCGAGATTTTGAATCCTCTCAGACAAATAGACTGCATTCTCTTTATGATTGATCTGTATCTGCTGAAAACTTTCGCGTATTTTTTCATTGTCAACTGCCGAAATAAACTTTTCATATGCTTCGATAGCCATCTGCTCCCCTTTAAGAAGAGTGTTCAACTCGTTAGTCGCCGTTGTCTTATCCATAGAGTAAAAGCCTCCTGTTTTTTGAATAGCCTTATTGCAATATAGTATATCCAAAAAACACCCGTATAATTAATCCCAGGGCCGGATAGCTCAAACCTGAAATTATGCAGTGTACTGTTTTAAAAACTCAGGTAATTCTTCGTTCACACCATTGATCGTTATATAGAAGTTGATATCCGCTTTCTCCGCAATCACCTGCAGATTCTTAAAAAAAAGTTCCATATCTGCTGCTTTCTTCTTTGTTATGTAATTCAAGCCATCCACAAAAATGCCTTCTATGTCATAATTCTGTGAAAGAATACCACAGATAAATCCGAAAAAGCCTTCAATTCCCATGGCTGGGAATTCGGAAACATTGACAAATCTGACCTTGTGTTTCAAATCATACATCAGTTGTGTGCTGTCATCGATGAATACTACATCCCCTTTTCCTTCCAGTGCAATTTTATTGGCAGTATCTATGAGAACCTTGGTCTTGCCCATCCCTTTTTCACCGTATATGACTTTTATCATGGATGTTCCCCTTCCTTTTCCAATATTAGTTTACGCATTAACTTACCTATACAATAATATAAGTACCCCTTTAATTCAAGAAGTAAATTCCAAAACTCCCTATAAAAAAAGCCGGTATAAAACCGGCTCAATTCATTATTCATTCTCGTGTTGTTCAGTCTCATTTTCAGTTTTTTCATCATCCATCTCGTGCCCTGCTATTTCCATCTTTGAGATTGAAACCTCGTAGGCCACCTTGGAAAGGATATCCCCGGACTCAAGCTTTTTCTGGTAAGTCCTGCTTTGGATCCTGCCCCAAACCTTTATATTGTCTCCAACCGTACGGTTCTCTGAAAACCTCGCATTTCTTCCCCAAGCTATGCAGGGTATATAATCGGATTTATTATACGGGCGATTGACTGCCAGAAGGATGTCTGTAATTTCCCTGCCGAACGGGGTGGTCCGGTAGATTGGTTTCTTGCATATATAACCATTCAGATAGATCTGATTTGGGTTCTTTATCTTCTTTTCATCTTCAAGAAAGGTGATGTCTCTTGCAAATACCGTCAGTAACAAGCGGTTCCCTTCATTGTTGTAACTGTTGTAGGAGCGAAACTGGCCCTCAACCTCAATAACTGTCCCTATCTCCAATTTATCCTTGCTTGCGAGCCTTTCAGATATAGTTACAGGTATCCTGTCGTTGCTGTCGCTCAGTCTTGGAACGTCGAGCATGAAATAATAAAAGCCCTCTCCATAAACCTCATGACTGAACTCAACATTGGAAACCACTTTCCCGGAAATAGTGACCATGTTGTTCTCTATGATGTTTCCGACCATCCGACCCCCACTCTCCTCTCGGTTCATCTGTATTTCTGCGTTTTTTCTAATGTATATTTATTCGCGAAGGGCCTGTTTTAGAATTAAAAAAGTTTCCTAAACTTAAGCTCAAAAAAATAAAATCAATTAATTCCGTTTTAAGTATGCAAATTAACCACTATTTTATATTATATTACATATTTATCAACATGCAAATACCTTAAATCATAATTTTAGGTTATTATTCATCAAATTGATTGAATTCCGCCGGTTAAATTCAGGTCAATACCGTTTATTATGGCAAAAGATGCTGCCGCAAGCACATTATGGCTATCAAATTCGTTTTCCTCAAGCTTTAGTTTGTATTCCTGAGGTTCGATCACCGTACCATTCCGGGTTTCGATTGTCCTTTGGAGGCAACAGATGAAGTTTTCTTTTGAAACGGTATCTCCAATGCTGGATGTCGTGATGCTGGCTTTCTTATTGAACCCATAGGTTACAAAGTGGTGCTTCATTCCCTGAAGCAAATTTATCAGATCGTTGTCGTCCACATTTACAATGGCCACACCCTTATCCACCATCAGTGAAAAAACTTTCCTCATTTGTTCGGAGTAGCGTTTTTTTTCCGACTCTGTGATATCTTCCTCCTTATCTGTGTAGATGACAATATCGAATTGCACTTCATCCATAAGGAACTTGTCTATATCTGAAATACCCATTTTCAATAACAACAGATCAATATTGTTCCTGTCAAGTTCGCTTATGTATGCCCTAATTCTTGAACTGTCAAGTGTGAACAGACTTGCAGAGTCAATAATGCTCACCTTAATTCCCTTTGAGGCAAGTATAGAATTGATAAGTCTTGCTGTCTGCAATTGGCCTTCACTTCCAATAATACCCGCAATAAGCATCTATTGAGCCTCATCTCTTAGAAGAATTATGATTCTATGATGTACCTTTTTAGTTTTTTTATGTGCGGATTTGCATTTAAGCGACAAAGGCTTATTCCTTCGGTCTTTGTTTTCCCTCGGAATCAATATAATAATCATTTTTAAAAATCATCCTGGAGACCGGTAAAAAACGGTAGCCTTTTTGTTTCAATGCCGATAAGATGGAAGGAAGAATTTTCGCAGTATGTTGTGTATCATTGTGGAAAAGAAGAATAGAACCATTTTTAACTTTTGTATTGATTCTGTTAATGATTTCACCCTGTGATATGCCAGGATTCCAATCCAGGCTGTCAACATCCCATTGCACCGTATAATATCCCTGTTGCCTGGCTTCTCTGATCAGGGCGTCACTATATTCACCGTAGGGTGCTCTGAACAGATCGCATTTTGCGCCGGATAACCGTTCAAGAATATGGGTGCATTCACTTAACTCACTGACGGTTTTTACACTGCCAAGCCCACCCATTCTTAAGTGTGAATAGGAATGGTTGGCAATATCATGTCCGTCCTTTGCGATCATTTTCACTTCTTCCGGGTACTTTTCAGCCCACTGGCCTACAATGAAAAAGGTCGCTTTGACATCAGCTTCCCTCAATGAAGTCAGAATAGCAGGGATGTCGTCGGCTCCCCATGCACAGTCAAATGTAATGGACACCACCTTGTCAGGAACGTCAACGGAATATATGGGGATTTCCCTTTGGTCGGAAAATACACCCAATACATCCATTCCAGTCAGGCTGAATGCCGTTATGATTAAAGCTGCGGCTGTCATAATCAATAAATATTTCAGAAACCGACGGACGTTGAAGACAACAATTTTCATTCGGAATACCCCACTGCATGTGCGATAAACTATCCTGTACCTATAGTATTTTGTTGTCTCCTGTGATATGCAACAAATCGTCCATATCCTTGTTTTCAAAAATAAAGATCTTATTTCAGCACTTCTTTCATTAAACCGGAGTTGTCCCCGATAGTCCCGGAGCCGGTGTGTACACCCTTGAGGCGAATTCGGTGTCCAGCATGAGGATCCCTTTGCCATCGTCCTTCACAAGTTCATATTTCTTTATGTTGTTATCCGCATTTTCCTCTTCCTCCACCTGTTCATCAATGAACCATTTCAGGAAGGAATCTGTCTTGTGGTCTCTTTCCTGCCTTGCAACATCAACGATATTGTAAATGGAGTTTGTCACAAAACGTTCATGTTCAAGTGTCATTGCAAGAGCTTCCTGACTCGAGGCAAAATCCACCTTGGGTCCCTCGATCGGCTGCAGCTTCACTCTTCCGCCAACTCTATTGAGGTACTCAAAAAACAGCAGTGCATGATCCCTCTCCTCCTGGGTCTGTACCCTGAACCAATGGGCAAAGCCCTGCAGGTTTATGGAACTGAAATAAGTCTCTATGGAAAGATAGAGATAGGCGGAAAAAAGTTCTTTGTTCAACTGGTCATTTAAAAGATTTTCAATCTTCTCACTAATCATGAAATATTCCTCCTTCTATTTGTTTTTATTTGAAATCACTATAAATATACCCTAAATAACGCCGCCTAAAATATTTTTTATAAATAATATCATCTATACTCCCCTTACTCATATATTGAACAATATATCCTACGAAATTTGAATATCGGCGGGTACCCGGAAATCCTCCTTGTACCGGTCATTTGGTATCATAAATAAAATTTCTGGAGGGCCTTATGTGTGGAATAGCAGGATGGATTGATTTAAAAGAAGACTTGACGGACAAGGTTCCCATTGTGGAAGCCATGTCGGCAACACTTGCGAACAGAGGACCCGACTCCTCAGGCACCTGGTTCTCATCCCATGCGCTCCTCGCCCACAGGCGTCTTGCCGTTATGGATCCGGCTGGGGGTGTCCAGCCAATGCTCCGTCAAAAGAATGGTTTTGACTATGCAATTGTATATAACGGCGAACTGTATAACTCCCCCGAGCTTAAAAAAAGCCTGGAATGTTGCGGTTATAGCTTTACAACGAGTTGTGATACTGAAGTGCTGCTGCTTGCCTATGTTCATTGGGGGCCGCAATGTGTGGAACGTTTCAATGGAATATTTGCCTTTGGTATATGGGATGAAAGAGAACAGAGAATTTTTCTCGCACGTGACCATTTCGGTGTCAAGCCATTATTCTTTTCCCGGTTCAGAAGTAGTTTTCTATTTGCCTCGGAAATAAAAGCACTGCTTGCAAATCCGGCAATAAAGCCTGAAATTCGTGCAGAAGGCCTATCGGAAGTATTTGGGCTAGGACCTGCCAGAACGCCCGGCATCGGAATATTCAACGGCATCTCCGAATTGAAGCCTGCCCATTGCATGATATTTGACAGTGACGGCCTGCATACATACAAGTATTGGTCTCTGGAAAGTTATGAACATGAAGATAGTCTGGAGGATACGGTCTCAAGGGTAAGAGGATTGGTCATCGATTCCATTGAAAGGCAGTTTGCATCGGATGTTCCGCTTTGCACCTTTCTGTCGGGCGGTTTGGATTCCAGTGCAATTACAGCACTTGCCGCCCGTTATTTCAAGGATAACGGAAAAGGCCGTCTTCATACTTATTCCATAGATTACAAGGATAATGAGAAATATTTCGTACCAAGCCTGTATCAACCGGATCCTGATGCGCCATGGGTCAGAAGGATGTCCGACGAATGCGGTTCCGAGCATACCTATATTACAGTAGATACCCTTCAGGTGGCAGATGCCCTGGAAAATGCCGTCGCGGCAAGAGATCTGCCAGGCATGGCCGATATTGATTCTTCCCTCTGGCTGTTTTGCAAAGAGGTGAAAAAGGATGCAACCGTAGCACTCTCGGGAGAGTGCGCTATATGGTTGATACCATATACGATCTGGTTATTTTTGTATATGACATCAACCTTTGTCTGTCTATACTACACGGAATATCTCTTTGAAAATTCTCCTCCACCTATCAGATAAAATATACATTATTATATATGGTTAATTATTTTGTAAAATTGTGGTACCATATCTTTGATTTTAGTCATATAATATAAGCTAATAAATCAATCATTGGGGATGATCTTATTTTGTCTGTCCCTATCCGATTATTTAGGTATCATATCTGTTTTTCTTTCTGTAAATTCCATTATGCTGTCCATTTTCATTTATAAGATTACTGATAAAACATTTAAAAAGACAATAGAGAATTCTTTTAAAACAATATTGCAAAGCAATGAAGAAAAAGCAGCATTTAAATCTGAAACCTCAATGAAAGGTTCTCAATTGGAAAAGGCAAGAAAGATACTAAAAAGACTTTTTTTTATTGCAAGGCTCAAATCAGGCAACCAGGTTCTGCGAATAAATACTCTGGATATCCTGTACAGCCTGAAAAAATTTTTCAACGAAGAACAGATTGTGAGCATTCTCAACAATTGGAAAGAGAAACATTATATTAATTGGGATGGTATTTTGGAAGTCTCCACAAGAATCACCATACTGGATGAAAACGATTTACTTCAAAATATCATATAAAGATATCATGTCAACTCATCAATATTTACAAGCAATTTAAATTCAATGGACTTGTCGCTGTAAATCGATATTTTGTCCAGCACCAGTTCAAGGTCCTTCCTGTTTGGCCTTTCTGCATCAACAATGCTGTCAAAGATGCTTATAGCGGTTTTTAGTCTGTCCTCTAAGTTTTTGCTACTGACTTTTTTCAGCTCATCAACCTTTTGGTTAAGTTCTTTTATCCTGGCCTTTTTATCATTTTCTAATTGAGAATAGCTTTCTTCGACGATATCCCTGTATTCGTTGCCTGGTTCTTTCATAAGGTCTCTAATCTTCTGATTAAGCAGCAGCTTCAATTCTTCGTTTACTACGTCCAGTTGCTTTTGGACTTTGCTCAAGGAATCTTTAACAGTCCTTCTGTTTTCTTCAAAATTGAAAGTGCTGATATAACCCTCATATTGAGCCTTGATATCACGCAGAAATTCTTTAAAAGTATGCAGCAACCTTTTTTCCCGGATATTGTGACTTACGCATCTATTTAAGCCATACTTGGCATATTGAACGCATTCATATCCTAAAGTAACTCCCGGTCTTTTTGCAAGATTCTTTCCGGTCGCAGAAAAGCCACAATCTCCGCAAAATACAAAAGATGAAAATATATAATCATGCTTTGCAGTATTCTTATAAACCGCATTTCCGATTCCGCTCTTTTCTTTGACGCCTGCTCTCCTGGTATTGATTTGTTGAGCCAGTTCGAAATCTTCCTGGCTGATAATAGGCTCGTGGTGGTTTTCGAAAGTATACTGTTCTTCCTTAGGTACCCGCCCCTGTTTGCCTTTTATTGTTTTACTCGCCTTCTTGTGAGTTACCAAAGTACCGGTATACATCGGATTTGTGATTATCCTCTGAATATTATGTGTCTGCCAGTCATCGCTGACTCTATTTTTAAAAACCCTGCCAGCTTCAGCATGCCTCTTTTTGGTGTTTGCTGATGGGGTGGGATAACCTTTTTCATTAAGGACGTCACAAATCTTTTTATATCCCAGACCTTCTAAATAAAGCTTGAAAATAAGCTCAATGACATGCCTTACTTCCTCATCGACAGTTAATCTGTGCCTTAAGCAGGGGTCTTTTTTTATGTATCCGTATAAATTACCCATTACAAGTTCCCCTCTTTTTTGCCTTATGCCCAAAGCGGCTCTCACTTTGCGTGAAATGTCCCTTACATATCTTTCATTATACCATGTTTTTATCCCGATAATATCGTCATCATCTTCTTCCGAGTCATATCCGCCGCCCTCTTCCGGAAGAATGACCCGGGCTCCCATCAACTGCAGCTCTTCAAGAAACAAAAGAGTTTTTGCATTGTGTCTGCCTATACGTGACAGGTCTTTTGCAATAATTACATTAATATTGCCATTGCCCAGTTCCTCTCTCATCTCATTAAAAGCAGGACGGTCAAAAATATAACCGCTTTTATTGTCATCAATAAAAAACCTGTCCGCTTTTTTCCCGAATATTTTTATTGAGCATTCATTAATCATCTCAATCTGACCTTCAATGGATGTATAATTTTCTTTGTCTTCATCCCGTGATAATCTCGGATATCCTGCAATAAACATCTATGTGCCTCATCTTCGTTATCATTATTTACTATTGTTGACAACCATTCGCCTGATGACGCTTTTAATGTCATTTTTACCGGATACAAATAGCGAAACACCTTTATATTGCTCTTTATAAGCATTTATTTGTCCAATAACCTCGGGATTGTTTCTTTCGTCCGCGGTCAGATAGATCATCAAGCTTGTATCATTTCCATACTGAACCTCTTTGACTCTCATATATACCCCTTTACAAGAAATATGCTTCTGCCCTTATTTCATTCTATTGAGCGGGCATCTCAATAATACGAGTAAATTCGTGGGACTACCCCTGTTTTCTCCAGAAATGACTTGGCTTGAAGGCCATTACCGCTCATTAACTTTTTACCTCCCCGTCTTATTCAAAGCACCGCTCACACAAAGCAAAGAATCGACTAATGGCATTTTTTCCATTTTTTTATGCGGCCAAATATACCTATATGAACTGCCTAAAGAAGTACAAAAAGAGTTAAAGCCGGTCATATTGGCGGATGCCAAATGACCAGCAACCGCATTTTCTGAGGATTGCTGATTCCGGGGGACGTACAAGAGCATTACAATTTCGTATTGAGAGCGCTGCAGGACTCTGTAACCAAGAACAGATTTTATGAGAAATGCGAAATGTGCCAGATTGAGCAGGCCTATACCCTGTGACTGCAAGCAGCATTCAGGATTGGCTTCATGGGGAATCCTACCATGCTGAAGGGCATTTGAAGAGGGAATTCAAAGTCAATTCCTCCATTCCTTTGCTGGAGGTGGCAAACAACCTAAAAACCGCATAGCAAAAGAAAGCTTCAGCGCTCTCTTTTGCTATGCATGTCTGTGCTTATGTCAAATCAAATTCGTTGTCAGAAAAGCTGGAGACTCGTATAC
>JAEWQC010000160.1 GCA_023399355.1 Bacillota bacterium | reverse complement strand
TTGCTATTTCAACCATTTGCTGCTGTGCTATGCTGAGATTGCAAACCGGCTTGTTGTAATCTTCGATGATTTTTTTACCGATCTCATCAAGGTATTTCATCGCCTGCCTGCGGTGTTCTTTCAAGTTTATAAAGCCCAGCTTGTTTCTGTTTTCATGCCCGAGCATGACGTTATCAATAGCCGAAAGGTGAGGTATCAGATTTAGTTCCTGATATATGACGGCTATGCCGAGCTTAATTGCTTCCTGCGGATTATTGATCGTTACTGGTTTGCCGTTGATTAAAATTTCTCCATGATCCGGACTGTATGCACCTGCGAGAATTTTCATCAGCGTGGACTTCCCTGCTCCGTTTTCGCCTATCAATGCATGGACTTCACCTTTGTAGCAGTCCAGGCTTACATTTTTTAATGCTTTTACTCCAGGAAAGGCCTTCGATATGCCCCTCATTTCCAAAGCGTATTCCTTCATACCGGGATCTCCTTTCAGGACATGGACCAATTTGCCTGAATAGAGCCGGGAATTGCTCTTCCCGGCCCATATTCAACTTGCCCAATATTTATCAAGCGGCTGTTAGTATGTCCACGCACCGTCTTCGGCGTTCATATCTACATACTTATCTACATTATCCTTTGTTACAAGAATATTCTCAAGGGATGTAAGTTTTTCAACCTGTTCACCCTTCAATACCTTGAGGCAGGTAAGGAGAGCTTCCTTGCCAAGACCTGCGGGGAAAAGGGAGGTGCCTGCAACTGTACCGTCCTTGATTGCCTTAAGAATGCCATTATAACCGTCGATGTTCACAAGGATCATACCTTGCAGCCTGTTAGCCGATTTCATTGCATCAATTGCGCCTGCAAGAGATTCTCCTGATTCCGAGATAACTGCATCAATGTTTTTATTAGCCTGTAGAATATTTTCCATAACCGTCTGACCCTTTGCTCTTTGGAAATCAGCTGGTTGGTCGGCTATGATCTTGATTTCCGGATATTTGTCGAGTACATTCTTAATGCCCTTATATCTGTCAATCTGAGGACCGCTGCCCATAAATGCCTGTATAATTGCCACGCTGCCCTTTGCAGAGCCATTTTTTGCAGTAAGCTGGTCAACCAGCAGCTGGCCGGAAATTTCGCCGTTCTTCACGTCATCGGTTACAACGAAACTGGTGTATTTATCCGTAGTAGGTCTGCGGTCAAATACGATTACCGGTATTCCTTTTGCATAAGCTTTTTCGATCGCAGGATTCAAAGCCGCTTCGGTTGAAGGGGAGATGAGAAGCGCATCTATTCCTTTTGCAAGCAGGTCATCTACGTCAGAGTTCTGCTTGGCAGCATTATCATTTGCGTCCGTGTAAAGCAGTTCAACTTCCGGATGCTTTGCAGCTTCTGCCTTCATCATGTCATACATGGCAACACGCCAGGTATTTGAAACGGATGCATTGGAGAAACCAATCTTGAAAGTCTTTTTCTCAGTTTCTGCTGTCGACGCAGATGAGCCAGCAGGAGCCGCTGTCGAATTTTCAACAGTACTCGAACCCCCATTGTCTTTTCCTGTAGTGTTTCCGCAGCCTGCAAAAATTGAAACCATTAATGCAAGACATGCAATTACGCTTACCAATCTTTTAGTCATTGTCAAATCCTCCTTTTTTTATTGTCAACACAGGTCCGAATTCCTTCAGCCCATGGTAAACAACTACCTCTTTGCAGCCTTTTTCTGGAAAATTACTGCTGCGATAATGATAAGACCTTTAATGATTTGTTGGATGAAGGGTGAAATGTTGAGCAGGTTCAGCATGTTATTCATCACTGTTATGATCAGCACACCGGCGATTGTACCGGTAAGCCCGCCAACGCCACCCGCCATGCTTGTTCCGCCTATGACTGCAGCTGCGATTGCATCCAGTTCAAAGCCCCTGCCCATATACGGGTCTCCGACGCTGACTCGCGATGCCAGTACGATACCGGCTATTGCTGCTGAAAGTCCGGATATCATGTAGACATAGATTTTATTCCTGTCCACTTTAATGCCGGAAAGTCTTGCCGCCTCTGCATTTCCGCCTACACTGTAAAGGTATCTGCCAAATATGGTACGGTGAAGAACAACTGAAGCGATGATAAATGTTATGGCAAAAACGATTACAGGTACCGGTATGATCCACAGATAGCCATTGCCGAGAAATTTGAGATTGGGTGCGATCTGTCCTACGGGTGAACCTTTTGTTACCAAAAGTACAATACCTTGAATAACTGTGCTTACCCCCAGGGTAATAATAAACGGTTCCACTCTTCTTTTTGTGATGATAATGCCGTTAATGAAGCCAAAAAGCATGCCAACAACCAATACTGCCAGAATAACCGGTAAAGTTACACCATTTTTACCTGCCATCAGGCCAGTTGTCATACAAGCTGCAAGAGTAAGTATCGATCCGACTGAGAGGTCAATGCCGCCATTGAGAATAACCAATGTTGCCCCCAAACTTACAATACCGATTGCAGAAGCCTGTCTGAGCGTGTTGAAAATGTTTTCTGAAGTTAAGAATACAGGTGAAAGAATAGATGATACAGCAACCAATAACAGCAGGCCCAGATAAACACCTATATTCTTCTTGTTGATTTTGTCGAGAGTACTGTTCAACAGACTGTTACCCTGAAACGCTTGAACTTCTTTTGTTTTAACCGCCATTTGTTTTCCCCCACTATCATTCGTCGATGTAATAATAGTATAACGTTATAACGAGTTAATAATATGTTACCAGATAGAATTACTGTAGTCAATAGGTTTCTATAATCTGTTATAATGTCATATTATTATAATAAGTTGAATTGCTTAAATGTCCTTCAATTTCTGGAGCTTAATGAATCGTGTTGCACTATTTCATTGTTGCATTGTTGCATTGTTGCATTGTTGCATTGTTGCGCATTGTTTCATCATTTAACTATTCTGTTCGATTATTCAATTATTCTACTATTCAATACTCTACCTCATGCAGTTTGTCAGATATCGTCGCCTGTAGATCCGATGCGTATTCGAATACAGGAAGCAGCTTTTCATAAACACTGTTATTATAGGAGTCAGGCACAACTGTCTCTGCAATTGTGTGTATGCCGTCTATCTTTCCGAAATCCTTCCAGATGCCGCAGCCAACCGCTGCAAGTGCTGCTGCGCCAAGGGCGCCTGCATCCTGATCAATATTGGATTTTATGATATTCATATTATAAGCATCTGCAAATATCCTTCTGTATAAAGCACTCTTGCTGCCTCCGCCTACAAGCAGCATTTCATCCTGAAGGCTGCAATATTTCCTCAATACATCAAGTCGCAGACGCAAGTTCATTGCAATGCCTTCCATGCAGGAACGGATCATATCTCCCCTTCCATGCTTCAGATCCAGACCAAAATACGCTCCTCTGATATTTACACTGGAATCCTGTGAAGTCCCCCCCGCCAGACTCGGATTGAACAGAAGTTTGTTGGAACCTGCGGGTGCTTTCTCTGCCAGCCGGTCCATCAGCGCATAAGCATCCTTTCCTTCCAATGCGGCTTTTTCCTTCAAGTCGCTGCAGACATTATCCCTGAGCCAGGTGAAAGTTGTTCCGGCTGAGAATATGCTTACAGCAGACGTGTACATTTCAGGGATCACATGCGCAAACACAAATGGCTTTGCTTTCAAATCGAGTACGGGTTTGTGAGAGGATACTGCAATCCATGCGGAAGAGCCAAGCGAAGTATAAACCCTTCCGTCTGCAAGGTTTTTTGCGCCAAGCGCCATGCAGGAATTGTCCACGCCGCCGCACACAACCTTGATCCTGCTTCCAAGCCCTGTTTTTCGAGCTGCTTCGGCTGTTATTTCACCAAGTACGCAGGTTGAAGATACAATATCAGGAAGGATTTCTTCCTCTATTCCCCCGGCAGCCAGATATCCTTTGTGATAGCATCTGTTAGCCAGGTCATATGCACCAAGACCGGAAGCATAGGAATGGTCCGTCTTCATTACACCGGTCAGTTTATAATTGATATAGTCCTTGGTACCTAGTATTTTATGAATCTTTCCAAACATTTCCGGCTCATTGTTTTTGTACCACATCACTTTGAAAATAGTATAGCAGGCCGCAGGAAACCCATTTCCCGTAGTCATATACCAGTCGTCGGAGCTGACACGCGAAAAGAAATCCTCCACCTCTTTTGAAGCCCTTATATCGGACCATATGGGTGTGGTTTCACGGAGAAGTTCCCCATCTGCGTCTACCGGTACGGCTCCCAGGCTATGGCCGGAGATTGCCAGGCATTCGATGTTTTCCTTATCTTCGCCGGTTTTTTCAAGCAGTTTCCGTGTACTCTCCACTACCGCATTCCACCAGTCATCGGGACTCTGTTCATGCCATCCGACATGTGGATAGGATGTATCGTAAGGTACAAAAGCCGTCGCCAGACAATTTCCTTCAAGGTCATACAGAGAAGCTTTATTTCCCCCGGTTCCCAAATCATAAGAAATGATTCGATTTCTCATATTGTCACCTTCCCAAGAGCAATTTAATATTCAATCATCTATATTGTTACCTTGCCGCCTGACGCAATACACTCCTCAAGAATACTCTTACCGCTCCTGAGATTTACTCCGAACCTTGCAACTCCCAGCTTATACATTTCAACAAGCGTATCGAGTGTTCTGATACCTCCCGATGCCTTTATTTTGATCTTATCGCCTACAATTGACTTTATCAGCTTGATATCTTCAACAGTCGTACTCTTGGGCGTCCAGCCCGTGCCGGTTTTTACGAAAGAAGCTCCTGATTTCATGCAAATTTCACAGGCTTTTATGATTTCCTGCTTCTCAAGGTAAGGTACTTCGATAATAACTTTTACAGGAGTTCCCTCTGCGGCTGCAACAACAGCCAGCACATCTTCTTCAACTTCTGCAATCCTTCCCGACCGGAGCTTTCCGACATTTATGACCATATCAATTTCGTCACAACCGGCAGCAAGCATTTCACGCGCCTGAAAAACCTTGAGCGAGGTTGAATCGGAGCCGGAAGGAAAGCTGACGTTCCCGACGATTTTTATGTCAGGCCTGTCGCTGAGCAATTTCTTTACATCCGGAATAAAACATTGCATCACGGAAACATGTCCGCAATCATATTGCTTTGCATTTTCAACCAGTAATTTGATATCCTTTTCATCGCTGTTGGTTCTCACACAACTCAAATCGTACATGCCCGCTATTTCTTTTACCGTAAGTACCATTTTGAATACCGCCCTTCGTAGTATTTGATTTTTAATCAGGAATTCTCATGCGATTGCTTTATTTTTCCTTCGTTTGCATGGTATAACGTTATAACAAGTTACTATTATAATAACAAATATCTTTTAAATCGTCAATAAAAATTAGCGCAATATCGCTAAGACGTCATAATGTTATAATGGTTATTAATGTTAGAATGGATGATTGTGTTAAGGGGATGTTGTGCTGGATGTTAATACGGATGTTGATACATGACGTTAATCCCGGACGTTAATGCTGGACATTAATCCCGGACGTTAATGCTGGATGTTGATACTCGAATGGATTTCAAGTAATTTTACATCCTCACAATACGGAACCGCCTGTTCCAAACGGAAGGAACAGGCGGTTTAAAGAATACACGGAGATCTGTCTGTTGTCAGTCTGTAAAAACATCGAATAGGTTGTTACTCACTATATTGATTATAAATCCCTCTTTTTTTGTAATGTGTATGAAGGAGTTCATGAGATTTATGGCCCAGGGGCGCTTTCAGGAATTCTTCATATAGCCTGTTTACTTCAGGATTTTCATGCGATTTCCGCAGTTCCTTCCCCTCATCCTCCCTATATATTGCTTCAAGCCGTTTCTGCCTGATCTCATTATTGGTCGGTCTGGGCTGGCCGCCTCCGCTGATACAGCCCCCGGGGCAGCCCATTACTTCGATGAAATGATATTCCGAGGTTCCCGCCGCGATCTCCTTCATCAATTCGGCTGCACCCTTCAGTCCGCTGGTTACGGCAATTTTTAGCCGGACACCTTCAAGAAAGCCATATTCGGGTACCGGGTTTTCAATCAGCACTTCTGCTGTTTTTACCCTGTCGAGGCCTACGATCGGGGTGACATGAAGCTTTCTAAAAGGCAGTTCGCGTCCTGTAACAACCTCGTATACAGTCCGGAGTGCCGCTTCCATAACACCGCCCGTCGTTCCGAAAATATCAGCCGCACCTGTCGACAAGCCAAGAGGGTTATCAAAGGGTGCATCCTCAAGCGATTTGAAGTCAATTCCGAAATCCTTGATCATCCGGGCCAGTTCACGTGTTGTTAAAACGGCATCTACATTGGCAAGTCCGCCAATAAACAATTCGGGTCTTGTAATCTCAAACTTTTTGGCGGTACAGGGCATCACTGATACGACAAAAATATTTTTCGGATCAATGCCGAGTTTATCCGCATAGTAAGTTTTAATCAGGGCGCCCAGCATCGTATGCGGGGATTTGCAGGTTGAAAGATGATCCAGTTCTTCGGGCCAGGTATGTTCTACATATTTGATCCAGCCGGGACTGCAGCTTGTCACCATCGGGAGCACGGACCCTTTGCCTGCCAATGCTTCCGATAACCGGTGCAGAAGCTCATTTCCCTCTTCCAGGATTGTCAGGTCTGCAGCGAAATTGGTGTCGAATACATCGTCGAAGCCCATCTCTCTCATTGCTGCCGCCATTTTCCCCGTAACAATCGTACCCGGCTCATAGCCGAATTCCTCTCCGAGTGCAACCCTTACCGCAGGCGCCGTCTGTATCACTACCCGCTTGTTTTTATCAAACAAGGCATTCCAGACCGCTTTTGTCGAATCCTTTTCCTGTAATGCGCCAACAGGACACACCGTAGTACATTGCCCGCAGAAAGTACAGTTGACGCTGTTCATCGGCAATTCGGCAGCCGGTCCGATAACGGATTTGAATCCCCTGTTCTGTACATTCAGGATGCCTACGCCCTGTATCTGGTTGCATACAGTGACACAACGCCTGCAAAGAATGCATTTTGAGGTATCTCGCACAATTGATGGAGATTTGTCATCAAGGAAGGTTTTGGACATCTCCCCTTCAAATCTTTGTTCACTTATACCCATCAGTTCGCCAAGCTTCTGGAATTCGCAGCTCTGATTCCGGTTGCAGCTGAGGCAATTCTTCGGATGATCCGACAGCATCAGTTCGTAAAGCAGCTTCCTTGCCTTTTTCACTTTTTCCGTATTTGTATGGACCACCATTCCTTCACGTACCTGAACCATGCAGGAAGCCTGCATCGTTTTGGTCCCTTCCACCTCGACCACGCAGATTCTGCAGGAACCGACCTGATGGACACCTTCAAGGTAGCAGAAATGCGGGATCATGATGTTGTTTTTCCTGGCAGCCTCAAGTATTGTTTCACCATCCATGGCAG
>JAEWQC010000247.1 GCA_023399355.1 Bacillota bacterium | reverse complement strand
ATTATTTTCCTCCATTTTGCAATAAAATATGACCTAAAACGCAGATTTTACAATGGTTTCAGGTCACATTATGCTATTCCTGTATTCTTTCCTTTGTTAATTTATGGGTTCATGATTTCACCGTGTTTACTTTCCCGATTCAAGCTTCGAATAAGTTCTTTCTTTTTGCAGCAATAACAAGGGAAAATTGGATTTTACTCTTCTCATTAGGATTTATACTGGATATCCGCCATTAAAAGACATCATAACCTATGTCATGATAAATTGTTGTATTTTAAGATTTCCCCCTTACCAGTACAGCATCAATGAGTCCATATCCCTTTGCTTCATCTGCTGTCATGATGAAGTCTCTCTCCATATCCTTCTCTATTTTTTCCAGTGGCTGGCCTGTCCGTTCACTGTATAGCCTGTTCAATCTGGCCTTTGTTCTCTGCATCCAGTCGGACTGGATTTTTATATCCGTTACCTGGCCTTTGATGCCGCCTTCCAGCCAGGGTTGATGGATCAAAACCTCGCTGTTGGGCAGAGCGAATCGTTTCCCTTTACTGCCGGCCATCAATAAAAAAGAGCCTGCACTTGCGGCCATGCCGAAACATATCGTGGACACATCTGGCTTAATATGCGCAATCGTATCGAAGATTGCAAAACCGGAGGTAATGGATCCGCCGGGGCTATTGATATAAAAATGGATATCCTTTTCCGGATCTGAAGCTTCCAGAAATAGCATCTGGGCTACAATCAGGCTGGCTGTAGTGTCATTAATGACATCACTCAATACGATGATTCTGTCCTTCAGCAGCTTGGAAAAAATGTCATAGGAACGCTCACCATGGGTGGACTGTTCCACTACAACAGGCACCATGCTCATAAAAAATCACTCCTTCAATTATCATGAAAAAATTTCAGAGAATTTCAACGGTTTATCACTGACTATAGATCAGGCAGCTCTACAAATCGCACTGCTATGGACTCTGTTATCCTTTCTGTACTCTCTGGGGCTTTGCCCGTACAGCTTTTTGAAAGCTCTGGAAAAAGACTCTTCCGAACTGAACTGATATTTTAGGGCAATATCGGTGATCTTCTCCCCTGTTTCGGCCAGTTCCCTTGAAGCCTCGAATAGGCGCCGTTTCCGCACATAATCCATAACCGGCGTTCCCACGGTTTTATGAAACAGCCTGTGGAAATGAAATTCGGAAAAGTACGATTGCTTCGCTACTTCATTTAGTTTGATCTCTTCACTCAGATTCTTCTCAATATATTCAATGGACTTGTTTATCAACAGCTTGTTGTTCATAGAATTCCTCCCGTCTTTATATATTATATAGAAAATCCGGAGAGATTACCTTGCATTCCTTGCTATCCTCACAGCCGTTTTGGGAGGCGATTCTACCATATGTCAAAATGTGCAACGCGCCCTCCCAATGAAATAATCAAATAACTCTACCCTGATTTTCCTAAAGTAAAAACAATGAAAATCTTATCAATTTCTTTTGAGCTTTCCAAAACCCATTTTGTTTGAGATAATATATTGTTTAAGCCGTTCAGGCCGAGAAATCTTATCTTGATACCTGTGAATTCCACAAATCCAAGGTATCCTGGGCTTATACCTTCTTTGTCAAAAATAAGCGAGCCTGCTATTTTCATATCATTGGCTGTATTTTCATATAAATAATTCAGGTTTTGGACAATATCTTCATCGGATCCATATTCAAATAGTCCTCCTTCAGAGGAACAAATCTAGATCCATTCCGATTTATCGGTTAAAAACTTTTGCAAGTCTTCTGGTTTTCCCCAGTTGTATGGAATGATCCTAAGTGTGATAGGCAGTCTCATCTATACTTGCTATAAAAAAGGGATGTGTGATATCAAGTACAGGCAGTTCAATATGGTTATCCGCAAGAGCATATTGAACCGGTGGAATTTTATTACCACGATCCGGCTTCTTTTTCATTTTAAATCACCTCATCAATAAGTGTAGTACTTGGTTACACAAGACAATACGAATTTCTTGATTAAATGTCTACTATTAACTTTCGTGTGAATTAAAATGATACTGCCGTATATAGGCAGCTGCAAATGAGCCGTGAACAACCTATTTATCTGAACAACCCCACCTCTTGAATATAATACGTAAAAACATGACAGGTATCATTTCCCCTGTAGCTGCCCGATGTTGTTCAGAAGCTGGTCGATCTGTTCATTGGTCGAACCGGCGTTTTTAGCTTTCTGAAGTTCCACTTTGGAAAGATCGAACTGCTGCATGTAATAGTAAGTTACCCCCAGCATATAATGGCCACCCTGTGCATCCAATTGAATCAGGTCTTTTGAGTGCTGTACGGCCTCCTCATATTTCTGCGTCAGAATTTCAGCTCTTATCGCAGACCATAGTACCATTGCTTTGGTATTCGCAGCCGGATTCATCGCCAGGATTTCTTCCGCTTTTGTTTCCGCCCCGCTCCAGTCCTCCGCTTTATCAAGCGATTCCAATCGGTTGACTTCCGTATATATTTTGCTTTGCCTGTTGTTGAAACCGTATGCCAGTCCGGAAACAACCATACAGATGGTGAGTACGACATATAGGGCCCTGTTGAAATACCAGCGCGTCTTTTCCGTTTTGACGACGATGCCTGTGGCCAGGAAACCGCCGATAAGGCCGCCGATATGGGCGAAATTATCTATTCCTGAAGCAGAGAACCCATACGTCAGGTTGATCACGATGGTGATAAGGATACTGTTTCCGAAGAACCTTCTGAACAGAGCCGGTCTTTCCAGACCAAAATAAAGCAAAGCGCCAAGAAGGCCAAATATCGCACCGGAGGCCCCTACACCGGGATTCGGTGAAAACATGAAGCTGAGGAGGTTGCCAAGGACGCCGGCAATGAAATAGACGGCTAAAAATCTGGGCCGTCCAAATATTTTCTCCACGCTTACCCCGATTGCATACAAAGAATAGCAGTTGATCAGCAGATGCATGATGCCGGCATGTAAAAATACAGGCGTCAAAAATCTCCAGTACTCCCCGGCAAGTATATTGCTGTTCACCTTTGCTCCAAAAACCGTCAAAAGATCGCCATATTGTTTTCCTGACTTCAGGGAGTAAAGATAGATCAGTGCGGCGACCAGAATATTTATGCCGATTAGGGCGTAGGTGGCCAATGGTGTCCTGGCTTTGAATTCGATCTGGTTTTCTTTTTCCTTATGAATGACATGTTCATTGATATCCGAGGCTTGGATCCCTTCCTGGACGCCTTTGGCTGTGACATTCCTGACAGCTTTGGTAATGCCGAAGTCAGAAGCAGGCGCCTTGAAATAATGCTCCACAGCTCCGGTTGACAGATCGATGCTCATGCATTGCAAATATTTTTTCACAGCCACGTCCCGGAACTGGTTCGAAAGGATGATTTCCTGCTTTTCCTGTTCCGGCTTCGAATCAAATACGAATACCTCCATGAATGTATACGCAGCTCCGGCTTGTATACCTGAAAGAATTGCACTGTTTTTCTGAAGTCTGGCAGCGATCTCTTCATCCGCCAGCACATCCCCGTCCACTATTTCAACAATCGCAGCAGCACCGTAGGAATCCTTTGTGAGTATGTTGAAAGGCCCCTCCAAATTGAGATTTCCTTCTGCATCCCTTAAGGGTATAAAATCATTCTGTGCCACCAGTTCTTTAATAAGTGCCCTTATAAAATCCGTTTTCAATCCGCTTCTCCTTTATGCTACTCCGGATACTGCTCCTTCAAGCTGCTCCGGATATTGCTCCTTTAAGCTGCTCCGGATATTGCTCCTTTAAGCTGCTCCAGATATTGCCCCGGCTGCCGGCCAGTACATTATTCCTGTATCATATCCTGCTCATTATCAGACTTATCATCCATTTTTTCCCCGGTTCTCTTCTCCGACCTTTTCTCAGACCTTTTATCAGACCTTTTCTCAGACCTTTTATCCGGCCTCTTCTCGGGTCTTTTCTCCGGTCTCTTCTGTTCCTCAGCAGTAACCTTGCTTCTGATGATGTCAAGAAGCCTTTCGCCGGCAAGTTTATTGCAATAACTTGATACGACAAGACGGAGCGCCATGTCTGAAAGAGCTTCGACTTCCCATTCGGGATCTATTTGTTCTGCCGTACCGGTGAGCAACTTATCAAGAATCTCTCTGAATTTGGAGTAAAATTTCCCAGGATCCCCATCTCTGAGTTCCTGATGTAAGAGGAGTCCTGTATCACGTACCGACAGCACCTGTTTCAGCAGGCATATTTCCGTTAATGCTGCCAGATGCCCACGGGCGTATTTCTTCCCGTCCGCACGCGGCAGAAGCTTGTCCTTGATATAGTTGTTGACCATTGCGGAGGTAATCTGACCGTCGCCTTCAAAATTTATCAGCTGCCTGTGCATGTAGGATATGACCTGATCCATATATAGACCGATATCGGGAAATTCATTCCACAATACGGGTCGCTCGACTGCCAGCTTGTCTTTTAACTGTTCAAGTTCTTCCATTGCCTTCTCCCCTATCGATAATTCTCCTAATATTCTACTACGCAACAGGCAATATTACAAACAATACCGCAAGGTGTTGAACATTGCATCTGCACACTTATGATCAGAGAAGGTAATACCTGTTATTAGATACACTCAGAGAAGGTAATACCTGTTACTGGATACACAAGGCGTTTCATCCGGCTTCCGGCAAACAGGCAATATTTTGTTATTTTTTTATTACTTAGTTGACATTTCGATTATTAGGTAATATAATTTTCATTATTAGATTCGATTTGTGTTTTACAAAAGGCGGTGTTTACAATGAAAGATTCGATATGCGGATTTGGAGATTCAATCATGAAGGGTGTCACTTTTGACGCTCTGCGCGGAAGGTACACCTTCCTGAAAAACAGCTTTGCAAATTTGTTCGGCATGAACACCGGCATAAAGATTGATAATTATGCAAAGTTCGGATGTACCATTACGGCCGGCAAGACAATTATAGAAAAACATGCTGCCGAGCTGCCGGGTTACAAATATACAGTCCTTGAGTTTGGCGGGAATGACTGCGATTTTGACTGGGCGGCCGTATCTGACCGGCCGGATGACACTCATACGGCCAAGACCCCTATCACAGACTTTGAAGTGATTTATTCCGATATCATCGACAGCGTGGCATCAAACGGAAGCCGGCCCGTGCTTCTTTCTTTGCCCCCGCTGAACGCGCACAGATACTTTTCCTGGGTTTCAAAAGGGCTTAATCCGGAAAATATTCTGCGCTGGCTCGGCGATGAGGAACACATCTACAGATGGCACGAAATGTACAATCTGGTCGTGGTAAAACTGGCTGCCGTAAAAAACGTACCCCTTATAGATATCCGCGGTGCATTTCTGGAATGCAGGAATTATCTGAGCCTGTATTGCGAGGATGGAATCCACCCGAACGAAGCAGGCCATGCGTTGATTTCCAGTGTGTTAAAAAGTGCTGTTCCTGCAATGGGATAGGGGTAAAGGTTTTCATTTTAACCCCATCAACCTTTTCACCGATTTCTCCTTTGTTACGATAGCGCCCTTCGGGCAGAGCTCCTGACAGCAAAAGCACCGGATGCAGTTCCTGTATCTCCATTTGGGAATTGTTTTCCCGTTTCGTTTTATGAAGGAGATTACTTTCGGTCTTTCAGGACATACCTCGTCACATTTTTTGCAGCCTATGCACTTCTCCTCAATCAGGACAGGATTTGGTGCAACGAGGTTCGCAATAAAATTGTTCAGGGAAGGAGTCAGAAAATTAACGACTTCTGCGCTGCGTGAAAGTCTGAAATCCTTACATTTCATACTCTCCAGACTTTCACCGAGGATTTTGATTTCTTCAGGAAGCACCGTTCCCCATTTTGTTTCATGAGCTACCTTCAAAAATGGCACGGTAAGCACATTATCATAGCCAATCAGCCTTACTGCAGCAGAATCGACCGCGGTAAGCGATTTTCCCATAATGAGGGTATCCATCTTTTTAGGCGTACCGTTTCTGGGACCGTTCCCTTCCATCGCAATGATTCCATCCAATATTGCAAAGCTTGTTTTCACAACGGAGTTTAAGTCAAACAGCATTTTGCTGAAGTTGTACGAATCAGGGAGCTTCGTATGCCATTCAGGCTTCTGTGAACCCGGCAGACATCCGAACTGATTCTTTACAGCACCCGTATAATACATCATCGCATGGGTTTTAATCCTGGGAAGCGTTATCAATACATCCGCCTCATAGGGTGCCTTTGCGACATTCCAGAACTTATACATCAGCGGGTGGTCGAGCTCCACATGCAGTGCCTCGTTAAAGTCTGCAAATCCGACACCATACCTGTTTGCGACTTCCATCAGCCCCGATTTCTCAGCTGCTTTCCTTGGATCATCGGATCCGGGGGAATCTCCAAATACTATATTGTCACTATACTCCTTCACAATCCTCACAACGGCTTCAAAAACAGCATAGTGCGTTATTACGGGAGAACCTTTTTCAACAGCGCTGAGAAAATTGGGTTTCAGCAGCACTTTGCTGTTTTCCGGGATAAGGCTTCTTAAATAAGTTGTCCCTCCCAAAAATTCAAAGCCTTCCCTAAGCTTCTTCTCTATCAGATCAACATCATACTCCGTACATTTCAGCAAAGCTATCGTTTCCATAATGTCTCCGCACCAGTTTTTTAATCTTTGTATAATCTCTCACAGCAGCTTTTACCTTTATAATATCCTTATAATATCCTTATAATATCCTTATACCATTTTTAATCCTTTAGTAATGCCCTCACACCAGTTTTTAATCGCTTTATAAGCTCTTTACACCAGTCCCTAATCTTTATATTATCACATATCATATGAAATTATAAATCACCTTTGAACAATAAACATCCTCAAAAACAAAAAGTTCCTCCCGGCCAGAATTCAGAGAGGAAACTCCGCCCTAATATGCCAATATCTCATAACCTTCTCCGGTTACCAGTACCATGACTTCGCATTGTGCGGAAGGTTCACCGTCATTGGTGTAAACAGTCCATCCATTATCTTCATCCACGAAAATCTCATCTGTGCCCTTGTTTACCATCGGTTCAATTGTAAAAATCATTCCGGGAACCATTAGCATTTCAGTCCCTTTTTTAGCTGTAAAGCTGACCCACGGCTCCTCATGGAATTCAAGACCGATTCCGTGGCCGCCTATCTCCTTTACGACAGTGCAGCCATTTTCCAGCGCATGTTCATGCACAGCCTGCCCCACATCCCCCAGAAATCCCCACGGTTTCACTTGTTCGAGGCCCAGTGAGACACACTCCTTTACAACTTCCACCAGCCTTTTATTCTCTTTACTCACATTGCCGATGCAAAACATTCTTGAGGAATCGGAAAAATAGCTGTTGTAAATAGTGGAAACATCTACATTAATAATATCTCCATCCTGCAAAATCTCTTTTTCAGATGGTATGCCATGACAGACCTCATTATTCACAGAGGTGCATACACTTTTGGGAAAACCCTTAAATCCCAACGGAGCAGGTATTCCACCCAATTCGACCGTTTTTTGATAAACCATCTGATCGATTTTTTCCGTACTCATCCCCGCGGCAATATGCCCGGCAACATAGTCCAATACAGCTATATTAACCTTCCCGCTGCTGCGGATACCGGCTATTTGCTCTTCATTTTTTATAATTTCTCTTCCCGGCACGATATGGCCCTGGCTCTTAAAAAGCTTAATCCTATCATCAAAAGTGGAATGACAGCTCTTGTATTTCTTCTGGCTGCCGCACCAGCATAAATCATTTCTTCCGAATACGTCCCGCATTGTTGTACCCCCATACTGTATATGTTCTTCTGAGATTCATGACATCATCTCCATTATAGACCATTCGCCCGCATAATTCATTCGATTATTCCAACGCACCAATTAAATAAAAACGATGAGTCATATAAATTCTTACCTTTCATCGCATACTTCTATATTACTATGCTCCCCGAATGAAATAAATTAATATCATTCCACAACCCGTATAGTTTCTATCGTGCTCATTTTGTAAACTCTTTTTGATACAAACTTCATTACGCCCGCGCATAATAGTACATTGCCGGAAACAGTCAGCAAGTATCCAACCCACGGAATTGTACCAAGTATTTTCATTGTATTTTGACTTGGATCCCGATTAAAGATCAACAGGCATAATGCTATAGCTAAGATAATACTTATGAGGGAGCTAAACAGACTATAATATAAGCTCTCAAAGAAAAACATTTTAGCCATTTCCTTTTTACTCATTCCTATTGCTCTGAGCATTCCCAACTCATTAGTTCTGAGCAATATATTGGAATACAAGGTATTGAATATATTTGTGATACTCACTATAACCACCATGATAATCATGCTGAAAACTACCAGAGAGTATTTATACAGGGAATCCCTCATTTCTTTCCTTTGCACGGCATAACTTTCATAGCTGCCTCCAATTTTTTCTGAAGCCATTCTCTTCAATTCTTTTTCAATCACCTTATAATCAGCATTTGTTTCAGCTTCAATAAACAAATTGGAATAGCCACTGGCAGCTACTAATTTGTCAAATACTTCCTTATGTAGATAAATAAGCGCATAACCAGACTTTGCATCGGAATTGACAAAGTTCGTACAGCTTCCACTCAACTCGAACGATAAAGCATGTTCCGGAAATCGTTTGTCCTGAGGAATAAGCCGAGCTGCCTGACCAGGGGAAATATACTGGGCAGGGGTATAAACAATACCTTCTGCTCTGAAGGGAATGCTATTTATTAAAGCAGTTTTTCCTGTTCGCATATCTTCACTATTTATAACTCCTGATTTTATTGAATTGCTTGCTTTCTCCAGAAAAAAGCTATCCAATCCTACCACAATTACCGGAATATTTATTTTTCCCTCCAATAAATCGGAATCGTTATTTGTTATCTGTGGATACATATATTTAATACTTTGCATACATGAATTTAATTCTGATAAATTTTCCAACTTGTCAATACCTTTTATTTTAAACGATAGGATATAATTTTGAATCTGATTATATCCATAAACTGCTTTTACTCCATCTATTTGTTTTAGATATTGCAGATCTTCATCAGTATACCTGTTCTCGGCAGCACTGTTTACTGTCAGGGAGAAATCACCGATAAAAGTGTTATCTATTTTATTTGAATTACCCATATAATTAAAATAGAAAAATAGCACCAGCATAAATATCGTTGTACTTATGACAAGAGAAAGCAGAGTGACCACTTTTTTGCTTTTATACTGCTTAATATTGGAAACCGCCAGGTTAAAACAAGCAGTGAGATGTTTCTCAATCATTTTTTCTTTAGCACTTATTCTGCTTTTAGACTCAAATATTTCTGCTGAAATCCTGCTGGCTTCCACAGGTGACATGTTTGCTGCTCTATAAGCCGGTAAACTGGAAGATACGATTACTGTTAAAACGCCAAGAATAATAGACAAAATCGCAATACCGGGTTCTGCCTGAACAATGATTTGGGAGCTGCTAAATCCTAGAATCAGATATCTCACTATCCTCCCTGTCATTTCGTATCCTAACAACAATCCGATAAAAATCGATACGATTCCAAGAAGCAATGCTTCAATGACGACATTCATAAATAATTGGACTTTGGACATACCCAGACATCTTAATTGACCGTATTGATGCATTCTCTCTGCAATAGATATGCTGAAAGCATTGTAAATCATTAAAGCAGCCGCAACCAAGATCACGAACATCAATAGCTTTTGCATGCCTTTATTCTTCTCATAATTCATAAGCTCCGTCATATATTTGTCATTAGTATGTATTGCCATTTTCGAACCAGGTTCACTCAAAAAATCTTTTCTGATCTGATTCATTGCATTGTTAAATTGGCTTAATGTTCTGCCATTAATAAATTTACCGTATATTTGTGTTTGTATATTACTTTTCAGGATATTCACTACTGTTTCATTTGTTACGCAAAGTAATGCACCTGCTCCATTGCTTGAATTTTTAAATGGTGAATCATTAAGGGTACCACATAGGATAAATGTCGATTTTATATTCTGTCCAAAGCTATCTTTGATCTCAAGCTCGAACTTTTCTCCAAGCTTGGGTTTATTGTCCATTAATTGAATAATCCAGTCTTCGATACAGGCTTCATAATCGTTTCCCGGGAATTTCCCTGTTTTCAGCTTTATGCTTTTCAGTTCAAGTGCTTCTTTGTCCGCACCTATACATGAAATGAATCTTCCATCTTTCAGTTGACATTCTCCCAGTTCTGTGGCAACCCCTGCTTTTCCCATCTGTTTGTCTTTCGCTAAGCTATCTGCTAAGGTTCTGCCTTGCGGGAGCATCATATTATCAACGTAAAAATGGTAAGCGCCTGTTGATTCTTCAACTCTATTAAGCTGTGTGTCCTTCATACTGACAAATGTCTGTCCGACAATAACAATAAGCATGATAGGCAGAGCAATCCCTACGATAGTGATTAAGGAGCGCTTTTTTTGTATAGTAATATTTTTAAATGCCAGTTGCAGAACCCCGAACATTTTTTACCCTCATTTCAACAAACGATCTTCCCATCCTCAATAACAATAATTCGGTCAGCAGTTTTAGAAATCTCCATATCATGCGTTATCATTATGAGCGTCTGATTATATTTTTTTATCGATGTTTTTAGTATTTCCAATACACTGCTGCCATTTTTTCTATCCAGATTGCCGGTTGGCTCATCAGCAAATATCATGGCGGGTTTATTGGCAAGTGCTCTTGCTATAGCTGCGCGTTGCTGCTGTCCCCCCGAAAGTTGATGAGGGTAGGCATTCATTTTGGCTTCCAACCCAAGCAAATGAGTAACTTCAGTTATGTAATCCTCATTCAACTTTTTATTATCCAGCCTTATTGGAAGCGCAATATTCTGCTTAACAGTCAAAGACGGTATAAGATTATATGCTTGAAATATAAACCCTATTTTTCTTCTACGATAGGAACTAATCTCCTGATCGTTCATTTCATTGATATCGCGCCCCTCTATAATTACATTGCCGCTGTCGGGATAATCCAGTCCTCCAAGAACATGCAGCAATGTACTTTTACCTGAACCACTGGGTCCCACAACTGCAACAAACTCGCCCTGTCCAATTTTCAGGCTTACATCATCCAGCGCTCTGATTTCTAATTCTTCCTCTCCGTATACTTTTGTCAGGTTATTCGCCTCAAGGATATACATATCATTTATTCCCCTCAATATATGATCACTCAATTTATGTATATTTTTTCTGCCATTTGTTGAATAAAGCATAGTATAGTGTATCTATATTATAAAAATCAAGCATCGAGACCTTCGTATAATCTATTATCACATGAAGTTCATTTACCAGGAATTCTATTAAATCCATGCACACATCAGTACTAAACCCTATCTGCTTACAGAAAAAGCATGTATGCAAATGATGTTTTTCTTCATTATCCAGTCTAAAAAATCTAATGAGCATACTCTCAAGATATAGTACTTTCTCTCTATACAAATCATCCTTATCTAGATCCTTTCTGAATAAATCTGTTTGCATGATAAATGTAGATTCTTTTAAAAAGCTTTGATATTCTTTATTCGTCTCAGCTTTCTCCTTAAGCTTTTTACATATTTCCAAATAACTCATCTCGTTATTATTTTCTGCAATTATTTCAACAACTTTCGACGTAATGTACGCTGTAGCTTTGCTATTCCTACCCCAGAAAGCATATCTGTTGTCTCCGATTTCTGTAATTTCAGGCATATTATCAGCTACACATTGAATGCTCCTTGTATCGTCAAAATAATAAATATCTTTACCATAAAAGCATTTGCTTTCTACACCGATAACATTACTAAAAGCAGCAGGGAGAGAGTATGTGGATGAGTTGTTTTTGTTGGATGCTATAAGAATTTTACCTTGTCTGTATAATTCTTCGCAAATTATTTCCATTTCATTTTTAATGTCAATACATTCAGTAGATATGCTCATATTAATAATCTTTATTTTAGAGTACATCAAGTCCTTTAATGCTTCAATTAGTATCTTCCCATAGCCCTTGCCGTTTTTACCCAATATTTTAACAAGATAGAAACGGCAATTAGGCGTTTTATTATAAATATATGAAGTACAAGAAGTCCCATGATTACTTTCATCAATGTAATCATCATATTTTATAATGCCCTTATCAGTAGCTGCATAGGAATGACCGCCAATAATCCTTTCTTTATACTTCTCTTTCATAAAATCGTTGATTCCACTATCGATAATAGCTATATCCACCATTTCAGCATCTCCGCAATACGCACATTATTATTACTCTGTATAGGCTGCAGTCTATATGCCCTAGTTATAACTGATAAATAGATCTGGATTTATGTATTCACCCTGCTGATTTATTAAAACCAAAACCAAGTTCCAGAGTTGGAAGTAGTTACCCAAGTCCCGCAGATATAAATAGCACCATCTGATGGATTGGTACCTGGTCCATCTATATGTTCATAACATGTTCCACTGCAAAAGCCATTATTTGCTGCAACATCAAAATCGAGCTTGTCATTTATCTTCTTAATCTGTAAATCCATTACTTTTCACCTCCGAATTCAATTTTTTTTAATTTGCTCAGTTGCATTTTTACAGTTTCAGTCGCACATATCACTGGTGAAGCTTTTAAAAAGCTTCCTGTAATACATCTATTTATCAGCTTGCAGCTACTTGTCGGGCAAAATTTATAGTAGTTGCAGCTTATACAGTCAGATACAATTTGATGGTTCAAATCCTGGATTTCTTTAATTTTTTCCTCATACGTTCCAGTAAAGATTGTTCCACATATGTATTCCTTTTTCCCAACGGTATAAGTACAAGGAAAAATGTTTCCGAACGGATCTATGTTAATATTTGTAATGCCCCCATTACATTCACCCTTATATGCAATATCATCTTTGTTAATTTTATAAACAATAACATCTTTTTCTGAATGGCTTTCTAAATATTCACTAGTCTTGATTAGCTGGTCCCGCAATGTTTCAATTAATTCATTACTCCATGAATCGCTAAAATAATCAAATGCAGGTACCAGTAGTTTAAACCCGGACTCTATCAGGAAAACCACACTGTCAAAAAATGCGGATACATTGTCTGGCGTTATAGTCATTCTTACTCTAATATTTTTATGTTTTAACAATTCAACACCATTTCTCAAAGCAATGGAATGGCTTCCTGTACCATTATGAAAAATTCTATTAGAATCATGTACCTTTTGAGTCCCATCCAGGCTAATTGAAATTGTATCGAAATTATCAAGAAGAAACTCTTTTATCCTTTCATCCAGTATGGTCCCGTTTGTAGTGATCGAATAACTAAAATCTTTATCAGTTATATTGTTTTGTTTGATACTATTAATAATATATTTTACCGTATTAAAAGATAAAAGTGGTTCACCTCCGTGAAAATGCATAAGACAGTTTTTGATTTTCAATTGATCCATTTGGCTAATTACATAGTCAATAGCGCTTTTAGCAATTTCCTGATTCATGTAAGCGGATTCTTTTTCTATTCCCTCATAGCAATATTTACATTTTAAATTACAGATACTTGTAACCCATAACGCTACTCTAAATACTTCTGTTTCCATACTCAATCCCAAATTGATGAATATTGTTCCTTTTTCTTTCTACAATATTCATCAATTTTTTCTTCCTTTTGAATTATATATGTATGAAACGGACAAGTTATACAAAATAGGTTTATATTGCATTCTTTACATTTGGGATTAAGATACGGTAATGTATTTTGGAAATTTTTATATCCTTCCGAATTGAAATACAGTCTATCTTTTATAAAATCAGTATTTTCATTAAGTTTTCGAATATTCCCGAGTTTAAACTCGCGCATCTGAAAAGCTGCACAAGGATATATGTCTCCATTCGTGCCAAGATAAATTTCATTCAGGCATGCTCCACAAGCAAATGTTTGAAGTCCACAATAATTATTTTTGTCTATGACTCTTGAAACATTTTTGTCACCGCTTACATTATTGGACATCTCTTGAGAAATAGACACTATATTGTTTGCTCCCCTGCCAACAGGAACAAATCCTCTTAAAACAGGTCTTGTTCCAAGTTTCCTGTTAAGCTCTTCAAAATTTTCTTTATACTGTTTAGAGTAACCTATAAGAATCGATGACAAAGATATATTTTTAACGCCATAACTTTGAAGCAGTTTTACACTATCTATTACCTTTTGGAAAGTACCTGCGCCTCTAATTTTACTGCACGATGTTTCATCAAACCCATCAAGGCTGATATCAAACCCATCAAAAAATGAAACGAGCATATCAATATTTGCTGCATTTATTAAAGTTCCATTAGTCATTAATGAAAGAACTCCACTAAACCTATTTTTCAAATAGGTGATAATTTCAAAAAAATCCTCTCTGGCTAAAGGCTCGCCACCTGTAATAAATAAAAAATCAGGTCCAACATTAATAATATTATCTATAATTTCCTTTACCTCGTCAGTGGCTAATATCTCTGGTGATGACATGGAAGATGCATCAACAGAGCAGTGTGTACAGTTCAAATTGCAACGATGCGTAATACCAAAGCTTATTTTTGAGATCTTATCGCAATAAATTTCATCACCTACAATAATAATATTAATATCTATTAACCTATCTATTAATTTATTAAAATAAATCCTATCATTCTCATCTTCCAAGTATGAAACCAATTCTTCTTTTGTAACCTTTTTTGCTATTGCTGAAATGAGTATCTCATAACATTCTTTAGATAATTTGAACCATTTTCCATTACGCGTATTTGCAATAATTATTCTATTACCACTTTGAAGGGTTACACATAACACGTCCCGCTGCAAAAGCCATTATTAGCTTCTACATCAAAATCGATCTTATCATTTATCTTCTTTATTTTTAGATCCATTATTTTTTTCACCTCCGTATTTAAAGTTTTTGATTCTTTAATTCATTCTTCCATTCCAACCACTATATAACTGTGAAGTTTTTAGGAAACATCTATTTGTAAGAAGTATCTGCAGGAATAGCGTATGGCAAATACAACCTATACAGTCAAATTATAGTATTTTAGTTATTATACTATATTATTTATGTAAATTATGTCGTATTATGGCTGATGTATATTGATTATTCCATAATCTTATTGTTATGAAATATCTATAGAAATATTTGATAACTTTATATTTAATCAATTTGATTTTGAATTTACTGTATCCAGTTCTATTTGGTATAATTTTTTATAATACTCGTTTGTGTTAATTAAATCATTATGTGTACCTATTCCAACTAATTTTCCATTATCAATCACCAGTATTTCATCGGCTTCAATCACAGTAAATAATCTATGTGCAATGATAATTACAGTTTGTTTTGCAGGTAATTCATAAATTGCTCTTTTTATGTTATATTGTGATTCATTGTCCAGAGAAGAAGTCGCCTCATCAAAAAGTATAATCTTTGATTTCTTTAATAAAGCTCTGGCAATTGCTATCCGTTGCTTCTGACCCCCTGATAGATTAATGCCGTTTTCTTCAATAACAGTATCAAATCCATTGGGTAAATTATTTATGAAATCATAAATATATGCGGCTTTAGTAGCCTCATATATTTCATTCATGGTTGCTGAAGGATTTGCAAGTAAAAGGTTGTCCTTAATTGAGGTATTAAACAGGAATGGATCCTGCCTTACAACTGCTATATAATTTCTAAGAGAATCCTCTTCTATTTCTTTAATATCAATGTTGTCAATTTTTATACTACCGGATTCAGGTTCATAAAACCGTAAAATCAAGTTAAATATAGAAGACTTCCCTCCCCCACTAGCACCTACTATTGCAACTTTTCTACCATGATTAATATTAAAATTCATATTTTTAAGCACATAATCATTTCCATTATATGCAAAGTTAACATTTTCAAATGTTATATCTCCACTTATCCGGTTTAATTTTTTATTTCCGTAATTTATATTTGTATAGTTAAAGTTATCCATTAAGCTGAATATCCTTTCTAGAGAAGTTAATGCCTGCTGAATATTCGAATTCAATCTGGTAATATTCATTAAGGAGTTTGAAAACTGACTTGAATAAGAGGAAAATGCAATATAAAATTGGATTGAAAGCATATCCTTATAGATTAAATATCCCCCAGTTCCCATAACAGCTATTTGTGATACGAAACTAATACTCTGCACCACTGATTGTTGAATCACATTAAGTATATTTATCTTTATATTCATATCTTTTATTTTATCAGTTAATGCATAAAATGATTTTATTTCATTTATTTTTGCCCCTAAGCATATAATCTCCCTAATTCCTGAGATTGATTGCTGCATTGCGCCAAAATAGTTGTCATTAACTTTTGCAAGTGTTTTATTAACAGTTCTCACCTTTGATCCAAATTTTTTATAGGTTAATAATGAAAATGGAAAAGATATTAGAACAATAATTGCTAAAGGAAAACTTATATTGAAAACTAAAAATCCAATTATTAATACTTTCAAGATGTCGACTATAGAATTCATTAATTGATTTGTAATAATATTTGCTACAGTATTTGCGTCTCCATGCAATCGTGAAATAAACTCTCCTACTTTTATATCATCAAATGCCTTTACAGGCAAATCAAGCGTTTTTTTATACATATCATACTTCAAATCACGGATAATGCTTTCGTTCAAAGTTGAAAATAAAAAAGATTGAATAAACCCAATAATTGTTTGCATAATAAATAATGCAGATACGTATATGATATTTAAAAGTACTTCATTAAAATTTTTTGCAAACAAATTCGTTATTATGTTTGCCCAAATAAGTGGCTGTAGTAAACCAATTATTATTCCGGAAATAACGCATATAAACAAACATATGAACCTTATTCTAAACGGCTTCACGTATTTTAAAGCTCTTTTAATTAATAGAAAATCATTTTTACTTATTATTTTTTTCATTTATCCACCAAATATTAAAATATATTATTGAAATAAAATCATATTTAGAAAAATTTGCACATAAGTACCCTATCATTAATTGTATGTTTATGTCAAATAATCTTATATTTAGCGTATAATATAATTCAAAATTTCATTTTCAATTCTAAAAAATTGAAATTTAACCCATGACACAAGAAGGAACTCAGTCATTAATGCCTTTTCATCTGACTTTATTGATTTTTCTGAACCTTAGCGGAGACATCCCTGAAATTTCCTTAAAGACCCTGCCGAAATGCGTTGAGCTCTCATATCCGGTCTTCCCGGCTATCTTACTGACATTCAGATCGGATTCCTTTAAAAGGCGCTTCCTTGCGGAAAGGCCGCAGCAGATAATGCTGCAGCCTTTCTTTTTGTGCCGGGACAGCACTTTGGCTTGAAATAAATCAAACTACAAAAGTAATAATAGTATTGCAAATAATGTATAGCATCAGGGGAATAATATTAAAAAAAGCAAAATGGGAGTCCATTATGAACGAAAATCACCTGAGTAAGTTCGGTGCGGAACAAATAGGATCTTTGAGGAAAGTGATGCTGCATTGTCCTGAGCAATCAATCCGGAGGATAAACGAGACAAATGTCAAGTTTTATCTTTTCGACAGGGTGCCGGATTATGACCGCTATCTCGACGAGCACAAAGCATACAGGAAGCTGCTGGAAGATAACGGGGTGGAAGTATTTGAACTGTCGGATCTGGTTGTCAACAATCGTGAACTGATGTCGTATCTTCCCAATCTTGCATACCTGAACGATATTGCCGTAATTACGGATCAGGGAGCCGTCTTGTCGGCGATGTGCCCCGGTGGCCGGCAATATGAAGAAGTCGTAGTGAAAGAGGCACTGACTGCACTCGGTATCCCCATCCTGCATGAATGCGGGCCAGGAGAACAGTTTGAAGGTTATATCTCCCTCTCTGCCGAAACAATCTTTGTCGCAGACACTGAACGGCACAGCAGAGAGTCTGTAGAACGGTTTTTCACCTTCGCACTGCAGCATTATCAGGAAATCATTTATGTCGAAATCCCGCAAGCCAGACGCTTCATGCATCCGGACATGATCTTCAACCTGCTGGCAGAGCAGTTGGGCTTGTTTTATCCGCCAGCATTCCTTAAATGCTGGTACATTACTAAAAATCAAAGGCAGGATATTGATTTCAAATCATGGATGAAAAAAAAGAAGATCAAATTAGTTCCCATATCTGACGAAGAACAGAAAAAATGGGCTACCTCATTTGTTACACTGGAGCCCAACCATGTCATTAATTATGATATTTCTTTAAAACCCGAGACCCAAAAAGAACTGGAATCATTGGGAGTCCGCTTCACCCAGTTCCACCCCGAGGCCTTGCTTGCAGGCGGCGGCAGCCTCAGATGCCTCACGTCAAGACTGTTGCGCGAATGAGGAAACAGCCTTGTACGGAAGGTCTATTGGGATATATTTTCACATACATTTGCAGTTTTTCTTCTCATTCTGTAAATATACAAGGGAATCAACAGCAATAATATGATCATGCCGCAGGCGGCAAACCCGACTCTGGCCCCAAATTTCTGGGTAAACAATCCCGCATAAAGATTCCCGAGAGGTGTAGATCCGCTGAATACAAGCGAATATATACTCATGACCCTGCCGCGGTATTCATCTTTGGAATTGAGCTGAATCGTGGAATTCGCCGTGGAACTGAATGTGACAAAGAGGAAGCCTGAGACAGCCATACAGAGTCCCGACAGTACAAAGGTATTCGTAAGTCCGTTTACTATCAGAAAAACCCCGATCAACAAAGGAACAGCACTCAGGATGAACTTCTTGGGTCCCGATTTACTCATGGTCGCCAGGAGCATTGCTCCGATGAAGGACCCGGCACCCATAAGGGACATTAAGAAGCCAAAACCAGCCTCTTTTTCTCGCAGGATATCCTTTGCAAAAACCGGAACCAGTACGCTGAAATTCATTGAAAAGGTACCTATGATCGCCATCATGAATATGATATCAAACAAGACTTTGTTATGAGATATATACGACAACCCATCCTTAATATCCGCAAGAATCCTGCCCCTTTTCTTTAAATTGCTTATTATAACTGCAGGTTTGATAAATATCAGGCTGACTACAACTGCTGCAAAACTTATCGAATTTGCAAAAAAGCAAAAGGCAATACCCAGATATCCCATCACCAATCCTGCAACTGCCGGTCCTATAACCCTTGCGATATTGAAAACGGTAGAATTCAAAGCTACCGCATTCATAAGGTCTTCTTTCCCGACCAGTTCTATTACAAAAGCCTGGCGGGCAGGCATATCAAGCGTATTCACCAGTCCAAGCGCAACAGCCATAACCACAATGTGCCAGTATTTCACAGAGCCCGTCATGACCAGTATGGCAAGAATAAGTGTGATCAGCATGGAGGCAGATTGTGTTATCGCCAAAATCCTTTTCTTGGGAATCCTGTCTACGACTACACCCGCAAATAAGGAGAATAAAAGAGCAGGAGTAAACTGCAGGGCTCCAATCAAGCTCAGCAAAAAAGGAGATTTCGTCAAGGTATAGGCAAGCCAGGGCTGTGCAACATTTTGCATCCAGGTGCCTGTCAGAGATACACACATTCCGATCCAGAAGTATCTGAAATTCTTGTGCCTCAAAGCAATAAAAGGGTTATTGAAGGCGGGACTGCCTGCTTTTAAGCTTTCCATAACATTTACATCTTTTCGTAATTATTTTTTATGCTATCATTGCTGATAAATCTCCTGTTGGCCTGTTTTCTTCCCATACAGCCGCCATGCAGTCAGCAGTGCTCCCACTACGCAGATGATTCCTGCGGTAATATAAACGATTCTCATCCCATAGACAAATGCATCATCTCTTCCCGGCACATAGGTGGATGCGTGATATCCGAGCTTTCTACTCATCCCGCTGTACAAAAGGGTGGTGGAAAGTGCGATGCCGGTTACCATCCCAAGGTTTCTGATCAGTGAATTGATACTGCCCGCTATACCGAGCATATTCCTGGGAACGGTCGACATGATCAGCGAATTGTTCGGTGACTGGAACAGTCCATTGCCTATTGACATAATGGCTATAAAAAGAATCATGCTCCCTATATGGGAATGCTCATTCAAGGTGGCCGTCAGAAACAGCCCCGCACTGGTAAGCAGCAAGCCGAGGAACGTAAGAAACTCGGAGCCTATCTTGTCGGAAAGATGTCCGCTTGCCGGAGCAACAACAACAAGGATCAGCGGATACGTCATCATAATCAGTCCTGTCATTCCGGGAGTAAGTTTCATTATATCCTGCAGATAGAACGGTTGCACGATGTTGGAACAGCTAATGGAAATAAATGTAATAAACCCGCAGAAAATGCTTAGGCTAAACAATTTATTTTCAAATATCCTCAATTGAAGCATGGGTACTTTAATTTTTCTCTCCATCAGAATGAATGCCGTCATTGCAATAA
The DNA here is from genome assembly GCA_023399355.1 of Bacillota bacterium. Classification (GTDB taxonomy): domain Bacteria; phylum Bacillota; class Clostridia; order Acetivibrionales; family DTU013; genus UBA1305. Next base: position 4,720 of record JAEWQC010000247.1, on the reverse strand, counting down.
CCGCAATAACAAAGCCCGCTATTATGGCAGGATGGGCGTATCCGACACCCTCCCCGATAATGATTGAACCAAATAATGAAACAATTGCAACGGTGAAAAGAATCGCTCCCTTTGCGTCAAGCTTCTCTTCACTTTTTACAACATTTCTTGGCAGGATTTTCATGCTCATGGCAAATGTAGCTATTCCGATAGGCACATTGATCAGGAAAATAAACTGCCAGCTCAGGGTGCTGACGATAAATCCTCCTAAAGGCGGTCCGGCAAGGGATCCGAGGGCTACGAACGTTCCTACGATTCCAAGCGCCTTACCCCTCTCATTATTTGGGAAGATTTGCGTGATAATTCCCTGGCTTGTGGACATCGTACAGGCCGCTCCTATTGCCTGGAGTACTCTCGTGCCAATCAGGGTGTAAATTGAACCTGAAATTCCACATAACAATGAGCCGAGTGTGAACAGGATAATCCCCGCCATAAACACCCTGGCCTTCCCCTTGATGTCTCCAAGTCTGCCGAATATCAGGATTGTGGCAGCTATGGCTATCAGGTAGGCCGTTACCACCCACGATACGACCTCATTCGTTATATTCAGCCTTTTTGCCATGACCGGTAGCGTTACATTGACGATACTACCGTCCAAACACGCCATAAAGGTCATCATTACTACATTGAACAATATCAGATACCTGCTTTTATAAATTTTATCCTGAATTTGATCCATCAGAAACTCTCCGTCCGTTTCTCAATAATTTTTTCGTCAGTTCGATTTTCTTTTTGCCTCTGTTTTTGCTGCTTCTGCTGCTTTTGCTGCTTTTGCTGCTTTTGCTATGTTTACTGCTTTTATATCTTTTACTGCTTCTATATCTTTTGCTGCATTTTATCTTTTACTGCTTTTTATCTTTTACTGCTTTTGCATTTTCCAGAACCTTACCGAGCAATTCCATCATGCTTCTCTTTTCATCGTCATCCATACCAGTCGTTATGATTTCATTCCATTCCCGCAGCATTTTTTTTACCGCCGGAATGACCGCTTTTGCCTTGTCCGTCAGATACAAATTATACGCTCTTGAATCTTCGGGATCCTCTTCCTTTTTTATATAACCAAGCGTTATCAGCTGCTTGACGGTCCTGGCAGACATTGCTTTATCTACGTTCAATTCCTTGCTGATCTGGTTTTGGTTGATGCCCTCCCTCGCGTAAAGAACCAGCAGGTATGGGTACGTACCGCTTCCCAGTTGGAACTCCTTCAGAACTTCATTTGTATGTGACTGTGTGCATCTGTATATCAAATTGGTTAATTTAATGATGGAAAACACAGTACCGCTCATCCTTTATTGTCCCTTTCGTATTTCTTAAATAAAAATACTACAATATAGTTGATTAGTCAACAATATTGTAGTATTTTATAATTGAATAATATAAATACAAGCAAAGATATCAGTTTCGTTTGCTATATAATTATTTCAACAAACAAGACAACTGGTTATTTGAAAGGAAGCGGGAAGATGAAAATTATTGAAAATGTTTATATGCTGGATTCCGCCAAGGGCAGCCATGTCTTTTTAATAAAGGCGGAGCAAAACATCCTTATAGACACCGGACTCCCAGGTCAGTCGGGCAGGATTCTTTCCGAGCTTCGAAGTCTTGGTGCGGTGCCGGAGAGTATAAAGACCATTCTGCTCACTCATCATGACGTAGATCATACGGGGAACGCTAAGTCGCTGCAGGAGGCTACACAGGCTAAACTCCAGGCACCTGAGAAAGATATCCCCTATATCCTCGGAGAAAAAAAACGCCCCGGAATAAAACGGGTGATCGGGGCCCTGATCCATCTTCAAAAGCCTGTCATCCATGGATGCCATTCACCCGGGCAATGTTTCGGTGAGCTGAAGGCAATCGCTGCACCCGGACATACACCAGGACATACCATTTTCCATTATCGGAACGTTTTGTTTACAGGTGATCTCTTTCAAGTAAAAAATGGCAGATTCCAACTGCTGCCTGAATTAATGAATTGGGATACAAATGAAGTGAAAAAATCCATTGCTCTTCTCAAAGATCTGGAATTCGACTGGCTCTGTCCGTCTCATGGCAAGCCGGTTCAGAATAGCCAATCTGCAAGGGAGTTCTTATCCAGGTTTGCCTGATACGGTGTGATGTCACATTTTCATTTACCAACTGTACCACTCCGCCTCTTAAATTTTTCCCCTCCTGTAACTTTTGCCGTCTTTTTAACGTTATTATTCATGTATACATTTTGAGGTGAATAAGTGGAAGAATTTCGAAGACTGTATGAAGAAAACTACAGGATGGTGCTTTTTTATCTGAAACACTTGTGCAAGGATGATAAACTGGCAGAAGACCTGACCCAGGATACCTTCTATCATGTGCTTTTCCATCTGTGTTCGGGAAAAAAGCTTGACGTAAACAGAAAATGGTTTATTAAAGTTGCACACAATGTATTTCTGGATCATCTTCGAAAAAGCAAGGTAACTCCCGAAAGTCTGGAAATCCATGCCGACACCCTGGAATCAAGGTCCGGCGCCGTCACGGCCGACAGTGCAAACCGGCTGGATCTATTCGCTGCATTGGGAAAACTACCCGTCCGGTACAAATCATTGATCCTTTTAAAAGACCATTATGGGTTTTCTTACAGGGAAATTGCCGAAATAACAGGCAGTACGGAAGCCTCGGTAAAAGTCTCGATCTTCAGAGCCAGGAGTAAATTCAAGGAGGTTTATAAAGCATATGAATGATGAAAAATCCATGATGTGCAGTGAAATAAACCCACTGCTGTCCGAATATCTCAAAGGAGGGCTCAATGAGGAGACCACCCGTAAAATCGAAGAACACCTTGAAAGCTGTAAGGAATGCAGCTTCCTCTTGGATGAACTTGAGAACAAGGCTTTTATGGGTGAAAGCGGCACACCGGCATATGAGGTAAAGAAAATTGAAGCCAGCTTTATGAGAAGAGTCGTCGGCAGGATTTTCACAATAGGTCTTGTTATTTTTGCGGCCTGGTATGTCTTATTTTACTTTGCTCTGCCGATTGCTTTCAACAAGTCTATCGCAGAGAAACAGGAGCAGGCCCGCTATGCAGTAGATGACCTGATCCAGTTCACCATACCGGCAGCCAGAATCAAAAATGTACAAAACTCGGGAAAAATGGGGGTCGCGAATATTTATCAATATGCAGAATTTGAAAAGAGACAGACCGACGGTTTTACCAAGTCCGGAAAGATCGACCTTGCCATCCCTGCATACATCGGCAACAGCGACCTTAAGATGGACTGGAGTCTGGACGGACAGGGCAGTGACATCACCTTCAAATTTCCTCAAACAAGGGATGAAACCGGTATGAAAAACCAATGGGACAAACTTGTAAAATTGCAGGATGGGACAAAAGCTTTTGTAGCCCTATACTTCACTAATCCGATATCGGTGAAAGAGGCGGAAAATATTCTGACAACTGCCAATTCCCAGGATCGGAATACCTGGTTTGCAATTGACACCGTTGAAACCGGCATGAACAAATTTTATGGCAAAGGGATTTATAATGTGGAATGGGGATTTCCCATGTCACTGCAAATAACACCGGCCACAGCCGATACAGTCTCGAAGGATAAGTCGGGCAGGGCTGTCTCCATGACCTCCACAAACCGCGAGCATGATGTCGATACGATTGCCGGCAAATTCAAAAAAGAAATGAAGGATTTTGAGAAGTATTCACAAATCCTGGGGGCGGAGGAGTTCACCAAAGAATTGTCCGACGTAAACAAATACCTCGATTCAAATGAACTCCGGATAAAAGGAACGATCCTGTCCGCCCCCACTTCCGATTTACTCATGCTCAGGGATAATCCGACAATTGCACGCATGGATATTTTAAAAATCGATTTCGACTACTAATCCTGGAGGTAACAATCATGAGACCAGAAAAAGGCTGGGGCACTCTATCAATAATCTTATTTTTCTTCGGTATTCTTTTTACGGCAAAAATAGGCAGGACCTTCTGCCTGGGTGACATCCTGCTGCAGGCAGTCGGTTTGAAGGGAGAATGGAAAGCCGGCAATAGTACCTTGAATATTAACATATTCATAACGGAAATCATTTTAATTATTGGTTTTATTTTGGGTCTGCAATTTAAAAAGGATTTTCTTGCAAAGGCAGGCAGACTGTTGTGCCTTGTTTTCGCCATTCTCCTGGGATTGATGCTCCTTTTAGGGACAATTGCATTTATGAGTTTAGCCAGATTCTCATAAATTAAAAAAGACTGCATGTCACTAGTCATACTTTGCAGCCTTCTAGATCTCTTGATCTGGTTCCGATTTGTCCACTGCTTCTTTCGCCGGCGTATCTCCATGTAAAACATATCGGGCAAAATCTTTTATCAATCCTTTGTCATCCAGTATCCGCTTTGTTTTTTTGCTGCCTGTGAGTGCGAATAAAAGTATCAGACCAATGGAAATATCTACATACAGATCTTTCAGGTCAAATGTGAAAAGGCCTTTCAGTGCGATATAATCCAGACTGCCATTCCAGAATACCTTATCAATCAGGGAACACATAGCCCCTGAAATTACTAAAGTATAAATCCAATCCATCATTTTGTCGTTTACCGACCGGTAATTCATGTAAGCATAAAACCTGACAATCAGCAAAATCATGACGGCCACCAACACGATATGCAGCCATTTACCGATACCCAGCTGCAGCATGGAGT
>JAEWQC010000051.1 GCA_023399355.1 Bacillota bacterium | reverse complement strand
TCCAACATGTCTCGATTACTTACCATACTGCATTCATCAACAAATAAAATATCAATCTTTTTAAATGATGGATATGAATATATAAAACTTTTTATAGTCATATACTCTGCGGCGTTATCTTTAACTCTTCTACGTAGATTTTCTACAGCAGGATGTGTATTGGATATAAATACTTTTGAACTATCTTCCCAGAATTGAGAGATGTGCTTTATAAGTGTTGACTTTCCTGTTCCTGCAGCACCATAAATCATAGCAACTTTTGTTTGTTCAAACATCCTTTCTAAGATATTCTTCTTCTCTTCACAGTCTATTGCTAAAAGATTGTCCATCAACCAATCTTCAACAGAAGCTCTATAATCTTCAACACCATCAGTTGAGAATGATATCAAAAATTCAATTATACTTTTTACATCATTCTCATATCCTCTTATATAAAGATTTTTACCCAATCTTTCTATTCTTCGGTTCTGATGCTTTCTATATAAACTTCCATTATATCGTTCGACAAGAACATCTATATTTTGAAATTCTGATAGTTCTTCATCCTTAGTATATAAAGTTCCATATATATCAGAATTATTCCCTATTCTATGGGCTAATAATTCATGCTCTCTCCCTCTAACATTAATACAATCTAACAAATCATATATAGAAGGATTATGATTACATAGACCAGAATTAAAGGGCATTTCATCAAATGGAATTGACTTGTTGTCTAGATAAAGTCCCTTCATTTTATAATTTTCTTCATTATCATATTGTTGTTTGATGATTTTATTGTTTAATCCATATAATAAATAACGAATAACATTACTTCCTGATTTGTTTCTAATAATCCACTCTCTCGTTTTATCAAAAACATCAGACAATAATGTAACTGTAGCTCTACTGGTGATTTTTTCCTTAAACCTACCATAGTTTTTATCAGAGAAAGACAGAATTTCTACCAAATTCAATCCCGTTTTTGCAATATAGTTCATTAAACCTATATATTCAGAATGATTACTATTAATGGATATTTTTAAGCCAACTACTTTTGCAAAATTATTCAGTTCGCAAGGACGAATGGACGCATTCCAAGCTGTAACTATTTTTATAGGCATAAATTTGCCACTAATCTCTATAATATCCTCAGATAATCCAACTTTCACCGCATAATTTGTGTATATCTTATATTTTGAAAAAACAACTAATCTATTAAATTTACTTGATTCATCATTGGCAGGAATTAATGTAATCTCATAATAAACATGTTGGTTCACGAAAAACGCCTTAACTTTTTGTATGTAGAATCTTTCACTTCTTCTTTCATAATCTCCTGCATATCTTGGAAATGCTAATTTTTCTGCTATCTTCTCATAATACTCTTGTAAAGTTTTATCCTGATCCAGTGGAAACTTATCTATATTATGAAGAATTTCCATATCGTATCTTTGCATAATAAAGTCTTTAATCTGCAATAAATATTCATAATACTTCAGCATAAGACGCTCTGCACCATTCGCATCTTGTGTATAATGAGACATAGCTTGCTGTAACAAATCATGAAATTTTCGAAGAAAATAAAAGCTTTGATCCGTTTTTAATTCTTCAATAGCTACGGGTATATTCTCATAATCAATATAAGAATCATGTGTTTCTGCATAAATTTTAACAGCTATATGCTCTACCAAGTCTCTCAAATGCTTAATAATTGCATCTGACATTCTTCCCCTTGATGTAAGTTCAATCAGATCAATATATTCGCAAATTGCATCATCTATATCTTTTATTTTGTCTTCAATACTTTTCAATTTGTCACCCGCCTTACCAATTATCAATTTTTATGTATCCAACATATCCCATTCATCACCAAGCACCCAACGAAGTGCTGACAACTTTCCGTTTATCATTCCCCATTCAAAATCACTATATGGTCCTAGATTTTGTTCCCCATATTTTGAAACTACTTTTTGTGCTGCTTCTAATGCACCTTTCCATATTTGAGGATCCACATTTTCTATTTTATTTTCAATCTTATATTCTAAAGATAAATGCCTATCAAACCATACCTTATCACAAAATTCATTTACCATTTCAAGTACTTCGTCTAATGTTCTTATTTCTTCATCTTGCGTATTAAAAATATCTTCATATTCTTCGTTTTTTCCAATTCGTTCATATAACAAATTTACTTTTTCTTCAATACTCAAGAGTCTTTTATTGTTTGTCGAAAAAAAGGAAATTTGTTCTTCTTTTGTCATTTCTATTTCTAAAAATTCCAGTCTTACACCATACATCTGTGGGCTGTTCAAAATATCCGCAATTCTCTCAAGATGATATATTCTGACATCATCTAAATTACAGCTTTCTTCTAAATCTTTTCTCTCAGATAATTTAATTTCCTGATTAGTAATAAATGCAATTCGTTTAGCATTATTTTTCAACACACCATCAGAATCATGTAGAAATTTTTCTTTAATTCTTTTAAATTCCTGCTGACCTCTAGGAAAATATACCGCGCCAATCCACTTATCATTATTAAAAGAACAAAGCATATCTTTTCCACCATCTTTTCCACCTAACGGATGTGATGGATCGATACTTTCA
>JAEWQC010000043.1 GCA_023399355.1 Bacillota bacterium | reverse complement strand
CAACAGAAGAAGTTATGGAATCATCCAGTTTGATAGCATCCTCAGGAGTTCCAAAATCCTGCAGCAGAAACTTCTTTGTTTTAATTGACCACAGGTCGGATTGCGCATATTTATCTGTATTAAGCATTTCAACCTGGTTGTTGTCGTGAATGGTATAGGATTTTCCTTCTATGCCATAGAGGAATGCCCGTAAAGGCTTTTCATCCGTTGTCATGTAATTATACAAGGCAAGAGCTCTTTCCGGGTTTTGTGACGTTTTGGAGATAACAAGCACATCCTGAGTATAAGGAAGAAAAGATACATCTTTTACAAAGTTGGTGTACTTGAATTTAAACTTGGGATATTGCGTGCAAAGACCGATATGGGTGCTCAAATTATGAATGGCAACTGCAGATTTACCTTCTGTCAGTTTTCCAGTGTCCGTATCCGACAGAGCTGATTTCGAGAAGAATCCCTTCGCATTCCAATCATTCATCATATCCAGGAAATTTTTGGTTTTATCATATTCATAATATGTAAAAAGCTGAGGTTTGTCCTGTGATGGATCAATAAAAAGGAAATCATTTATTGTCCCTGAAATAGGATAAATTCCATTATTATACATGAACAGGTCATCCATCTGTGAACCGCCGGGAACGCCAAGTGGCTCAACGGTTGGGCAATTATCCTTTATAAGCTGCAGATATACTGCCATATCATCAAAAGTATCCAGTTTTCCATTCCAGTTTAACTTTTCCGTCAGATCGGTACGATAGCTGATTCCATATGCGGAATTGCTTGAGTACAACCTTGGGATACAGTAAATATGTCCGTCTACCTTGGCCTGATCCTTAGCGGTTTCCGTCTGCATTGCGTAATTATCCGGGGCATATTGCGGCCATAATTCATCCAGGTTCATAAATGCACCTTTTCTGGCTAAAGTCGAATAATTTAACCAACCTCCGCTATATGCCATATCAAACTGCTCACCTGATGAGAAAAGAAGTTGATATTTGTTACCAAAGTCCGCCCATGGAATCCAGTTCACCTTCAAAGTACAATTCAGCTTTTCAAGTGCAATCTTATTGAAATTATCATCTACTTCATCCTGTCCTGCAAACTTGTCTCCCAATTCATAGACAACCAGTTCAACCTGCTTTGACGTATCCAGGTTCGCAGCTGCCTTCTCAACTGTCCCCGACCCTGATGCTGCAGATGTTTGAGCAGCAGTAACCTGAGTCCCCGTAGAATTGTCCGAGTTGGTGCTTCCGCAACCGGAAATTACTGCAACCAACATAATAATAGCAATTGCCATAGTCAAAACCCTACTTGTTTTTCTTTTCATAAAACTGCCTCCTTCTAAATATTATGGCATTATATTTAACAGATTTTCTATTTATAGAAGCTCTGTTTAATATCAATGGATCGATTTATAAGACTTGTAAGCGAGCCCATCATCGGGTCTCACGACCAAAACGGAACATGTGACTTACACTGAACTCCGCCCAGGCAATAATAGTCGCGACGTATCATGCTTACCCTTTTACCGCTCCTACTGTGATGCCTTTTACGAAGTATTTTTGTACAAATGGATATAGAAGTATTACCGGTCCGGTTGCCACAACAGCCATTGCAAGCTTTAATGAATTTGTAGGAATATTTTCCACATGTACTCCCGCATGCTCTGCAATGAATCCGAGCGCCTGAGCTTGCATCATCATATCATACAGCATGTATTGCAAAGGATATTTGGTATCGCTAGTAATATAGAGCATGGCATTGTACCAGTCATTCCAGTACCCCAGTGCAGTAAACAGGCCGATGGTGGCCAGTCCGGATTTCAGCAGCGGTACTACGATTTGTATAAAGACCCGGAGCTCTCCTGCTCCATCAATTTTAGCCGATTCAATCAATGCCATTGGGATATCTGATACAAAGCCTCTCATAATCAGCAGATAAAAGACATTCATCAGACCCGGCAAGATCAAAGCCAAAAGATTATCTTTCAAGTGCAGGTATTGAATAAAGAATATATATGAGCAGATCATACCTCCATTAAATAAAGTTGTGAAATAGAAAAAGAAGGAAATTACGTTACGGTATCTGAAATCCTTCCTGCTTATGACATACGCCGTTATGGTAATCAGGAACAATCCTATCGCCGTACCGACAGCGGTAATGAAAATGGATACTCCATATGCCCGCCATATCTTTTCCGGATATTTAAAAAGCATACGATAGGCTTCCGTCGAAAAATCAAGCGGTAACAGACCGTAGCCATTCAACCGTATTGAAGCCTCCGATGTTAAGGAACCGGAAACCATCATTATAAACGGAAGAAGACAGGCAAGTGTCATTATTGTAATGAAAATATAGCCAATGCTATTGAATACCTGGGTCGAGTCTAAGTATTTAGCCTTTATATGCTTTTTCCCATTCTCTGACATGTTCGAACGCCCCCTACTCTCAAAACAATGCATAATCTGCATCTATTTTCTTAACAATGGCATTAACTGCAACAATGATTATAAAACAAATGAAAGACTGGTAAAACGTGGCCGCCGCAGTCATTCCCATATTGGCGTTGGAAACCAGGGAACGGAACACATATGTATCTATGACATCCGTAGCATTATATAGCTGACCGTTTCTGCCTATAATCTGATAAAACATCTGAAAGTCGCCTCTTAGGATACCTCCTACCTGGAGCAGAAGCATTGTAATAATTGTCGGTTTGATGGATGGAAAGGTTATATAATGAATTCTCTGAAATATATTGGCTCCGTCAATCTCCGCAGCCTCGAACCGCTCAGAATCAATGGAGGTAATCGCTGCAATATAGATAATAGAATTATAACCACTCCATTTCCAGGAATTAAACATGCATATTATCCAGGGCCATATCCAAGGCATGCTGTAAACATTTACTTCCGAATGTCCGATAAGCCTCAATGTATTATTCATCACACCTGTTTCATAATTAAAAATGTTATAAATAAAGGTTCCCACAATAACCCAAGAAATGAAGTAAGGAAGGAAAATGATCGACTGTGATGCTTTCTTAAATATTTTCCCTGGCATTTCCGAGATTACAATGGCTATCAGTATAGCCAGCAGCTGGCATGTGCCAAGATTTAAGATATTGTATAAAATTGTATTTTTTGTAATCAGCCATCCTGATCCGGAAGAGAACAAGTATGCAAAATTATCAAATCCATTCCAGGCACTTGCAAAAACGCCTTTATCATATCGATAATTTTTGAACGCGAGAACAAGCCCGGACATAGGAAGATACGCCATTACAAACGTCAATATTATTGAGGGAGCCGCCATAGCAAACAGGACTCTGTTCTTTTTAATTTCATTCACCGCAATTTTTGTTTTCACCAAAGCCAATCCTTTCTCTATATCCTCTTGTAATACTTAGTATAAAATATATTTCTATCTGTTTGTCATAGGAAGTTGCTTTAAAATACGTAAATTTCACTTACTGTTTTCTTTGTATTTGTATGGCGTAATTCCTGTTTCCTCCTTAAATTTCCTAATAAAATTATTTACATCGTTAAAGCCACATTTAATCGCTATATTCTGTACGGAAGTATCTGTATGAATCAGCATGGATTTTGCATTGGCAATACGGCATTGGCTTAGATACTGTTTAGGTGTATAACCGCTTAGCGCGCGAAAACATTTGGAGAGATAATTCACACTGATATAGTAACTGTCTGCAATATCACTGATTCGGATATCACTCATGAAATTTTCTTCAAGGTATTTTTCTATACTATAAATAGCAGAAGTCATATTGGTATTAATAAAATCAAATTCCATCGGCTCCTTCCTGTAAGCAGCGATCAAAATCTGAGTCAGGTAGGAATGAATCATTTCATTGTAATACGGTCTCTTGAGGTCTACTTCATGACAGATTGCGGCAAAGCAGGCATCAAGGATATCCGCCTGCTCCACAAACTGTAAAGTATGAGTGAAATGCGCAGAACGGTTTCTGAATATGGAAATGAGTCTTGGCTCATGAATAAGTTGTTCAAACTGATTGCTATTGATAATCAGGTAATAATAAAGATAATCCTCTGACAGCACCCTTATGGAATGTTCTTCCAGATGGCCGATAAATGTGACCATTCCCCTGGAAAGTTCATACTCTTTTTTATCTACAATGACCTTTGCTGATCCTCTGGATATATACAGCAGTTCAAACTCATCATGAAAATGGCTGTTACTCGGATCATTCATTTCAATGCAAGCACCGCAATGTAGAATCAGATTCTGATTTTTCATATTAACCTCCAACTTGTTTTTGTTTGCGTTAATCTATTTAGATTTAAAATAGATTTTGTTATTAGGAATGTTAGGGGTACAGATTTTTTTGAATAAAAAACAATGGCCCTTTCTTAATATAAATGAATTGTCAAGAAACCAAATACCTAAAAGGAAGTATGGTCACTGTTTGAATATAATTATATCAGTTTTCCTGGCCTATAATCAATTTCTACTTTTGTAAACCTATCAATTACTGCTTTACGAATCACTTAAGCAAGTTAATCATTGTCGCCGGTATGGTAATATTCTTTTGGTCTTATTTTAGCCGTCTCTTTTCTTGATGCTAGAGTCTCATTCTTAAAGCAAATATCATTCAACCCTACTTTGCAGGTTCCAGATTATCATTTTTAATATATGAGTTAATAGGCAGGCACTTATCCCTATATCAGGAAAATGGCAATAAAAAAGCCCATAGAAGTGGAATTCTACAAGGCTTTGGAGGCGCCACACGGATTCGGACTGGGGGATAAGGGTTTTGCAGACTTGATCTGCGAAATCCTGTGATGTGCTATTCTCAGCGGCTTTAGGATATCTCGATTTGCTTAGTATTCCTTCAGGATTATAATAAAAATCACAGTTCCCAAGTTAAGTTTATACCGCTTTCGGGATAGAAGCAAGCTACTTTTTAGCATATTTCACTAAACCTGATGAATTTACTGGATTAATTGTAAACAAATTTTTATTCCGCCCTGCTAAAACTCCAGGCAGTAATTATTGTAAATAAGACGCCCATAGTTATGAGTAAAATCAATTCATCAGTACCTGTTACTTCATGGTTTAATACTTTAAGATTCAGCCCCATGGCTTGCTTAAGCACGGGGCTGAATTTATCCGCATCAAGTACAATTCTTTTCGTAAAATCTACAATATAGGTCATCGGATTTATCCGTACAACAATATCCATCCATTTTGGAATCCCATACAGTGGGAAAAATGCGCCGGAAAGGAAAAACATCGGATATAACACCACCTGTACGATCATCGTAAATCCCTGGTTATCTTTAATAAAGCTTGCGAGTAGAATACTGACAGATGAAAGGGTAAACGATACCAGAAGTATTGATAGTATGATTTTTACAATTATTCCCACGCTTAATGAAATACCAATAAAGGGTGCAAATACAAGCATTAAAATTCCTTGTATTAATGCAGCTGTGGAGCATCCAAGAATTTTTCCCACTGCAACTGATACTCTTGACACGGGTGAGACCAGCACTTCTTTCAAATAGCCGATTTGCCTGTCCTGTATTATTGAAAAACCAGTAAACATGGTTGTCGTAAATACGGCCATTGAAATAATACCAGGAAACATGTACTGAATAAAATTAAATTTTAATAATTCTTCAGGGGCATTCGCTCCTATTAATAGTGATTTTATTGCACCGCCCATCCCGCTTCCAAAGACAACCAAAAATAAAAAAGGTAAAGCACATGAGCTGATAATAGTAAACTTATCCCTGAAAAACTTTATTACATCTCTATACCACAACCCAAAAACACATTCCATAATAGTAATCCCTCCAATAATATATTGATAAATATCCAATTCTATTTATCAGTTTAACAAGTATTATTCTCTTATCAATTTCCCCGTTAACTTAAGAAAAACATCATTTAAAGTAGGTCTCCTAAGATTAATACTTTTAATGGTAATATCAAAATCCTTAACAAAATCCACAATGAACTCTTTCCCTTTTTCAACCTCAAAGGTTATTATTTCATTTTCTTCTTTCACCTGCTTGCAATATTTTTCAAGCAGTTTTTCCTTTGCCTTTTTATTGTTTTCAGTCGAAATTTCTATAATATCTCCTCCTACGCTATCCTTCAAAGCATTCGGAGTATCCAGGGCTATAATCCTTCCAGCATCAATTACTGCAATTTTATTGCATATTTCCGCTTCATCCATATAATGTGTTGTAAGAAATATGGTAATTCCAATTTTTTCTCTAAGTTTAACTATATAGTCCCAAATATTAGCTCTGGTTTGTGGGTCAAGTCCTATTGTTGGTTCATCAAGGAAAAGCACCTTGGGGTAGTGTATTAATCCCCTTGCTATCTCCAGCCTTCTTTTCATGCCACCTGAAAATGTTCCGACAAAACTACTGCTTTTGTCTGACAACTGCACCATTTCAAGCACTTTGTCAATACGGCTCTTTCTTTCATTTCCCGGTACATTATAGAAACGGCAGTGAAGTAATAGATTTTCATATGCTGTTAGTTTTTCATCAAGCGTATTATCCTGAAATACTATGCCAATACTTTTTCTAACCCCGGCTTTTTCTTTAATAATATCAAAGCCACCTATTGCAGCAGTACCACTTGTAGGCTTCAACATCGTACACAGCATGTTAATCATGGTGCTTTTTCCTGCTCCATTAGGCCCTAAAAAGCCAAACAAATCACCTGCTAATATATCTAAATCCACACCTTTTACAGCTTCCGACTTACCATAATTTTTTTTTAAGTCCCTTACTTCAATCGCCTTTTCCATAAATATCACTTCCTCATCTCTATAATATTAATTTTTCCCTCTTTACCAAAACACAACGAATAGATATCGTCCAAAAGCGTGTACTATGCTGTCAAATTATCCTTCAGCCAAGCCGTAGGTATGTCCCCAAAGACATCCTGATTCCAATAGATGTCGTCTACCCCCTCATCCTTGCACAGTCCGGCATTTGCAAATTTTTCATCCATCAGAATTTTTTCAACAAAGCTCCGGAGGATAGAGATATATCCCTTGCCTGTTTTTTCTTCCTGCATGAAAATCACTTCCCTCAAGGGGGAGTTTATAATCCTGAACAAAACCGCCGTTATTCTGGATGCCAGTACAAGCTCTTCCCTGCTCATCCCATTGGTTGACTGAACGCAGTGGGGTGCATTGACGGAAAACTGCATATCATAGTCGCTGTAAAGCTTTTCAATCCCCGTTCCCGGAAGGACCTGAAGAATATGAATGTTCAGCATATGATCCGTTTGTCTGAAAAACGGCAAGATAAATTCCAGCCCCTCAAAATAGGATTCAAGAGTTTCAAAGGGCAGACCCAAAATGATATCAATTTTTAAAACAATATTCCAGTCCCTGCATTTTTCCATAAAGCTCCGAAATAAATCCCGGTTCACAGGATGCCTTGCAACCGCTCTTAGAGATTTCTCGTTAAATGACTGAACCCCCATACAGTTGACGACAGTATAATCCTTTAACAGCTGTGAATACATCTGCGGCCTATCTACAGGCAAAGCCTCCCTAAAATTGTTGATATATTCTTTCTTCTTTAATGCAGCTACACTCTTTAGAAACTCGTCGTCAACACTTTCATAATTGAATTCCCAATATACCCAAGGTATATTTGCTCCTTTTTCTTTTAGTACAGCCAGATGACCTGAAATCAATTTTGCCCTGTCTAAATCGGATGTAAATACAGCATCGATGAATCTCAACGCCAAAACCTTTTTTTGAATAATCAGGTAGTCAATCTCCTCCAGGACTCTTCTCATCGGGTAGTAGGATACATGCGGAAGGTTTTTATGGTAAACACAGTATTTACACCTGTATTTGCATCCACGCTGGGTTTCTATGAATACCTGTCCGCCTTTATATAATTTTTCGTCCAAAACCCCCGTCACATACAAGGATGGTATGTCCTCCAGGGGAACTATGGTGGCATCCTCTTGATAAACCATGGTATTACCGTCTTTTTCCCACGCAACTATCCCCGGAGGGAGCGGCCTTTCCACTCCTGCGGTCCTGGACATCAAATACCTGATCAGATTTGTAAGCTTGATTTCTCCTTCCCCGATTATATAAAAATCTGCAACCTTGGGACCGCCAATGGTAGCGATGCGCTCCATAGAAATCTCAGGGCCACCTAATACATGTACGCTTTCCATTTCCGTCCGCAGGTTTTTTATGACATCAATGAATTTCTCAATATTCCATACGTAACTGCTGTAGCCGATTACATTCGGAGAATGCTTTTTTATTTCACTGCAAATACTTAACGTAGGAGTTGCGGCGCTGAAATTAAGCACTTCTGCCACCAGGCCATCCTCTGCGGCTACCTTGCTGTCGAGGTAAACCTTCAACATATAAGAGGAAATCGTATACTTCGCTATGTTATCCAATGGATAAATATTGATCAGAAGAAGCTTCATTGATTCCTCCTTATTTGAAGATGATTCACTTCAAAATTTTGTTTACTCATTTTTTTTATCCCTTCAGTGTTATTTACTATAAGCAATTTGGTTCATTTCTGTTATTTAAAGTTTCTCAAAGAAACTTTCCATTTTATTTTTATTTTCTTCACTTAATTCTTTGCTTTGTGGATTTATCAGTTTTTCTTTAATCCCATCATTGAAGCAATTTACATATTCGGTAATTTGGCTCAAATCGAGACCTCGGTGCATTAAGCCTACAATACCTGGGAAATCGAAATTATGCTGGGGTACCCATGTAGACTTTTTAATATTTATAAACATACTCTCAACCAAGCCAAAAGCTACATTGGAATCCATCGAATCATGCGACCATTCAAAACCAACACCTTTTATTTTTAGCTTTTCTCTTTCTTGCCAAACAGGTGCAAGAGTTGAGCAATACCATGCTTGCGGTCTGTAAAAGGTGGGCCTGCATTCTTCAATAAACTGTACCGTTTCATTAAAAGTATCCGAATTTTCTCCTATGAAGCCAATAATAAAAGATGCTTCAGAAACAATGCCGTATTCATTAAGCAGATTGATTCCCTGCCTGTATTTTTCAACCGTTACCGCCTTGTTCATATTGCTTAGTATTTTATCACTACCGGATTCGATACCCAGAATAACACCCTCACATCCGCTTTCCTTCATTAATTCTACCGTTTCTCTATCTGCATACTGGCACCTGAAATATGAATTCCATTTAAACTTATAATTATTTTTAATCATCATTTTAAGAATCTCTTTAAATCTATCAGGAGGTACATTAAACGTATCATCAACAAAGCTGACACTCGTAACGTATCCCAACTGGCTTATCTCATTCAGTTCCCTTTCCACCGTTTCCACACTTGTATACCGGTACCTTCCAGCCCTCTGAGGATATTCGCAGAAATAACATGAAAAAGGGCAAGAAATAGATGTGCGTACACTTAGACACTTTCCAAGCCCGCCAGAAAACCGGTTCCAGTTTATCATGTTTTCGGAAAGTTCGTTGTCTTCAATTTTCAGAGGAGTGTGTGAATACGAACCTTCCTTATTCTTATAAATAATATTCTCAATACTGCAAATATCACTGCCGCTTTTCAGTGCGTAAACAATGTTAGACAGGGTTTCCTCCCCCTGTGATGAGTTAATATAAAAATCAGCATGAATAGACTTAAACATAAATTGTATAGCAGCTACATTATCCCCGGACAAGTTGTTTGCAATAAATGGGCCCCCTAGTATCACTTTTGCGGTAGGATTGTATT
Organism: Bacillota bacterium; assembly: GCA_023399355.1. GTDB lineage: Bacteria > Bacillota > Clostridia > Acetivibrionales > DTU013 > UBA1305. The sequence continues at coordinate 23,442 of JAEWQC010000043.1, read as the reverse complement.
TTTTTATGAACTTCATTATTTCCAGTATTGGAAAAACAGAAACGTATAGTGTAGTAGGAATAGCTATAGCAGTAATATTGCTATTTTTCAACTTTTCGATCAGTGAGTCCTTTTCATACTGAAAAGAATTTACATAGTCTGTAGTAAGCCCTCTTCTTTCCAGGAAGCTGCTTAAATAGGCAATGGCATTACTGAATATATTCCCTAAGTTTAATGGACCAAAATCATCTTTCCGGTCTCCCATTTTATAGAAATAGTGGTTGAACAAATCCGGCGCATTGAATCGGTTTCCATTCATTTGTATAAAGCTTAAGTTCAGATCTCTATACGCTCCCGACTTTATACTCATGGATCTTATTGTTTTTTCATACTCGTCAAACTGCATTTCATTATGTCCTATAAACAGACAATCTATTGTATCTCCCATTGTTCCCTCCAATTTATATGCGTACAGTTCTTTCCGTTACAATTTTCTAATTTATCTTCGTTGACCTGATAATATAAGAGCCGCCAATCATGTTCTTTTACTGATTTCCCTTAGAATACCGTCTATAATTCTCCCATTCTCGTCAGAATATCTCTCAAAGATCATATCATCATGTGGCCCCACTCCTTGATAAGTTTCAACAAATTGACCCGTAAAACTTTCCCACTCTTTCTCAATAGGATCTTGTTTTGAGTTATCCGACTTAATCAGATGGACCGTTGAATGAATTCCCTTTTCATTAACAAGTTTTGAACTATAATCCGCGTATAAACGCGAATGATTTACAACCTCCTCAAGCGCATGTTCAATCTCTATTTGCCCTTCAACATAACCTTCATAATCGGATAAAAACATTAAAAGCTTTGATCTGGCAAAATCATATGAAATCATTTCTTCAGGCGTCATTGATGCATGAACGGCCTTTCCTGGCGTGGCATCCATAATAATCAAGTCGGAGACTTCCTGCCCCAATCGTTCCAATTCTTTTGCGACTTCGTATGCAAGATTCGCACCGGCGGAGTATCCCAGCAAAACAAATGGTCCCTTTGGTTGTATTCTTGTAATTGCATTAATGTAGATATCAATCCTATTCTCCGCCTCAAGAAACTCAAAACTATAAAAGGATGCAGACTTTACATTTTTCGCCAAGCGATGATACCCTATCGCGTATCCTATCAATGAAGGAAATGCAAATACGTTTTGCTTGCCATTTCTATTTAGCAAAACAAGTGGTTGTTCAGAAATGATCTCCCCTGTATAGTACCTGAATTTTGATATGTAATCTGCCAATTCCCTTATCGTATGATTCTTCAAGATACTCATAAGTGGGAGTTGAACATGCAGCCTTTCATTTACCAAATGAATTAGCTTGAGAGCCTTTAAAGAATGCCCGCCAAGTTCGAAGAAATCGTCATTTATACCAATATTCTCTACGTTCAGTATATCCCGCCATATTTGCACCAGTATTTCTTCCGTTTCACTGGTCGGAGCTTCATACTTTGCTTTTTTAATATTCCTTTCTATCCCTTCGCGAACAGGTAGTTTGAGTAAATCCTGTGCAGTATAGTTCATTAACGGCATCAAATAATTGCGATGCAACAGATTTCTTTCATTTATGATATTTACATTCCACATATGAAACGTTTTATCTATTTTTCTTTCTATTTTTTTATCGGAAACTTCATCTTCTCCCATCGACTTTTGTATGTCCTCCGTCATATGCCTTACTCGGGAAGACATCGACTCAGTATGAACAGGCAGTTCATTCCCCTTATCTGTTCGCAATTCTTTTCTGTAGGTTGAATCAAAGTAGCAGTCAACTACATCATCCTGTTCCGGTAATTCCTTCACCGGTATGGAATATTTGATATACTCCTCGGTTTCTTTAGCTTTCATAAAACCAATTTCCTCAATAAAATCTACAACGAGCTTATTTTTGGCTGTTGGTTTATAATGCATTTCTATCGTATGAATACGATTCTTTTCACAATATTTTTTCAGTTGCTGAAATAGGGCGTTTTCTACTCTTTTACCTAATATCCTGCAGCTTAAAAGTAACGTATCAATAAACATGTATCCTTCTTTTTCTTCTGTAATTACCACTCCTACAAGTCCATACTCCCCAAACCTGTCACTTGCTTCTATAACGCGGCACCTCATTCCGGGTTTCCTTATAAGTTCGCCGATCTCTTTCACATCACGACGTATTACACTTAAATTAAACTGATTTGTTCTTTGCGTTAACTGCGAAACGCGAGAAACTTGAGACAACTCCATTACGTTTATACTCATTTTAAGTTCAAGTCCTTTGAAAAAGTCCTCCAAAGACAGATAATTCTCCTTTGACTCCTGCCTTTTTCTTTCCTCAATATACATCCCGGTACGATTTCTATCTTCGTCCGTTACCCTTATCTTATCAAATGCCCATACATGCTTAAGAAATGCAGGTATTGCTTCAGGGTCTTCCGGTAATTGAATTGTCAATACCTCAGGACAATTCATCATAACCTCGGCGCATTCTGTTGGACTATCATCCAGAAATACAAAACTATCCGTACCAAGATTCAGGTCTTTTGCCAGTTTCCTGATATAGCTTGATTTTGATTCCCAACCTATTTTCCAAGCCGCCAAATGCTCCCTTTTTAACAGCATCTGCTCATTTTTATCGAATACTTCCCAAACGTCAGCTTCATTATTTTTGCTGCATAAGCATAGTAGCATCCCTTCACTCGATTTTTGTATCATAAGTTTCTGGAGCTCTGCATAAGGTCTTTCTATTAATACGCCTGTTGCGCCATCTTCTCCGCAGATTCCCTTCCATAGCGTATTATCACAATCAAGAACGATTACTTTGAACGGCAGCTTTCTGTAAGAGCATATCTTTCTTGCCAGTTCCGTTCCTATTGCCGCAAAGCATTTATCCGTGAACGGCATATGCCCCTCTTTATCGTTTATTGGATCAAATATCTCTTCAAAATGATAGCTGTCGGTTAGTTGTGTAAAGTCCACCATATATACGTCTTCTGATTCTTCAAGGAATTGTTTCCACCTGTCGTTCATTTCCTCAATGTAACTATAAATTTTATCTCCTAAAGCTATATGTGTAGAGGTCGGGAAAACACCAACAAGGTATGTCCCCTTTTTTTCTATATATTTAATTAATTCTTGAAGCCTCACAAAATTCATTTCAAGTTTTTCAATTTTAGTCTCGTCTTCTGTGTAATCATGCCTTATCCAATCTTCAAACCTGATCAATAATACATTTACCCCCGTATTTTGAGAAGTAAGGCTCTTAGGGTCAAGTAGTTCCTGGAATACCTGATTATAGGGTGCAAATTGAATATTTGGCTCTTCGCCGAATTTCATACACCACCACTTTATGTAACTTTCAAGAAGTTCAGCAGTAAACGTAGCACTTATAACCAGATCCAGTACCGCCATTTGAGATGACTTTCTTTTTTGCTCCATATTCACTTTTTCATCCTTCGAAAAAAGATTCATCTCGGAAATCTTTTTGTAGGGATTTTCTAATATGATTTGAATGAGTTCACAGAAATGTCTTCCAAATAATATCATTGAATTTTCTTCAAATAGATTTACATTATACTCCAGTATACACTCGAAATTTTCTTCAGAATCACAAACAATATCCATTTTAAAATCCAATGCGGAAGAATTCGCATCAATTTCATAGGGGAAAAATTTCAGCCCGTTTATTTCCATACTGCTGCTGTGGTTCACTTGATTGTGAAAAACCAGCATCGTATCAAACAGGGGGTTTCTGGAATGGTCAATTTTACTTGCAAGATTTTCCACAATTTTGTCAAAAGGATAGCTTTGATTATCATATGCCGTTATCATTGTACTTTTTGTATAATGCAAAAAATCTAAAAATTTCTGATCAGTATCTATCTGCATCCTGATTGGAATAAAATTAATAAATGCTCCTACTATGTTTTCAAGGTCTGCCTGCTGCCTTCCCGCCACAAGTGATCCTATTGTGATATCGTTCTGTGCACAGTACTTGTTAAGAAGTACACTATATATAGAAAAAAGAAAAATGTTCATCGTAATATTTTTTTCTTTTATCAATTCTTGCATTTTCTTAACAATATCACTGGAAATGGCGAACTTAATTCGCCCTCCTGTAAATGTCAGCGTATCAGGTCTTTTATAGTCCAAAGGCATTGAAAGCACTGGTATATTCCCTTTGAATACTTCTTTCCAGTATTCTTCCTGTTTTGTTATTCCTTCTGTTTGAAAGAGGTGATTCTGCCATTCGGAGAAATCTTTGTACTGCAGCTTCAGCTCAGGTAATTTTAAACCTTCATAGAGCTGTATAAACTCTTTTACAATTATGCTCATGGATACGCCATCTGATATGATATGATGCATGTCATAAAGCATTATGTGCCTGTCTTCTTTTGTTTTTATTAATCCGACCCTTAGTAATGGAGCTTTATTTAGCGCAAAAGGCTTTATTAATTCCTTTATTTTACCTAATACATTCTCTTCGTCCTGCTCAAAGTATTCTACTTTGAATTCCACATTTTTATGTATTTTTTGTACAGGCTCCCCATTAACCGTTTCAAATGTTGTCCTGAGTGTTTCATGCCGTTCTATCAATTCCGTGAAGGCATCCTCAAATCGGCCTTTATCTAATCTGCCTTCTATTATTAATGTCCCCGGCATGTTATAAGTCAGGCCCTTGCTATCTATTTGGTTTAGTATATATAATCTTCTCTGTGCGGGTGATAATGAATAGTACTCCTTCTCTTGAGCTTTCTTTATTGACAGATATTGTTTCTCTCTGGACTTTATTATGTATTCCGCTATATCCTTAACTGTTGAAATTTCAAACATATCTGTTAATGAAATTTCTACACCTGTTTCTTTATGGATCTTTGACAAGAGCAGTATTGCATTCAAAGAATGCCCTCCAAGATCAAAAAATTTATGATCGATGCATATTTCATTTTCTCCAAGAACTTCACACATAATATCAGCAACTAATCTCTCCATTTCGGAGTAGTTCCCGTCATCTCTTCCACTTAATATAACATTTACCTGATTACTTTCTATATCTCCTTCCTCTCGTTTTTCCGAAGAATTGCGTTCTTCCTTTAAATTGTCACAAAGGCTATCCTGTACTTCTATTCTATTCTCAGAGGCTGTGGGAATAACCATTGGCACATCAATCCAGCACCTTGTTTTTTCAAAAGGATATGTTGGCAAGCTAACCCGATTCAGCCTTTCCCCGGTATAAAATTCACTCCAGAGTATTGCAGCCCCTTTTACATATAAGCTGCATATGTCACCTATCAATTCAGGTGCATTTTTCTCGCCTCTTACGTATTGTCTTGTTTTTTGCAATGCCTCCTGATTCATGAAATCCATTTTTTCAGAGGCACCCTTTTCCAGCTTTCCATAGTAAATTCCACTTTGCTTCGATTCAGAGCGATTCTCTTCCCTTAGAAATTCCAGTTTATTAAGTAAATCCCCAATATCCTTTGCTTGAACTGCCAACCGAAAGTTGTGATGTTCCCTCCCCGTATTTGCAGTGTAGCAAATATCATTTATTTTGACGGTCTTGTTCCGTTTTAGGAACTCACAATATTGTTTTATCAACTCATGCAAGGAATATTCACTTTTTGCAGATAAGGTCAATATGTTAATCCTTTTCTCTTGTGGGATATCTTTTATCCATTGCTCAGGAGCTTCCTCAAGAACTACGTGGCAATTCGTGCCGCTTAAACCGAAGGAACTCACACCACCTCTTAGTGGAAACCCATCTGTTTTCCAATTCTGTAAATGATCGTTCACATATACAGGTGAATCAATAAAATTCATTTTTCTATTTGGAGTTTTATAGTGCAGGGATGCTGGTATTTCCTTATTTTTAAGTGATAAAACAAGCTTGAGCAATCCCACTATTCCCGAAGCATGATCCAAATGTCCAATATTCGTCGTAACTGCCCCGATAGCACAAAAATGCGTTTTGCCGGTATATTTTCCAAAAGCCCTCTGCATACCTTCTACTTCTATTGGATCTCCAAGCTTTGTCCCTGTTCCGTGAGCCTCTATATATGTTATTGTTTCAGGATTTACTCCTGAATCTTTCCATGCTCTGACAATAACATCTTCCTGCGCTTCAGGATTCGGAGCAGTTAACTCCACAGTTCTTCCATCCTGATTCATTGCGCTTCCTTTGATGACTGCATGTATATTATCTCTGTCTTCCAAAGCCTGAGACAGCGGCTTAAGTAAAACAGCCACAACACCTTCTCCACCGCCTGTTCCATCAGAACTGTCATCAAACGCTTTTGTCCTTCCATCGGAAGATTCCGTTCCCATAAAACTACCACTTGATTTCAAAGGTGAAAAAGCTAATTTTATCCCCCCTGCTATTGCCATATCACATTCTTTATTCCTTATCGCCTGACATGCTAAATGTAAAGCCACCAGCGACGAGGAGCAAGAAGTATCCACCACAATACTCGGACCCCTTAAATTCAACACATAAGCTATCCTGCCGGCTACAATGGAAGCCAGATTGCCTGGAAATGCCACCCCCCTGCTTGCTTGCTCAAAGGTGTCCACAAGGTTGTAATACGCCATATTGCCGATAACGCCGACATAAACTCCTGTCCTGCTGCCTTTGATTTTTTCCCCGCCATACCCCGCATCCTCAATTGCCTTCCATGCAGTCTCCAGAAGTATCCTCTGGTTAGGATCCATTAGAGTTGCTTCTTTTGGTGAAATACCAAAAAAGTTATAATCAAATTGATCAATATGATCCAGATAAGCCAGCTCTGCATATTCATAATTCTTAATCTTATAATGATGCAAAACACTTTCTATATCATTTCTTCTGTCTTCTGGAATCTTTCTTATGCAGTCAACTCCATTTCTCAGGTTTTCCCAAAATCCATCCAGGTTTTCAGCCAGGGGCAGCTCCGCTGATATTCCTATGATTGCAATATCTTTTGTCTCATCCGCATTCTGCTGTGTAATACCCTTGTGGTTAACATGATTTATATCGAAATCTACTAATTTTTTTTGCATTCTTGTGTATCCTCACTTTCCAGCTTATGTTCCTTAATATATTTATCAACCATAAGTTCTAAAAGACTGAAATAGCCATTTACAATTTGATTCCCTTTTTCCTCATTGAGTCTGCTGCCGTACTGAATTTTTATCGAGAGCTGTTCATTGTATTCATCAACCACCAGCACCAAATCAAAGTAATCCGAAAGTTCCAACCCCGGCACCAATAAATTTTTTCTTATCAATACTGGCATAATTGATAATCCGGACATTTCCTTTACTTTGTGTCCAATGCTCTGAATGCTGTAAGGATTCTTCCCTTCCTGCCGCTTTCTGCAAACAGAATCAAAAAGGTGTTCAATACTTTCAATTTTGTTCTTATTTATGTCTATAGAATAAAACATACCCTTGGGATCAATCATCTCGAGAACCGCAATTTCATCCTGTTCTGCTATATTTGCCAGAAGGTAGATATAAACTGCCGTTAAGATATCAATATTCTCTATCTTCTTATTTTGCGAAATGATCTTTATACGCTTAAGCGTATCCCCGTTTATTGCTATTTTATATGTGCCGCTTATGCATCTATGGTAATCCCCGCTAAAATAATCCAAACTCAATTCAACAGTTGAAATTCCAACGCTTTTTTCAATAAGATTCATACTATTATCTATGAATTCTGCTATTTCCTTGATTGTCGCTTTTGAAAAAAGATCAGTTACTTTTATTACACCTGGGAATCCATTTTCTATCTTGTTATGTACTTTTATCAAGCTCATAGAATTTCCACCCAAATCAAAAAAGTTGTCATTGAGTCCTGCTCTCTCTATGCCAAGTACTTCTTGCCATATCGTTGCTATACTTTCCTCTGTACTATTTGCCGGAGCTTCATATTCAACTCCCGTGCATATACTTCCGTCAGGCGCGGGTAATGCCTTCATATCAAGCTTGCCATTAGGAGTCAGGGGCAGTTTGTCCAATCGCACATAGTATGAGGGTAACATATAATCAGGCAACTCCATAGACAGGTATTCTCTTATTGTGTTTACCTTTAGCTCTTCATCAGTTACTATGTATGCGCATAGGTATCTGCCTCCATTTGAGTCGTCTTTTGCTGCTACTGCTGCTTCTTTTATCTCATGGAGTTTTATTAGCTGCGCTTCTATTTCTCCCAGTTCAATCCTGAATCCCCGTATTTTTACCTGATGATCTATTCTTCCCATAAATTCTATATTCCCATCAGGCAGCCATCTTGCCATATCTCCAGTCCGGTACATCCTTTTTTCCGGTTGAAATGGGTTTGGAACAAACTTATTTGCAGTCAGTTCAGGCTGGTTCAGATATCCTCTTGCCAGTCCGTCACCAGATATGCATAGCTCGCCAGGTACGCCAACAGGCAGTACTTTATTGCAGTTATCCAGTATATATATCTGGCAGTTGCTTACAGGTTTACCTATAGGAATTCTTTCGCAATACCCGTGAACATTAAAGCTGGTTGTTACGACTGTGTTTTCTGTAGGACCATAATTGTTTATCAGTTCATAATTCCTTTTTTCATAGTATTTTAAAGAGTCGCCCCCTGTAAGCAACTTCTTAAGTGACTTATTATCAAACTTGATAAATTGCTCACATATGTGTGTCGGCAGAAAGCTTATTGTTATATTGTTACTCTCTATGTAGTTATGCAGTTCTTCTATATTCAATCTTGTTTCTTTGCTAACAATGTAGATTGTAGAGCCTGATATCAAATAGGGGAAAATCTCCCATACTGAAGCATCAAATCCAAATCCGGCATATTTGGTACTTCGATCAGCACTTGTAATACCATAATAATTTATGTGCCAGCAGCATAGGTTGACCAGGGCTCTGTGTTCTGTCATTACCCCTTTAGGCTTGCCTGTGGAGCCGGAGGTATAAATAATGTATGCCAGGTTCTCAGGCCTGATATGAACGTTCAAGCAGGAGCAATCCCCAATATGCCTATTCATATCCTCCAGATGAATACTCTCCGTATTTTTTTCAAACGGCCTCACTAAATGACTATTCCCGATTATAAGTTCACTCCCGCTATCCTGCAGGATGAATGAAATCCTTTCGGCGGGATAATCCGGGTCAATAGGCAGATAAGCCCCTCCAGCTTTCAATATGCCCATAATCCCAGTAAACATTTCAAAAGACTGTTCGGCAATAATAGCAACTATGCTATCAGTACCGATACCCTTCTCTCTTAGAACTCTAGCTATACAATTAGCTTTCTCGTTTAGCTCCCTATAGCTTATATGGCCGTTATCAAAAACCAAGGCAATATTATCCGGCGTTTTTCTGCACTGGTCCTCAAATAATTCGATAATAGTTTTATTAGATGGGTAGTCCATGCTTGTATTATTAAAATCAAATAATATTTGCTTCCTTTCCTGCTCTGTAACCAATTCTATATCCTGCAGCCTCATGTCAGGATTATGCGTAAATTGCTTTATGATGTTAATAAATTGTACTGCGATTCTTTCTATCGTCTCTTTTTTAAACAATTCAGTGTTATATTCCAGGCTAAAGCTTATAGAGTCTTTTATCTCAGCTGCATTAAGCGTTAAGTCAAACTTGGATACCTTATACTCAAATTCATAAGGCGAGAATTTTAAGCCTTCTATTTCCACACTACCGGTATCCATATTTTGCATGGAAAATACTGTGTCGAATAAGGGATTTCTGCTCAAATCCCTCCTCAAGTTCAATCTGTCAACAAGTCCTTCAAATTGATAATCTTGATTTTCAAATGCTTCCAGGGATACTTTCTTCACCTCTTCAAGAAACTGTCGGAATGTTTTATTTCCTTTTGGATAATTCCTCATTGCAAGTGAATTAACAAACATGCCAACCATATTTTGCACATCTGCATGTTGTCGTCCTGCAATGGGTGAACCCACTACTATATCATCCTGACCGGTATGCTTTGAAAGAAGTATATTATATGCCGCCTGTAATACCATATACAAAGTAGCCCCTGACTCTGACGCAAGATGATACAGCTTACAGGCCAAATCATCTTGTACTGTAAACTTTACCGTATCTCCTGCAAAGCTTTGAATAGATGGTCTTGCATAGTCTGTAGGCATGTTTAGTACGGGTATTTCCCCAGAAAACCTGTACATCCAGTACTCTTCCTGCTTTTTGATTGTTTCCGTTCCAAACAGCTTGTTCTGCCACTCCGCAAAATCCTTATACTGAATCTTTACCGGAGACAGTTCTTTTCTTTCATACGCACTGATAAATTCACGTACTACAATACCGATGGAAGTACCATCAGTTATTATATGATGCATATCAAACAATAGCATATTCTTATGTTCACATAGTTCTATAAAACCAACCCTCAATAGCGGAGCTTTGCACAAATCAAAAGGCCTTATGAATTCAGCGATAATATCAGATACATTTTCCTCTCTACAGCTAAAGTGTTCAACTGCCATATCAACTTCCTGACATATCTTTTGCATAGGTTCACCATCAACTAATTCAAAAGCCGTCCTAAACACTTCATGTCTTCTGACGATACTCTTTATGCAATCTTCCATATGTTTTTTGTCAACAATGCCCTCTATAATCATAGCTGCAGGAATATTGTAGCCTAGTCCGCTTCTATCCAGCTGATTTACAAAATAGAGCCGCTTCTGAGCTGATGATAAGGCGTAAAATTTTCTATCCTCCACTTTTTGAATGGAATAAAATATATTCTTTTTGCTTTGCTTAATTAATAGCGCAAGTTCTTTTATCGTTTGATTCATAAAAACTCCTGTAAGCGGAATTTCAACATCAAACTCCTTATGAATATTGGTAATCAGTATAGTAGCTTTCAAGGAATGCCCGCCTAATTCAAAGAAATTATCCAATATCCCGATTTTATCTACTTTCAATATTCTCTTCCATATCACAATTAGTTTCTCTTCAATTTCATTCGTTGCACCCTGGTACTCAACTCCAGTATTAATATGAGCTAAAGGATCGGGCAGCATTTTACCGTTAAGTTTACCATTGGAGGTTAGAGGAATATCATCTATCTGAACAAAGTAAGAAGGTATGGCATACTCAGGAAGTTGCCCGGAGAGATATATTCTGAGGTCTGATACGGTAAGGGCAATATCGGAAACAAAATAAGCGCACAGGTATTTTTCTCCGTTTATATCCAGTTTACCCAATACTACTGCTTTTTTTACCGATTCATGCTTTAATAGTGTATTTTCAACTTCACTTAATTCTATTCTATGGCCTCTTATTTTAACTTGATGGTCAATTCTTCCCAGGTACTCCATTTCCCCATTAGGAAGCATTTTCGCCAAATCGCCCGACTTATACAGCCTTTCATCAGATTGATAAGGATTTCTGACGAATTTTATTTCCGTTAGTTCAGGGTTATTCAAATAGCCCCGGCATACACCCTCGCCGCCTATGCATAATTCCCCGGCTATTCCGAAAGGCAGCAGCTTCATATTCTCACTCATTATATATGCTTTTAATGTAGGTATAGGTTTACCTATATTGCTTATATTCAAATTTATTTCATTTTCACTTATATCCTTATAGGTTACATGTACGGTTGTCTCAGTGATGCCATACATATTGACCAGTTTTGTATTGCCATACTTTTTATTCCACTCGGATAACATGCCCGGTTTTAATGCTTCACCGCCAAAAATAACATACCGCAGGCAAAGATCGTTTGATTCATATTTCACCTCTTCCTCCATCAGCCTGTAAAATGCTGATGGAGTCTGATTTAAAACGGTAACCTTATTGTGTCTTAATAATTCATTGAACTTGCTTGTATCTTGTGCAATTATCCTGGGAATGATTATCAGCTTGCCCCCATAAAGCAGAGCGCCATACATCTCCCAAACTGAAAAATCGAAACAATATGAATGAAACATCGTCCAAATATCGTCCTGGCTGAAAGAAAATGGCATTTTACTGTTGAACATAAGTCTTACTACATTTTTATGTTCTATCATTGCACCCTTGGGCTTCCCTGAAGTTCCCGATGTATAAATGATATATGCCAGGTTGTCCGCATTTGCATTAGTACTCACACCTTCGACTCCATATTTGTTCAGCTCTTTAAGCCCATGTTGCAGCTTATTCTTGTGAAATGTACTATCTTGAAAGACTGCAGACTTATCAACATGAATCATTGCGTCATATCTGAATTGTGTCAGTTCATTCTCTACTGTATATATTTTCTCTGAGAAATTTACATCAACTACTTCTTTAAAATCAACCCGAAGGTCCTCAAAAAATCTTTTTGAAAGGAATAGTTCCACGGACCAATCTGTTTTCGTCCTATAATTCATATCCCGGTTCTTCTTCTTGAATTCAATTGTGGACTGGATCAAACCGGCTTTCAATTCCTGGTCCATTACGTCACCGATAAAAATTATACCTTTTTTGCTCATCAGGTTAATGCATTTTGAAATTACCTGCCTTAAGTAGTTATGCCCGTGAAAACATTGAACAACGCTATTCATAATGATTATGTCAAATTCAGCTTCGTCTATCTTGTCTATCTCATGTGCCGGCATACAGGAAAGCTTAATATTCTGAACAGCCTCGTTTTTTACCCGCTGTCTGTTTTTTTCTATAATTACTCCGGATAAATCAGTTCCATAATACAGTCCTGCATCGGGGGCTATTCTAAACATACTAAGGCCTGATGCGCAGCCTATTTCCAAAACTTTTACACTTTTATTGAGGTAGGGCTTGAGTTTTCTTACTATATTATTTGAATACTCTTCCATATCCAGCTCTGTAAGGTTTTCTCCCGTGTAACTGTTTACCCATGCTCCTGCTTCAATATCGTCTTTAGCCTTCAGGCCAACGTACTTCCATACTTCCTCCCGCATCAGTTCGCTTTTTTCATCTTCTTCCTCCCCATAAACATCAGTAGAGTCTATGCATAGAAATGTTTTAAGGGAATTACACTCCCATTGAATTCTGTTAAGAAGTTTTATATGTTTTTTACTTGAAATAACAACATTAAGCCCGGCATCATCAATAATGGTCTTAATGCGTTCCTCAGGATATTCAGGGTCTATAGGTACATAAGCACCTCCAGCTTTAAGGATCCCTATTGTAACCGCAATAAGCTCCTCCGATTTATCCAGCATTACTCCGACGAGAGCATCGGGTTTGATGCCATGCTCCTGAATCAAATAATTTGCATATCTGTTTGCTTTTTTGTCCAACTGCCCATATGTAATTTCCTTGTCGCCAAATAGTATGGCTATGTTGTCAGGCTTCCTACTAACCTGCTCTTCAAACAGTTGATGTAAGGTTTTATTCCTGGGATACTCGGCATCAGTATCATTAAAATCAAATAGCAGCATATTTTTCTCGTCATCAGGCAAAATTTCTATTTCATATTGCCGGATTTCAGGTGTTCTCATTACACTTTCCAAAAGCTTGGATAAATGAGCGTAAAATCTTGATACTGTGTTTTCCTTAAATAAAGAGCTGTTATATTCTATGTTTACCCCAATGCTTCCTTCGCCTAACTTGAAGGCTATTACCACATCAGCACCGCACGAGGCTATATTTGCATTTTCATGCAGGTCATCAAGTAATACAACTGTCCTAAATGGCGGAAACAATCCTTGACTTGTATGTATCCCTAAAAGTTCGGCAACCCCATCCAAAGGAAAATATCCGTATTCATCCGCTTCTGTTACTGTACGGCTTACACCCGTCAGTATTTCTCTGAAGGGTGTATTTGCATTAATGCTGTCCCTGAGCGGCAGCAAACTGTTTATGTTCACTGCTGACTGCTCTTTGGCTTTTAGGACAGGCATACCGACAACAATATCTTCATTTCTGTTATAAATATACATAAGGCTTTTAACTGCAGCCAGCAAAATGATATACACACTAAGTTCAGTACAATTTCCAATCTTCATTATCCTGTCGAAAATTTCTCCTGATATCTTTTTAGTAATCATTGAGGCTTTGAAGCCGGTATTTACCGAATAAGGATAATCAGCCGGAATCCCTGTCATGCTAAAGTCTCCCTGCAACTTGTCCAGCCAATATTGCCTTTCCTCTCTAAATTTTTCACTTGACAGCATGATATTTTTTGTATATTTATCCATATGAGTTTATCTCCCCCAGCTTAGAAGTTGAACTGAATTTCTTGCCTGGATGCTTTCGGTTTTTTAATGTTTATGTCCCCAATCTCAATCTCGGAAAGCTTCATGTTATTATTTTCAGTTATGCTTGATAAAATTTTAAGATAGTCCTGTGACATCCTGCTGATGGTATCTTTCTTGAATAATTTGTCACAGTAGTAAAAATTGAAGTAAATGTTATCTGCTTGCTCATATGCCTCGAGCAGTATATCATACAAAGCCGATCTCCCATTATAGTCAAACTCCTTTATCCTGAAGTTGTCAAATTGCAATAATGGGCTGAATGTGTTCTGAAGAACAAACACGGTGTCAAACAAAGGGCTCCGGCTCACATCTCTTTTTAGTCCCAGCTTGTTTACAAGTTCTTCAAACTGGAATCCTTGATTTTCAAATGCATTTAATGTATTCTGCTTTACCTCCTCTAAAAATTCAGAGAAGAGTTTTTGCCCTGCAGGATAATTTCTTAATGCCAGCATATTTGAAAACATGCCAATGGTATCCTCAAAATCACTATGAAGCCTTCCCGCGATAGGAGTACCAACCACGATATCTTCCTGAGCCGAATATTTCGAAAGTAACACGTAATATGCTGCAATTAAAACCATGTAAAGGGTTGATCCTTTCTCTGCAGCAATTCCTTTGAGCTTTTTTGCTGTTATTCCGTTAGCACAGAATTTGATAACGTTCCCTTCAAAGCTTTGCATATCAGGTCTTGGAAAATCAGTAGGAATATTCAGCACAGGTATGTTACCTGAGAATACCTCCAGCCAATATTTTTCCTGCTCTTTTGCAATATCGGATTTTATGAACTTGTTATGCCAGATGGTATAATCCTTATATTGGATTTTTAGTTCTTCCAAATCCGCTCCTGAGTAAAGAGTAATGAAATCTTTCATCAGTATGCCTGCAGAAGTTCCATCGGAAATGATATGATGCATGTCCAGGAATAAAACATACCTATCCTCATCTGTGCGAATGATAGATACCCTGAACAGTGGAGCTTCGGCCAGGATAAAAGGCTTGACCAATCCCTTTACCAACAAGTCCAAATTCTGTTCTCCGGCTTCCAGGCAACCCAATTTAAAGTCGGCGTTTTCCCATATTCTCTGCTTCAGCTCACCTTCAATAGCCTCAAAAGATGTCCGTAAGGATTCATGCCGGTTAATAAGTTTCTTAAATGTATCTTCAATTCTGACAATATCCAGCTTTCCCTCGATTACTTTTATATCCTGTATGTTATACCCCGTACTTTCCGGTTGTAATAATTGCAATAGAAATAACCGTTTTTGAGCTGATGATACAGGATAATACTCCTGTTTTCTTAACTGATGCCCAGTCGTAGACATAGCTGCTCCGGAAGAGTTATATCCCGTCAATCTATTATGCTCCTGCCCGGCATCTTTTGAATCTGTCACAGATAAATCAGGCTTTAAGCCCCCCTCTATGGCATGGATAAATGTTTGATTTTCATCCAGGCAGAATAGCTTCTCAATTTTCTTAAAATCCATATCGCCAATGGAGCACAGTCCGATATTCACCAGTTCAGCCGATTGTGTCAAAGATGATACGATGATCCCTGAATCTATACATCCGAAGAAATAGCCTAAAGGGCCATACTTAGGCATATTTACACTTGCATCATAAATCAAAAAGACAGAAAAAGCCGACGACTTATATATTGCCTTATTCGTATGATAATGTATATCTTCCGGCAGTTCATCGGTATCATTTACAACTTGAAGACTATTATCTATAGGACTGTAATAGTATAATCCCTTTTTCACACCTTCTACCCTGTTTTCTTTGATATAAATAAAGACGTCAATGGAATATAGTCCTCCGGCACTTGGATAGAAATAGGTGATTTTCTCTTTTTCCCGTTGTTGCATAAATACTGAAAGCAGCTGTGAGAAGGTTGAAAACGGTATTTCCCTGCTCTCGTCAAACACTCTGTACGAGCGTCTGTCTTTAATATATGCGGGAAAATCGTTTCTGTTTTGTAATAGTATCTTTGCCTGGTCAGCCTTTTCGAAACTCCTGTTCATTTGATGCTTCTTAAAATCATCATACGCTTCGGAATCATACAGCAGTTCTTCTCCATAAGGGTTTTTGAAGAACTTGCTTTGCGGGTACGATATCTCATGATAAGTCAGCATCCTGTCTACAAGTACCCTGTTATTGATCAGACCACTTACAAAATTCTTCACATCATTTTCATCAAACTCAGAGAATTCATTGAGGAGCTCACTTAATGTAACACCTTTCTGAGTAATAAAATACAGTTTGGGGAATAAGTCCGGCGCAATACCCTTGTAGGAATACATCTCTATATGTATGGCATTTTCACTTTGGCTCCAGTGCACTACAGGTGACCAGTAGTATTTGACTTCCTCTGCAGGTTTATATTGCTGTTCGGTATTACGGGCACTACTTCCTTTCAAGATGTACTCACTTATTTTTTCAATGGTAGGTTCCTTGAAAAGATAAATGATTGGGACTTTAACTAAAAGTTTTTTATGAATCCTGTTGATAAATGTCTGTGCCTTTAGGGAGTCTCCCCCAAGTTCAAAGAAGTTATCGGTAATTCCCGCCTCAGCAATGCCCAATACGTCTTCCAATATGCTTGCCAATTCATCTTCCGTAGAGTTTCGGGGAGCAATATAACTGTTATCTTTATTACAATATACATCAGGCTCCGGTAGAGATTTCCTATCCAATTTCCCATTAGAGGTCAAAGGAATTTCGTCCATTTGAATAAAACAGGAGGGTATCATGTATTCGGGCAGTTCCTTCGCCAAATGCATCCTCATATCAGATATGCCAAGTGGCGCATCTGAACAATAATACGCGCATAAGTATTTCTTCCCGTCCGCATCCGAGCGGTCTATTACAGCTGTATTTTTTACGGCAGGATGCTTTATAAGACAGTTTTCTATTTCATTCAGTTCTATTCTATACCCTTTGATTTTTACCTGGTGATCCTTCCTGCCGAGAAACTCAATATATCCTTCGCTGTGAAAAGTCCCATAATCGCCTGTCCTATACAAGTTGCCAAGTTCATGATGAATTATGAAGGCATTCCTGGTTTTCTCTTCATCGTTATAATACCCTTTGGCAAGTCCAACACCTCCGATATAAAGCTCTCCAGGTACACCAACCGGGCATAGTTCCATTTCATAATTTAATACGTAAAACATCTGGTTTGCCAAAGGCATGCCATACGGTATACTCTTCCACTCATTCCTTATCTGTGTAACAGGGTAGTATATTGACCATATGGAAGCCTCGGTTGCACCTCCAAGGCTGATAACCTCAGAACCGGGAAAATACCGTTTAATTTTATTTGGCAGATTCACTGGAATCCAATCACCGCTTAGAAGCACCAGCCTTAAACCGGAGCCTTCGAAGCCATCCTCCAGGTTATCAAGCATCATATCCATGATCGCCGGTACTGAATTCCAGATAGTAACACCCTGTTTACTGACGATATTTTGTAACAAGCTTGCGTCTCTTTGGTTGGAAACCATTACAAGAGCGGCTCCCGTGCTTAACGCACCAAATATATCATAGACTGAGAGGTCAAAGCACATTGAAGATAGCCCGATTATTCTATCATTTACATTTACCATAAATTTGCGGTTGATATCAATTATAGTATTAGTTACCGCTTCATGTGTAATAATTACTCCTTTGGGCCTGCCTGTGCTTCCTGAAGTATATATTATATATGCAATGCCATTGCCATTATTAATCGCTTCAAACTCTGTACTTTCATCAACCAGACTTTTGTCCGGATACAGTTCGGGGTATAACATCATTTTGCAGTTGCTGTTGGATAGTATATAGTCCTTGCGCTCCTGTGGATACTCCGGGTCAATAGGGACATAAGCCGCACCTGTTTTTAAAATCCCAAGCATATTTATAATCGTGTTTATACACCTTTTTGCCGATAAACCTACCAGGTCATTCCTTCCAATACCCTGTCCTTGCAGATAATTTGCAACCTGATTACTCATTATATGTAAATTGTTATATGTAATGCTGTCCTGTTCTGAAATTACAGCAATTTTATCCGGAGTAAATCCCGCCTGCTTGACAAACATCCCATGCAGGGTATCAGGGTTTATTTCTTCCTGAGTCTTGTTATAGCTATTAATCAAATTTCTATCATTTTGACATGGACTTAGTCTATGACCCTCGCTGGAAATAATCAATCCCATTAAAATTCCTGTATATTGATCGAATATGGATTCTATAACATTGTTTTCAAAGAGTTCATCAACAAACTCAAACCATATTTCAAGGTTTCCATCAATTTCCGTAGCTTGATTATCTATATAGACCTGGGACGTCTGCCCAATTCCCATTTTTATTTCTCCAAGCTGCCGGAAATGGTTGACGTTACTATTGGCATCACCAAATAGCAAACTGGTAAATACGATCGGCATCGCTGCCTTGGTGCCAAGATCGTTATATTTTGATATTTCCCTGATAAACTCCACTCCATCATAGTGCCTATGTTCCAATGCCTCCATTAGTACCTGCTGTACATGCCTGGCACATTCCCAAAATGAATCGTGTGGCTTTAGCTCAATGCCAAGCAATACTACCGATGTGAAGTCACCAACAATATCATTAACATCTTTGTGAACCGGATAGCGGTTGAATACGGTAAGGTTAACAGCTAGACGGGATTGATTGCTCCAATATGACAATACCTGTGTATAGGCTGTACATATCAATGCCGACGGAGTTATGTTTTTTTGTCTTGCTATTGATTTTAATTTTTCCCAGTCAACTTTGTTTATAGTTCTGCTGAATCTCTTAAAGTGAGGCGTAAACCCTTTTTTTATATTCTTAATTGGTAATACGGGAGCCTGAGGGAAGCCGGCGAGTTTATCCAACCAGTACTTTTTATCTGAAACATAAATATCCGTGTTTTTAAACTCACGATAGGCCATGATGTAATCCCTGAAGGTGAAATCCAACTCCTTAATGTCAGCATCAGGATTCATATAATAATAGATTAAGTCTTTGCCTATAATTTGCATGCTGGCTGCGTCAAATATCAACAAATCACGTCCAAAAAACAGGTAGCTCGTATCCTCTGACATTCTAAAAGCCTTTAGCTCGAATAACGGCCACTGATCAGTTTTAAAAATGAAGTGGGACATTCTTTTTCTTTCATCAGCAATGCATATCATCTGGCTTTCTGCATCAAGGTCGCTTATATCCTTTTCTATAATTTTATAATCAGGTACTTTCTCAAGAATCTGCTGCTGCCCATCATGGTGAACAATAGCACGAAGCATCGGGTGCCTGCGAATTACCTTTTGAAGGCTTTTTTCAAGTAGCATGATATCCAGCTTTGTCTCAATTTCCATGTATGAATGAGTTGATACTCCACCCATTTCAAACAGGTTATCCCTACCCATCAAATAAGCTAGCTGTACATCAGTAAGTGGAAAAGGAACATTGATCTCATTCGGTCCGGAATTAGCCTTTGGATATATGGAATTACATATATTTTGATGATCAGGTTGAGAAGAACAGGTTAAGCTCACTTTGGTACAATGGCTGGAAATATCCATAAGGCGCTTTTGGAAGCTGTCTGCAAATTTTTGGATAGTCTCAATTTTGAATTCATGTTGGTCATAATTTACAAGCATTTGCAGCTGACCTTCAGATATTACACAGTTTAAATCGAGTGAATAGAGTCTTTCCGAATTCTGGTCAACCATATTTCCTGCAGATAAGTTTGATATATAAAAATCACTTTTACGTAATTCCTTGTCAAACTGTCCAAAGAAGTTAAAACATATTTGCGGATTATTATCAAAGCTTATCTCATTTTTAAACTTTTCAGGGGTGAGATATTTCAAAATTCCATATCCTACTCCCTTATTTGGTATCTGTTTTAGAATATTACTGACTAACATTAAGCTTTCATAAATGTTTCCACCATCAGAAACATTTATGACAACAGGAAATATGGATGTAAACCATCCAACAGTTCTTGAAATTTCAATGGAGCCGTCAATCTTTTCCCTTCCATGGCCCTCAATATTTAACAGTGCGCTGTTTTTTCCTGTCCACTCCTGTAAAGCAAGGCCTAAAGCTGTAAGTAAAACTTCATTATATTCCAGACTGTAAGCTTTCCGTGCAGATTTAAAAAGCCTATCCGTCTCTTCTTCCGGCAATGACACCGTTATTATACTTCCAGGATGCTTATCGCCAGTGGCTGCTCCATCTGCGGGTAAAGGTTCTTCATGATACTGCTTTATTGTTTTCCAATAATCGATTTCCACTAGAAGTTCTTTACTTTCCGAATAATCTTCTAAAACGGAAGCCCACTTCCTAAAGGATTCGGTTTTATCAGCAAGCTTGATATCCTCATTTCCAACAGCTTGAGTATAACCTGAAACAAAATCATCAAGTATTATTCTCCAGGATACACCGTCCACTACTAAATGGTGTATTACTATCAGCAGATAATCCCCTTCAAAGGTTTTAAACAACCCAAGTCTGACCAATGGGCCTTCACTGATATCCAACCTTTTCTGCAGCTTGTCAGCTTCATGGTTTAGTCTTGCCTTATAATCAGTTTCCTCTTGGAAATCAATTATTTCCATTGCAAACATACCCTCACCAATACCCCTGTTGAATTGTACCCACCGTCTGTCTTCCTGTCTATAAACCATGCGGAGTGCATCATGATGCTCAACAATTTTACTTATTGTTTTCATCACTATGTTTTCATCAAATCTGGTTTTTCTATAAATTAGAATAGACTGGTTAAAGTGGTTTTTATTTTGTATGTGCTCTGAAAAAAACCATTTCTGAATTGGAGTTAGTGCTATCTTTCCTTCTATCATTCCCTGATCTATTTGCTTGGCAGAAGTTTCGACATGTTTGCCAAGCTCCTTTATTGTAGGGAACTGGAACAAGTCCTTTATCTCGAGTTTAAGGTTATAATTGTTTAGAATAGGCATCAATTTCATCGCTTTAATAGAGTCACCACCTAAAGCAAGAAAGCTGTCATTTATGCTTATTCTTTCAATTCCTAATACTTCAGACCAGGCCTTTACCAACTTTTCTTCGATATCGCTTCCGGGAGCCTCGTATTTTTCTCCTGTAGCTATATTTCCCCCAGGAGAGGGCAGAGCTTTCCTGTCTAATTTCCCATTGGAATTCACAGGCAGCTTGTCCATCTGAATAAAATACGCAGGTATCATGTATTCAGGCAATGTACCTTTAAGGTAGCTTCTTAATCCGGATACAGTCAAATCCTCATCCGCAACAAAATAAGCACAAAGATACCTATCATTGTTGTTACCATCACTTGCTAAAACAACTGCTTCTTTTATTTTTAAGTGGCTCAGCAACTGTACTTCTATCTCACTAAGCTCAATTCTATGCCCTCTAATCTTTACCTGTTGATCAATTCTTCCAAGATATTCAATTTCACCGTTAGGCAGTATTCTCCCGAGGTCACCGGATCTATAAATTCTTTCCATTTTTTTATATGGACTATTTACAAATTTCTGCTCCGTCAGCTCCGGTCTGTTAAGGTATCCCCTTCCGACGCCATCCCCACCGACACATATCTCCCCAGCTGCTCCTACAGGTAAAAGCTTACTGCTGCTATCCATAATATAAACAGTTGTTGTCGGTATTGGTCTGCCTATATTACTAATATTGCGTTCGATTTCCTCTGTAGAAATCTCCTTATAGGTAACATGTACAGTAGTTTCAGTAATTCCATACATGTTAATGAACTTAATTCCCGGATACTTTAGCTTCCATTCCTTCAATTTTACAGGTTTTAGGCTCTCTCCCCCAAATATAACATACCTTATGCTTAAACAACTTTCACTTTGCGCCTCCTCCATATCCACGAGACTATAAAAAGCTGTGGGTGTTTGGTTTAATACTGTAACCCTTTCACGTTGTATAAGTTTTAAAAACTCTTTTGCGTCCTGTGCAACATGTCTTGGTACTATGATAAGCTTGCCACCATTTAATAAGGCTCCATACATCTCCCATACCGAGAAGTCGAAACAAAAAGAATGAAACATGGTCCAAACATCGTTCTGATTGAAATCAAACTGCATTCTGTCATTGGATAAAAGCCTTACAACATTTTTATGTTCTATCATAGTGCCTTTAGGTTTACCAGTTGTACCAGAGGTATAGATGATATATGCCAAATCACTTGGTAAATTTATGTGTTCAGTATTTGAAGCATCTCCTTCATAAAGGCTCTCATCCCTTAAATCAACTATCTCCCCTTCAAACTCAAGATGATGCGCCAGGTCAATTTCGGTCAATAAAACTTTGGTTCCGGAATCCTCCAGCATATACTTGATTCTCTCCTCCGGGTATCCGGCGTCTATAGGTAAATATGCCCCTCCTGCTTTTAATACACCTAACGCACTTATGATCATTTCAGGCGAACGTTCCATTAATATAGCCACAACACGATCTCGTTCTATACCTTTTTTTCTTAGCTGTCTTGCCAGTAGATTGGATTTCCGATTCAATTCCATGTATGTAATATTCCTGTTGCCGTAAGCAAGAGCTATATTTTCCGGCGTTTTATCAACCTGCTCCTCAAACATCCCGTGTATTGTCATATCCTTGCGATAAGCTGCAGCAGTATCATTAAATTCAAAAAGAATCCGGTTTGTTTCTTCAGGAGATAAAATATCGATATCCGATATTTTTACGCTGATATCCCCGGTAACAGCTTTCAATAAATTTGACATATGACCTATCATATGTTGTATTGTAGAACTTCCATAACGCTTTGTATCATACTCCAGCGAGCCCTTGATGATACCGTCGGCTCGAATGAATGAAAAAACCAACGCCGGCATGACATTTTCCAAATAAGCTCTATCATGAATATTCAGCAATATCACGGCAGAGTCAAATAGCTTCAGATTATTTTCCTTTAATCCGTCCCACAAGTATTCCATAGGATAGTTTGCATTTTCATAAGCTTCATTTATGGTTTTCCTAACTTGAAGAAGCAAATCTTTAAAAGTTGTATTGCCATCTATACTATCTCTGACTGGAAGAATGCTGTTTACAAGCTCCCCCTCTTCCTGCTGTTTATATATTGATGTGCCAATTGCATTATCCGCAGCGCTTGTATAAAGGAAATGCAAACTTTTTATTCCTGTCATAAGCAGAATAAAAAGTCTTTTATCCGAATGGTTACTAATATCGACCAAT
>JAEWQC010000246.1 GCA_023399355.1 Bacillota bacterium | reverse complement strand
CTCATCAAATCATGGATGCATTTATACTTGCTTTGCCAGAAGTCTGGACTCATAGATTAAAGTTAAGCGCTTGAATGTATTAATTTGTCAAGGTTCAGTCCAGCAAATTAGGCTGGGAAAGTTGAGTAAATAAGTTAAAAGAAAAGCGACAAATCCACCTATGATGGATGATATAACAGAAAGTATATATGTATTAATTTCAAGTGTGTTTCTCATACCAACAATCACCCCAGATAATTATTAAACAATTTGGGATAAATTGCAATAATAAGTTATATATTTACTTCTCCTCAATTGTAAATTTGAAGTGATACGGGCCCCAGAACCACTGAATGAAGGCTTTTGAGGAATTAGGAGCTTTTATTTTTTAGTTTACTCCACCAGTTGCTTTGCCATTAGCGATTTCTTTCGGACATGGACATGGATATAGTATACTAAACTCCCGAACTTTTATACAATACACTATAAAATGTATATTACGGAAAAGAAATTGAACTTGCCGATTCTGTAATAACTAATAAGTCTAGTAAGAGCAGCAACTTTCATTTAAGACAATCTTGAGTATCATTAATATAATCATGCTAATTGTTGGATACAACTGGCGATCTTCTGTTGCATCTTGTAAATCAGCATAAAAAATAGTAAACTTACGCTATTAGATTTAAGAAAATACGGTGACTGCTATGGCAAAAAAATACAACAACTATATTGAATATCTCAACGATACAATTAGGATTCCAGAGAAACACAAATATATTGCTATTGACTTGTTTGCTGGATGTGGCGGATTGTCTTTAGGTTTTGAAGCAGTTGGAATTAAAACAATTGGTTACGAAATGGCGGAAGATTGTTGTAATACATATAGACATAATATGTATTCGGAGTGCCATCATGAATTCATTACCAAGGATACGCCAATTCCCAGTGCTAATATCGTTATTGGTGGTCCTCCTTGTCAGCCGTTTAGTAGAAGAGGAAAGCAGACAGGCCAGGATGATCAGAGAAATGGGTTCCCAGCGTTTATTGAAGCCATCCGGAAGCTTAGTCCAGATATTTGGGTGTGCGAAAATGTAAAAGGATTGCCCGAGCAGAACAAGGAGTATTTCCAGTCAATCATTAAAAGCTTTGATGAGCTTGGGTATCAAGTTGAAAACCATGTCGTTCAAATGGTACAATACGATGTTCCTCAAAACCGTGAGCGTCTCGTCATAGTTGGGCATCATGGTGGGTTTCAGTTCCCTAAACCTAACGATTATAAAATAACAGCCGGAGAAGCTTTAGGAGAATTGGCGGGTGAAGCTCCTGATGATGCAGCATACCTAACGCCCGCAATGGATGATTATATCGCAAAGTATGAAGCAGCATCTCAATGCAAGAACCCGAGAGACCTGCATCTGGATAAGCCTGCGAGAACTTTGACCTGTAGAAACCTTGCTGGTGCCACAAGTGATATGCATCGAATTAAGTTACCAGATGGAAGACGTCGAAGAATAACAGTAAGAGAAGCCGCAAGGCTTCAGGGCTTTCCAGATTGGTTTGAGTTCTCTGGAAGCGAAGAGAGTCAGTTCACTCAGATAGGCAATGCAGTACCACCTATATTTTCCTTTAAGTTGGCACAGGCCATTATTAACTATATGGAGGCACGAGAAAATGTATTATTACCTCCCAGTTATCAATTATAAAAAAACCTTTAACTCCAAACCTGAAAAAGTCCAGAAGCTCATTCGAGAGGCTTTGCAAATCATCATGTGTTTGGGTATTCCGATGGATGGTGTGACAGACCGGCAAAAGGAGAAGACTGCGATGGCACTTTTAGCTGTCGGTGACGTTTCTGACTCAAGGGATTGGAAGAAAATCAAGAACTCGAATGATGATTATGCACTAACAACGAGAGAAATTATTGATTTCCATAACGAGTATTTAGCAGAAAATATTAGCAGGGGTTCCTATGATGACATTCTGCGAAAGGATCTTGCGCCTATGCTTCAGGCTACTATTGTCATACCGTCGAAGCCTGCAGCAAATACAAGTAACCCAACAAGAGGATATAAGATTAATGTTGAGTACGCTAGGGTCATCAAAAACTATGGACAGCCAGATTGGTTTACACAAGTGGAGACATTCAACAAATCCCATCCAACGTATGCTGAGCGGATTTCGGCTAAGCGGGATATACCAAAGCTGACGGTGGCGACACCAGATGGGAATGTATTTCAACTAAAAGATGGTGAACATAATGCAATTCAGAAACAAATAATTGAAGATTTCCTTCCACGATACGGGTACGGTGCGGAATTGCTGTATTGTGGAGACTCCAACAACAAATACGGAGTGGTGTTTGAGACAGATAAATTAGCTGAACTTGGGTTTAAGGACTTAAAACAGAGCAAGTTACCTGATGTCGTTGCGTTTTCTCCTAAAAATGACTGGATTTACATGATTGAAGCATATCACACATCGAATCCTATCACACCACAGCGCAAGTATGAACTGGAACAGCTGATGGGTGCGGGCGTGGATAAAGCCATATTTATAACCGCATTCGAAAACATTAGCGCTTATAGGGGTTGTGCTGAAGAACTAGCATGGGAAACGGAAGTATGGATTGCCACTGAACCAGACCACATAATTCATCGAGATGGCTCTCGCTTTATGGGGCCGTACAGCAAGAAGAGGTTATAAAATAATATTTTGAAAAATTTGGAGGTATTCTCCATAATGGGTGAACGTTGAATTCAAAGAAAGCTGACCGCCAAATAACCTCCTTCATTTGCAGAATTTACAATTATTACAATTAGATTATTTGCTAATTTTATATACTGACTATGTATGTTGTTTGTATATCTAAAGATTAATAGAAAAATGTTCATTGTACCCATCTCTTCAGCTAATCTACTTCCTCTCAATTGTGAATTTGATGTGATACGGGCCAACGCAACCACTGAAACCCTAGAGGCATAAAGCTTCTAGGGTTTCTTATTTACTTCTTTTGTTCATTTTAGGGCTATAGAAATATTGCATTTCCGTTATATTTCCGTTACTGCTATAAAAAGATAGAATCTGCCATAGACAGTAGTTGATATTTATGACTACCTATGGCAGGTTTTTTATGCAGTAAAATATAGGCATGTATTTTTGTTCTGCCCTTCATGACCCTTAGCACAGCCAGATTTTAATAATATTATTACACAGCTGAGTTATCACGAGCCGTATTAAACTATTTATTGATAATAGATATTATTTTTTTCAGGGTTTAATTTATCAGAAAGGATAGTGGAGGCTATTTTATCAGCAGATTGGATTGCATGAGAATAAATCTTTGTGGTTGTGGATACGCTGGAATGCTCTAGACGTCTTGACACAGTCGGAATATTGACCCAATTTGCGATGAGCAGAGAGGCATTGGTGTGCCGAAGGCTATGGGGAGTGAATTTCGGAAGGTCATATTTTTTAATAAAATTTCTTGTCCAATCGGTAATGCTGTCCGGATTCATGGGGGTACTGTCATCCTTGATGAATTGCCGGTCATTATCAACAGCTGCTTTTCTGCCATCAGCATATGTAATTTCAATCTTTTAGTGCCATCTGTCTCCCATGTCAGTTTGCGTCTGAAGC
Organism: Bacillota bacterium; assembly: GCA_023399355.1. Taxonomy (GTDB): domain Bacteria; phylum Bacillota; class Clostridia; order Acetivibrionales; family DTU013; genus UBA1305. The sequence continues at coordinate 759 of JAEWQC010000246.1, read as the reverse complement.
AATCATTGTTGCACATATTGAGAAAATGCTAAAGATATTCAGGTATATGTGTGAGAAAAGTAACAGGCCAGAGGAATTAAGAAAGTATAAAGTCATTTACGGGCTCTATACTGATGAAGAGGAAAAAACAGCTTATCAGTTGTCGGAGGAGCTCATATGTGATCCTCGTACCATATATAGAGACTGAGATGATACATTAAAAACAATAAGTGCCTTGATTTTCGGAATTGATGGATTAATGATTGAAACATAAAAATAGCTGTTGATATCGCGTTTTTTTTACTAAGATTATATTTATTTACACTATTTACAAATTACTATATAATCATAATGGTATCTCCTATTGAAATCTTTCAGAAAGGGTGAGAAGTATTAATTATTCTTATATTAAGAATGGTGAGGAAAAAACAATTGATAGTTTAACTCAATTGAAATATCTGCTGGAAACTGGAGTACTATCAGGAGAAGATGAACTTTTTGATAAAGATAATGGGAGTTCTGTTCGAGTTAGTGACATTTTAGAATCACTTCCAAAGGATAAGCAAGAGGAAGAACATAATTCAGAGAGGAAGCATAAGCAAAAGAAAAGAACTTTTAAGTCATACATTATTCCTGGTGTACTGATTCTAATAGGTCTGTTTACTGCACTCTTGAATTCAGCTTTAAAATATCCTTCTGATCAATTCAATTCAAATCAGGCGTTTGTATTTGGATATCGACTAGGAGCAGTATTTTCTCAGTTGATTATAATTGTAATAT
>JAEWQC010000360.1 GCA_023399355.1 Bacillota bacterium | reverse complement strand
TCATAAATTTAATTCCCCCTGTTTGCATTCTTTGGAATTTATTCCAAGACAAGATTAGCACATTTTTTTAAGCTTGTATGTCCTCCTCAAGGGGAAGTTTTCTGTAAATATCTAGGAGGTTACAGCCTTCAAACGCATATCTGCCGTGAAAAAAAAGTGCCTCCAGGGCACAAATATCAATACGTTCACGGTTTTTCTTCACGTGTTGAAAAAACATTTCGACATTGTTCTTTGTATTTCGACAGCTTTCATGCTCTTACGACATTTATTTTATCAAAAAAGTTGGAGTGCTTTTTGATACGATAAAAGTGAAAGTGTTAAGTATTAAGAAAGGCTTATAGGCTTGAAAATAAATTACCGGTGTGGAAAACATCTGTATAACAAACGATCGGAAAAAAATGTAGGGAATATGAATACCTCCCCGTCGGATTGGTACAAAATAACCTTATTCTACACTTTGAAAGGCGTTTGACATGATGAAAATTCTTCTGGTTTACCCGGAGTCTCCAAAGACCTTCTGGAGTTTCTCCTATGCGTTGAAATTCATTTCCAAGAAATCCAGCTTTCCGCCATTGGGGCTCATCACCATTGCTGCAATGCTTCCGGATGAATGGGAGAAAAAGCTTGTCGATATGAATACGACTGCTTTGAAGGATAAGGATATAAAATGGGCGGACTATGTTTTCATCAGTGCGATGGTCATCCAGAAGGAGTCTGCCAGGGAGGTGATCGACCGATGCAAGACGCTCGGCGTCGGAATGGTCGCAGGAGGGCCTTTGTTTACCTGCGAGCCCGCTGAATTTGATGATGTCGATCATTTGCTGCTGTACGAAGGAGAATTGACATTACCGGAGTTTCTTGAGGATTTGAAGGCTGGAAGACCGAAGCATACTTATACGACAGATGTATGGGCGGATTTGTCCAAAACGCCTGTTCCGCTGTGGCAGCTTGTCGATATCCGCAACTATGCGACTTTGAACATCCAATATTCACGAGGATGTCCATATAATTGTGAATTCTGTAATGTGACGACCCTTTTTGGACATACTCCCCGTACAAAGTCGACAGAACAACTTCTTTGTGAACTTGATGCAATTTATGCGCTGGGCTGGAAGGGCGGAGTCTTTTTTGTCGATGATAATTTCATCGGGAACAAGAAAAAACTGAAGGAGGATATATTGCCTGCACTTATAAAATGGATGAAGGAAAAGAAACATCCTTTCAGCTTTCTTACAGAGGCATCCATTAATCTGTCGGATGATGAAGAGCTAATGCAGTTGATGGTCATGGCAGGCTTCAATACTGTATTTGTGGGTGTGGAGACCGTTGACGAAATCAGCCTGATGGAATGCAACAAGGTTCAAAACAAAAATCGGGATATGGTGGAATGCGTGAAAAAAATGCAGCATTATGGGCTTCAGGTGCAGGGCGGATTCATTGTAGGCTTTGATAGTGATAACCCTTCCATCTTCAAAAGGATGATCGAATTCATCCAGGACAGCGGGATTGTGACCGCTATGGTCGGATTACTGAATGCGCCGAAGGGAACACAGCTTTATCAGCGTCTGTTGGACGAAGGAAGGATATGCTCCAGCTTCAACGGAAACAACACCGACCTGTCCATGAATTTTATTCCAAAAATGAATCCGGATGAATTGTTTGAGGGATATAACCAGATTGTCAGTACGATTTATTCACCCATGCACTATTATAAACGCATCATGAACTTTTTAAAGGAATACAAACTGGTAAAATCAGGTAGGGCACATTTTGGCCTCAATGGAATAGGTGCGCTTGTAAAGGCAATCTTCAGGCTCGGCTTCATCGGCAGGGAGAGGCGCTACTACTGGAGACTTTTCTTCTGGTCGGCCTTCAGAAAGCCCGGGGTATTTCCTCTGGCAATCGCCTTATCTATCTATGGATACCATTTCCGCAAGGTATTCGGAGGAATTGAACCTGCGTGAGCCTGGCCTGCCGCAGATAAATTCTGAAAAACTTTATTTTGCCTGAGAAATAACGTATAATTTTACGTATATATTTCTATAAAGGTAGCAGAAAGCATTTATTGCATATTTCTATTTTGGGGGTCCGAAATGAAACAGACAGGAAGATATCTGGTCATACTCATACTGGTTGTGGCGCTATGGAACACAGTGATCATAAAGCCGTTGAAAATATTTACCGTATTCCTGCATGAACTTGGGCATTCCCTGATGGCAGTCATTTTCGGCAATGGGATACAGGGGTTTCGTATCAATTTCGACGAGAGCGGTTATGCGCTGGCGCTGCCGAAAAGTGCCTTTTCATCATTCATGATTACCAATGGCGGTTACCTTGGAAGCATTCTTTTTGCACTTCTGATACTTTATCTTAAAAGGACTGCACTTAAGAATTTCATCCTGGGTACTGCAGGAATACTGCTGCTGGGTGTTTCCATCGCCTATGGAAAATCTGTTTTTACCATCATCTATGCCGGTATATTTGCAGGCTTCGTACTGCTGCTTTACATGCTGCACAATGAGAAAATAAACGATTGGGTCATCGATATCATCGGCGTTGCCAGTGCAGCCTATGCAGTGTATGACACTTTTGTCGACACCATTTTGCTGCAGATGAACTTGAAGCTTCACTGGATCCAGGGCTGGAAAACAGTCCAGCCGCAAACGGATGCCTATCAGCTTCAGCAGATGACACATGTGCCGGCTGTATTGTGGGGCCTGTTATGGCTGATATTGGCATGCCTTGCCATTTATTCGGTCGTAGCGACAGGCGGTAAAAGACCGGCAGGCACAAAAGGGAAAAGACGTACGATGTAGTTCTCAGATCAAAAAACCGACTTGTCGAATCCATATATGAATCCTTTACTTTAAGAGTATATCCGGAAATAAATTGTATATCGTATAAAACGCCAATATTTCTATCTTATAAAATAATTAATACTGAATATCTTACAAATAATTAATATTGTATATCGGATAAATAATCTCGCATATTGAAAGATCGTTCAAGGGGGCATCGTTAATTTATGGACAAGCTTCAAAACAAGCTTCAATTGATGAAAGAAAAGATCGAATTGCTTAACAAGGCAGTCAGGGCCTATGAACAGGAAAACCGCGAAATCATGTCCAATTTTGAGTATGACAAGCTGTATGATGAATTGCTGGAACTGGAGAAGGAAACAGGCACGGTACTTTCAAACAGTCCGTCGATTCGTGTCGGGTATGAACTGATGACCGTCCTGCCGAAAGAAGCTCATGAGAGACCAATGCTTTCGCTGGATAAAACGAAAGAACTTGCAGATCTGAAGGAGTGGCTCGGCGATCAGGAAGGGATCCTGTCATGGAAGCTTGACGGACTTACAATCGTATTAACCTATGCGGAAGGCAGCTTTGCCAAGGCCGTTACCAGAGGAAACGGTGAGATCGGAGAAGTTGTTACAAATAATGTAAGGGTTTTTAAAAATATTCCACTCAATATCCCATATAAAGGGAACCTTGTTTTAAGAGGGGAAGCCGTAATCGGATATTCGGATTTTGAAAAAATTAATGAGGACATTGCTGAGGAGAGTGACAAGTACAAGAACCCGAGAAACCTTTGCAGCGGCTCAGTCAGGCAGTTGAACAACAAGGTGACGGCGGAGAGGAGAGTCCATTTCTTTGCATTTTCGCTGGTGAAAACTGAAAATATGGATTTTAAGAACGCCAGGTCATCACAGCTGCAGTGGTTAAAGGCTCAGGGCTTTGACAGTGTGGAATTTAAAAAAGTAACTTCGGCCAACCTTGAGGACACGGTTTCCTGGTTCGCTGGGCAGATCGAAAAAAATGACTTTCCTTCAGATGGATTGGTACTGGCATATGATGACATAGAATTCAGTGAATCTCTTGGTGCTACGGCAAAATTTCCCAGGGATTCAATCGCCTATAAATGGCGGGATGAGGTAAAGGAAACGAAGCTGCTGAAAATAGAATGGAGCTCCTCCCGTACAGGCTTGATCAATCCCATCGCAATATTCGAACCGGTTGAACTGGAAGGGACGACAGTAGGCCGGGCCAGCCTGCATAACATAAGTATCATGGAAGATCTTGAAATAGGGCTTGGAGATACCGTTTGCGTATACAAAGCGAATATGATCATTCCTCAGATATCGGAGAACCTGACCAGAAGCCGTTCAGTAGTTATACCGAAGTGCTGCCCGGTTTGTGGGGGGGAAGCCGTTATAAAACAGAACAACGATGTGAAATATCTGTATTGTACAAATGCAGACTGTCCTGCGAAGCAGATTATGTCATATACCCATTTTGTCAGCCGCGATGCCATGAATATTGAAGGGTTGTCACAGGCGACTATTGAGAAACTCATCTCGGAGGGCCTGATAAAAGAGCTTGCCGACATATTCAACATCGAAAGGCACAAGGAAAAAATCGTCAGTATGGAAGGGCTTGGTGAAAAATCCTACAGCAAGTTGACTGCTGCGATCAATAAAGCCAGAAAGACAACGGCAACAAGACTCCTTTATAGTCTGGGCATACCGAATGTGGGTCTGTCAAATGCAAAACTGATCTGCAGACAATTCAACCATAACTGGAGCGATATCGAAAATGCAACCTATGAGCAACTGATTGAAATAAGCGGGGTCGGCGGTGTTATGGCAGAAGCCTGTGTAAGCTATTTCAACAACGAAAGGAACAGGCTGGTCGTCAGGGACATCCTTAAAGAGATAGAATTGGAAGTGGTTCAAGCTGTCGAGGGTACTCTGAGGTTTGAGAACATGACTTTTGTTATTACCGGCTCCCTTGAACATTTCGGCAACCGGGAGGAACTTGTTGCAGCTATAGAAGAGAAGGGCGGCAAGGTATCAGGTTCCGTATCGTCAAAGACAAATTACCTGATCAATAACGACAACACCTCCGGTTCATCCAAGAATAAAAAGGCAAAGGAACTCGGGATAGGAATTATCACGGAAAATCAGTTCCTGGAATGGCTGAACGGCGGAGATAGACCATAATTGGAGGCTCATGCGCTATCTTGGCGGAGGACGCAAACCTTCATATCAGGAAACGTCCTTTCTTTGTATTTCCAGAGTGCTGTGTATTTTTCATTTGGAGGAAAGAAGCACACAAGGATATTGGTAATACAAATGTATTCTGAGGGTTTCAAATCATATCAGTTCAGCAGATTCCTGCACTCTGCGGGGCAGTTGTGAGTCGGACAGAGACGGGAAATCGTTACTGCATATATAAGCAACTGCTCACTCTGACATATTTCCACCTGCCTTCACCAGATAGAGTTAAAGGTATGCAACAAAGAACTCGAAAAATGAAATTGTTTGTAGAATTATGAATAATTTGCTATAATAAATAGATATATATTCAACAAAAGAATAACGGCTCTACATCGTAAGGAAGCTTCATTCAAAAGGGACTGAAATACTACTGATGAATAAGGAGTTGAAAACATGAGAAAAGAGTTGGTGCGAACTGACACAATCAAGTGTGATGGCTGTAATTCCTGTGTTGCAACATGTCCGCAGATTTTCGCAAATGCTATTTCCAAAAATGACAGTGGGGAAATAAAAACGAAAACTACCAATGAAAATTGTGTAGCTTGCGGAGAATGTATCAAGGCATGCCCCCATGGCGCCCGGTATTTCGTCGATGATTCGGCTGAGTTCAAAGTTGCAGTTAAAAATGGGAAGGCAGATGCAATTATTGTGGCACCGGCTTTTCTGCTGAATTATCCTGCAGAGTACAAAAAAGTGTTTGCCTGGCTGAAAAGCAAAGGAGTCCGGTGGATCTGGGATGTTTCCTTCGGTGCCGATATTACAACGGTACTTTATGTCAAGGCGATAAAGGAAAAAGGCCTGAAAAGTGTTATTGCGCAGCCCTGCCGAACGGTTGTGGAATCGATTCAGCGGTTTTATCCGAATCTGCTGCCCTTTCTTTCTCCTGTAGGGAGTCCCATGCATTGTACTGCTATATATATGAAAAAAGAAAAAGGAATGAATCATATCTGGGGGATATCGCCTTGCATCAGTAAGGGTGATGAATTTGAGGCCTACAATGTAATCGAAGGCAATGTAACCTTTCGGGAGCTCATGACCTGGTATTGGAGTGAAAATCCTTCAGGGTTCTCTTCGCAGGCAAATTTTGATTCTCCCGAAGCACTGGTCGGCTTTTGGTATCCAACACCCGGAGGACTTAAGGAAAGTGTCGAGCAGGTATTCGGAAAACAGTTCCATGTCAAACGAATTGAGGGGCCCAAGGTAATCCAGCATTATCTTTCTCAAATCAACGAGAACCCGAAAAATCTTCCGATGCTTATTGATATATTAAATTGCACCGAAGGCTGCGCTGTGGGTACGGGTACGGAGTATTCAGGGCAGAGCATTCATCAACTCCCGACGGCAGATGAGATGGAGGCCGCTTTAATAAATAAGACGAAAGATCTCTCAAAAACAAAAATGATTCCACTCAGGAAAAAATCTCCCAAACTTATCGTAAAGATGCTTTATCAAAAACTTAAGCTTGAGGACTATTTGGTTACATACACGGACAAGCATCAGGAATACAATAGGCTGCTGCAACAAGCACAAACCGGAAAAGAAGATGCATTCGATGTTCTGCTCAAATCCACTGAACACGAAAAAACAAAAAACTGTCCTGCATGTGGATTTGGATCCTGCGAGAATGCGGCACTTGCCATTATGATGGGGCAGAATATTCCTGAAACCTGCCGCGAGTATGCGAAAAAGCTTGCCGGTATAGAGCATGGCAAGGCACTTGAATCAAAGCTCAATGCGGAAAAGGAATCTCAGAAAAACTTGTCGATAGCAGAAAATCAAAGAACATTTTCAAAACAGCTTCAAATACGGGTGCGCGATATTGATCTGGTAATTGGTGAAATTGCGAAAGCTACTGTTTCAAACACGGAAGATGTATCAGAGATTACAGCGAGAATGTCCAAAGTGAATGCTCTTTCCATGGACTTAAACAGCTGCCTCAATGAAATTTCAGCAACTTTTGAGCAGTATTCCAAAATGGGTGCGAGCATTATCGGCATTGCCGAACAGACGAATCTTCTGTCTCTGAATGCGGCAATTGAAGCAGCAAGAGCTGGAGAAACCGGCAGGGGGTTTGCAGTAGTTGCGGATGAAATCAAGAAACTGGCGGATGAATCAAAGAGCACGGTGACCGAAACGCAGGTAAATTACCAAAAAGTGTTGGAATCCCTGGGGCTTATTAAGAAATTGATTCTGGAACTGAATGAAGACATTTCTATTGTTTTTACGAATGTACAAAATGTTCTTGCTTCCTCACAGGAAACAAATGCAAGTACGGAGGAACTTTCAGCAACCATGCAGCAAATTGTAACTGATACCGAAAATATGGGGAGAAAGATGGCAGGATAGAAAAAAACAGGAAGACCTGATTTGAGGTTTTATAATCTTATTTGCAGGAAGCGCCCACAGCAGTAGCAAGTATACGCGGCACGCACATGGCAGCATAGTGGATTTTCAAGGAGCCAACAGGGGTGGCAGGGGTCGGAGTTGTTTTAATATCCAATGCTTCAGCAGTTCCAACCACCCTGTTGCCCTGTTATTCCATTGTCCGTTCGCCCATGTATGTTTTAGCCCTTCTGCAATTCCTTGACCCAGGAATCCTTGAGACTTACGGTTCTGTTGAACACTAATTTCCCCTCTTTCGAATCCTGATCGGCGCAGAAATAGCCCATCCGGAGGAACTGATAACGGTCGCCCGGCTCCGCAGAGGCGAGATTGGCCTCCAACTTGCTATCCTTCAGGATCTCCAGTGAAGCGGGATTAATAGTGGAATGCAAATCCTCTGCTGCACCGGGATCCGGTACGGTGAACAAATGGTCATACAGACGGATCTCGGCATTCAGGGCATGCGCGGCAGATACCCAGTGAAGAGTGCCCTTTACCTTTCTTCCGTCAGGAGAATTTCCGCCCTTCGACTCCGGATCGTAGGTGCAATGCAGTTCCACAATATTGCCGCCATCATCTTTGATCACATTTTCACACTTTACGAAATAAGCGGTCTTCAGCCTGACCTCACGTCCTGGAGCCAGCCGGAAGTATTTATTTGGAGGATTCTCCATGAAATCGTCCTGCTCAATGTAGATCTCTCGTGTAAAGGGTACTTTTCTTGTGCCCATATCAGGATTTTCGGGATTATTCTCACAATCGAACCACTCGACCTGACCCTCTGGATAATTGTCTATGACGATTTTGAGGGGTCTTAGAATTGCCATCATTCTGGGCGCATCCGCATTCATGTTCTCTCTGATGCAGTGTTCGAGCAGCGCATAGTCAACCATGCTGTTCGTTTTTGCGACACCGATTCTCTCGCAGAAATCCCTGATCGAGAAAGGTGTGTAGCCCCTTCTCCTGAGCCCGGACAAAGTAGGCATCCGGGGATCGTCCCAGCCTGAGACGAGACCTTCGTTAACCAGCTGCAGCAGTTTGCGTTTGCTCATCATGGTATAGGTCAGGTTCAGGCGTGAAAATTCAATCTGGCGAGGTTTGCTGTCCAACCCTGCATTGTTGACGACCCAGTCGTAGAGCGGCCTGTGGTCTTCATACTCCAGAGAACACAACGAGTGGGTGACCCCTTCAATGATATCTTCAATAGGGTGTGCAAAATCGTACATCGGGTAGATGCACCATTTGTTGCCGATACGGTAATGTTCCACACGCATGATGCGATAAATGACCGGATCTCTCATATTGATGTTGGGAGACGCCATATCAATTTTTGCCCGGAGCACCCTTGTGCCTTCAACAAATTCTCCGGCTTTCATTCTGCCGAGCAGATCGAGGTTTTCCGCCTCTGTGCGATTCCTGTAAGGGCTTTCTCTGCCTGGCTCCGTCAGTGTACCTCTGTAATCCCTTATCTCATCGGCGCTCAAGTCACAGACATAAGCAAGATCGTTCTTTATAAGTCTGACGGCGCATTCATACATTGTATCAAAATAATCCGATGCATAATAAAGACCGTCCCAGTCGAACCCGAGCCATTTGATGTCCTGCTGCATGGACTCGGCATATTCGATGCTCTCCTTGATCGGATTGGTGTCGTCGTAACGCAGGTTGCAGCGGCCGCCAAACCTTTGTGCCGTCAGGAAATCGATGCATAACGCTTTTGCATGTCCGATATGAAGATAACCATTGGGTTCCGGTGGAAAACGTGTCGTGATCGCATCTTTCTCAAATCTGCCGCTTACCAGGTCTTCTTCAACAAAGTCGAATATAAAATTTGAGATCGATTCCAAAGATTCGTTATCCGAATTTTCATTCAAATTCCCGTCTGTCATGTCATATCCTCCTGTCCAGCTTCTCAATACCGGTCGTGATCCTCTTCAGCGCCTCATCCTTTCCAAGAATCTCCGCCAGTTCCGTAGCGCCTCCCGGTGTGACATCCTTGCCGGAAAGGGCAGTCCGTATCGGCCAGAGCACCTGGCTGTTCTTGATGCCCTGACTCTGGGCGAATTCTGTCAGGGTGCTGTAAATTGTATTGTTCTCCCACTCCGTAATACCATGAAGCACCGGCAATACAGCCTTAAGATTTTCAAGCGAGTTATCAATGTTTGTTTTCATTTTTTTGTTCTCATATAAAGAGATATCATAATCCGGCAGAGCGGCGAAGAAATCAATGCTGCCCGGAATGTTGTAAAGGACCTCCGTCCGAAGCTGCAGGAGCCTGCTTATCCTGAAAGTGTCAATTCCTGAAGAAATCAGCTCTTTGCCGTAATAGGGGCTTGCCGCCTGGTGGAATGCCTCCGGTGTCATTTTGCGGATGTATTCTCCGTTCATCCAGTTCAGCTTGTTTGTATCGAACACCGCAGGAGATTTGCTGATACCGTGTATATCAAAGGCTTGCTCCAGCTCGTTCAGGGAGAATATCTCCTGTGTGGTGCCGGGGCTCCAGCCAAGCAGTGCGACATAATTCAATACGGCCTCAATCAGGTATCCCATGGATACCAGATCCTCAAACGACGGATCGCCCGAACGCTTTGACATTTTATGCCCATCGGGTTTGATGATCGTAGAGACATGAACATATGTGGGAATTTCCCAGCCGAAGGCCTGATAGAGCAGGTTGTATTTGGGCGTTGAGGAAAGGTATTCGTTCCCCCTGACTACATGGGTGATCCCCATCAGATGGTCATCAATCACATTCGCAAAATTGTAGGTGGGAAGCCCGTCTGATTTAATGAGCACCTGATCCTCCAGTTCATTGTTATCAACGGTAATCGTTCCGTAAACGGCATCCTCAAAGCTGGTACTGCCGGAATCGGGCATCTTTTGGCGAATGACGAAAGACTCACCGTCTGCAAGCTTCCGGTCAATTTCCTGCTTGTTCAAACTAAAGCAGTGCCTGTCATATTTATAGATTTTGCCTTCTTTTTCATTCTCTTCTTTGACGGCCGCCAGGCGTTCCTTTGAACAGAAACAGTAATATGCCCCGCCGAGATCGACAAGCTTTCTGGCATATTCCAGGTAGGAACCCCTGCGTTCGCTTTGTATGTATGGCCCGTATGCCCCGCCGATGTCGGGACCTTCATCGTGTTTCAAGCCCGCCATCTTCAAAGTCTTGTAAATGACCTCTGTGGCTCCTTCAACAAACCTTTCCTGGTCGGTGTCTTCTATTCTAAGGATGAATTTGCCGCCTGACTTTTTAGCGATCAGATATTCGTATAAAGCTGTCCGCAAATTACCAATATGCATATACCCTGTCGGACTGGGCGCAAATCTTGTTCTGATTTCAGCAGCCATGCTTTTCTCTCCTTTGCCCTGCAAACACAAGGATTGCGTAGAATTTCCTTTGATTATAATGCATCAGTTCAAAGAAAAAGTTTCGGTTGTAGAAACTTTTTCTTACCGCTGCTGCATTTCAATGAGGCAGGTCCGCCTCCTATAAAGGTGGTGAACTTCTTTTGCCTCATTATATTATTTACAAATATATTAGTCAAGAAACAGGGCAGTATAACATAAGTTCTGGCCACAACCATAAATTCATATTGTATTTGGCACTTGAATGGAATAAAATATTAGTATTGTAAACGATTGTTCTGCTGAAAGGAGAGATTATTGTGTCGGTACTGGATAATTTTACAAAAAGGGTTACGGATACAGCTAAAGCCGCAGCGAAGAAATCTGGAAGCGTAGTGGAAGTGACCAGATTGAACATGAACATCAACGCTGAAGAGGACAAAGTCAGAAAAATATACTCCGATATAGGCAAGCAGCTTTACGAGGATTACACCGAAGGGAAAAATGTCGGGGATAAAATTCTGGAGTACTGTCTGAAGATTGACGAGGTCATCAAAAGCATAGACGAGATGAGAGAAAAGATTCTTGAACTCAGAAATGTTAAGGCGTGTCCCAACTGCGGCATGGAACTCGATGTAGAAATGGAATACTGCTATAAATGCGGCAGGAAGCAGGAGGAGGCCGAAGCCCCGGAGGCGGCTCAGAACCAGGAATAACGGATTGCAAAAGCCTTGCTTTCAAGTGAATAAAGCAACGGCTTTTTTTTACAGGTGAATTCGTTGATCGAATTGCACCCTTAGGAGATTACTTCGGGATTTTTTAAGAGGACACTTTTGAGGAGAATAAAGATGCTGCTTATAAAAACACTGGACAGGATAACAGGACTGGATATGAAGGCGCAGGAACTTGCACAGGGGAGGCTGGACAGTCTGACCAAGCCGCTGGGAAGTCTTGGGAGGCTTGAAGATATCGTCAGGCAGACCGCCGGTATCACCGGCAAGGCAAGGCCGTGTGTAGACAAGAAGACTATAGTTATCATGTGCGCCGACAACGGGGTTGTGGAAGAGGGAGTGAGCTCCTGCCCCAAATCCGTCACTGCTGCTGTAACACAGAATTTCATGAAGGGGATCACCGGTGTAAATGTACTCAGCTCGCATACGGGTGCGGATATTGTCGTAGTGGATATTGGGGTTGATGCGAAGCTTGAAACTGAAGGGATCCTTGATAAAAAAATCCGAATGGGTACCGGGAATATTGCCAACGGCCCTGCAATGTCGCGTGAAGAGGCGGTAAGAGCCATTGACGCCGGGATCGAGGTGGTTTTCGAACTGCATCGAAAGGGAGTTGATTTGCTTGGTACGGGTGAAATGGGTATTGGAAATACGACTACCAGCAGTGCGATTACGGCGGTTTTAACGGGCAAACCATTAGAACCGCTTGTCGGAAGAGGATCAGGACTTAGCGACAAGGATCTGGACAATAAAATAAGAGTAATTAAAAGAGCAATAGAAGTAAACAGGCCGGATCCTGCCGATCCCATCGATGTCCTGGCAAAGCTTGGGGGACTTGATATCGCAGGGTTGACAGGCTGTTATATCGGAGCTGCCGCATGCAGGCTGCCGATCGTCATCGATGGATTTATTGCATCGGCAGCAGCTCTGGTCGCAGTCAGACTGAAGCCTGAAACCAGGCAGTTCATGTTCGCTGCCCATGGCTCGGCTGAGCCCGGAAGCAATGCAGTACTTGAGGCAATCGGACTGGAACCGCTGCTCAGGCTAGGAATGAGGCTTGGAGAAGGCACAGGAGCAGCTATTGCGTTCCATATTATCGATGCCGCTTTTGCAGCTTACAATGGGATGGGCACCTTTGGAGATGCGGAAATTGAGCAATACAAACCACAGGAATAAAAATACGGAGGAAACATGAGTCATACCGTTACCATACATAAAAAAGACGGTTCGCAGGCCGTCATGGCGGAAGACGGCACGAATCTGCTGGAACTGCTGGGTCATCATTCGGTTCCGCTTGAAACCCCGTGCGGCGGGAAAGGGACTTGCGGAAAATGTGTGGTTAAGGTCACCGGTATTCTGAATCCGCCCTCCGAGAAGGAAAAGGAACTGCTGGGTGCCGCAAGAATTGCCGCCGGCTGCAGGCTGGCCTGCAGAAGCAGTATTGCTGCCGACCTTGACATCTATCCGGAGGATTCTGCAAGAGAGGCTTCCATCATAACCGGGGGGCTGAAACGGGATATCCGGCTTTCGCCTTCAGTTTCAAAGCAGTATGTCGAACTGGCGGCACCGTCTTTGGAAGACCAGCTTCCTGATCTGGAAAGGGTTCTGGCGGCTTCAAAACCGGAATGGATATCTTACAATATCGATTTACTGCAAGAACTCCCTGAAATGCTAAGAAAGTCAGGCTTTCGAGTGACGTTGGTAGGAATTGACGCCAAACTGGCTGCGGTTGAAGCCGGAAATACTGCGGGCAAGCTGTTCGGAGCTGCATTCGACATAGGTACAACTACGGTTGCTGCCTATCTGCACAACCTGAATACAGGAGACTGTACGGCAGTAGCTTCAAGCCTCAATCCTCAGCGGCAATACGGCGCGGATGTTATTTCAAGGATTTCGCATGCCATGCAGTCCAAAGAGCATGCAGCAGTACTGCAAAACTTGATTATCCAATGCATAAACGAATTATTGGACCATCTGGCACAAAAATCGGCAATCAAACCCGGCGAAATCTACAGGGCTGTTTTTGCGGGTAATACCACCATGATGCATATGCTGATGGGCCGGGACACATCCAACATTGCCACTGCGCCCTTTATTCCCGTCACAACGTGCATGCAGCATTTTGATCCCGGAATCCTGGGCCTGCATATGAACAAATACGGTTTGGCCACGGTATTACCGGGTGTTTCCGCCTATGTAGGAGCCGATACGGTTGCTGCAATATTATCAAGCGGCTTGTATGAGAACGAGGAAATTTCATTGCTGGTGGACATCGGTACCAATGGCGAAATAGTCCTTGGCTGCAAGGATTGGATGATTGCATGTTCTACGGCTGCAGGTCCGGCTTTTGAAGGCGCAAATATTCGAAATGGCGTAGGTGGAGTAAATGGCGCAATTGACAATGTCGGACAAGCACCTGGTTTTGAATTCACAACAATAGGGAATGAAATTCCGGTTGGTATTTGCGGTTCGGGTATTATTGACGTGATTGCGGCCTTACTGGAGGCGGGAGTGATGGACGAAACAGGCAGATTGGCGGACGAAGAGGAGGCAGATCTGTCAGGAGCAGGATGCGTGCAGAGGATTGTTTCAGTTGAAGGGATGCGGGCATTCCAGCTTGTGGCGGAAGGCCAAAAGGGTGCGCCGGTGCAGATTGTGATAACGCAGAAGGACATCAGAGAGCTTCAGAATGCAAAGGCGGCGATCGCAGCCGGAATTGAAACGCTTGTCAAGCTGTCGGGTGCCGGCGCTGAAGCCGTGAAGAATGTATACCTGGCAGGCGGCTTCGGCAGTAGTATTAATATCGCCAGTGCCCTGAAAATAGGACTTTTGCCGAGAATGTTCGAAAACAGGATACAGGCAATAGGGAATGCTTCCGGTGCAGGAGCGGTTGAGGGCCTTTTGTCAAAGCCGTTGCTGGAACTTGCGGATCAGATAAAACGGAAGGTAAAGTACGTGGAATTGTCGGCTTCTGTAGATTTTACCGAAAGATATGTAGAAAACATGCTTTTTATTGTAGAATGATTAACAAACATTGCTGCATTTTTTGCATGGTTTTGCAAAAAAAGAAAAAGGATTTTTTGTGAGTTAAGCGAATACTATATTTATATTCTTAGACAGGGAGGTGTATTTTTGACTTCTGATAATGATCAGCAAAAAAAATGTGGCTTCTGCGGGGAAAACATACCGGCCCGGGCAGGACGCTGTCCATATTGCGGGAGTATCCTTGAAGTTCCCTTTGATAATAACGGCGCGGTGGTTCAAACAGAAGTAAAGCCGATCGGTGGTGATCCCGGCGGACAGCAGGAGATGGAACAGCAGATGGGACAGAATGCCGGGACGGATGGCAGGCAGACAGGAAATTCCACACAGCTGCACAATGCATACAGGCCTTATGACGGCGGAGGTTACCCGCCGGATTATAATTACAGCAGTGGAATGAAGCAACCCTTGAGCAATGGCATGAAGGTGTTCCTGACAGTACTTTTTACGGTATTGCCCGGCATCGGACAGCTTGCAGGAATTATTGCAGCAATTATCTTCATGAATTCGGATGGCGACAGTGACAGAAAGTCATTCGGAGTGGCGCTGCTGGTTGCGTCCCTTATCATGTTCGTCATTTCATGTATCGGCTGTTTCGTGATTATGCTTGCAGTATCAGCGGGTCACATGAATTATAACTATTAGGCGATGTCTATAATTGAGGATTTCTTCAATCTGGCAGGTTCGCTCATTTGTCATCAATTGCCTTCAAGGTCCCTTTATGCGGGTACTGAGGTGTTGCCGGTCTGCGCCAGGGATACCGGAATATATGCCGGCATTTTTGTCTCGGTGCTTTTCCTTCTGCTGATGCGCAGACTCAGCTCTGAAAAGCCCCCTGGTATCGCAGCGTCAGTTTTTATGTGCATACTGATGCTGCCGATGGTTTTGGATGGTTTATTATCCTATACGGGTATCGTCAGTACGAATAATATGACGAGACTTCTGACAGGCGCGCTTTTTGGACTTCCGATCCCGCTGTTTCTGGCACCTGCCGCTCATTTCAGCGTAACTGGCGCCAATGAAAGGAAAGTCCTGAAGAATTGGGCTGAACTGATACCGATATATTTATTTTTACTTGTTTTGTGTGATCTTTATCTTAAAGGACTCGTACCCTATCTCATTGCCGGCCTGATTTTTATTTCTGCGTTCCTGTTCCTGCTGGCGAGACTTTCCTATACGATCCTTGAGAGAGTTCACCGCTTCAGGGGATTTTCCCTGTACGCTGCGACCTTTGTGGCAACAGTGTCCGTATTGATATTTCTTTATATGCTTTCCACATTTGTTTTGCAGCCGATCAAGGCTGTGCTGCTTGGAGGTTGATACGACGGATGGAATCAAAGGACGAAATACGCAAAAGGGTATTGAGACTGAGAACTTCGATGGATGAAGGAGAAGTCAGCAGCAAAAGTTCGGCGATATTTGAAAAAATTTGTGCCTTGAGACAGTATGAAGAGGCAAAAATTGTACTGGCTTATATGAATTTTAAAAATGAAGTCATGACAGGTGAATTCATTAAAAAGTGTCAGGCTGACGGCAAAAGCGTGGCATTGCCCAAAGTCATACCGGAGAATGCTTCATGTGGCACAGGGGTTCCCGGCGAAGCACCAGGGAACCCTGAACGTGCGTTGGAAGTCTATTTGATTCGTGACATCAATAAGGATACCAAACCGGGATATAGGGGAATCATTGAACCGGATAGTACAGTGCTGAAGGCTCTTGATCCTTCGGAAATCGACCTGGCCGTAATCCCCGGTGTAGCCTTTGATTACAGGAAAAACAGGATTGGATATGGAGCGGGTTATTACGACAGGTTTCTGCACAAACTTAGGGCAGACTGCCTGAAGGTGAGTGTGGCGTTCGGCATACAGCTGGTAGAGGTTATTCCGGCAGGCAGGTATGATATCCCGGTTGACATGGTCGTCACGGAAAAGTTGCTTGTCGAATGACCCGGTGCAGGGAATATAGTTATTTACATGGAAGGAAGACTTTATGAATAAGAAAATTACATTAACCGGAGCGAATATCGTATTTCTGATTTTCACCGGAATATTCATATTATATCAACTCTTGCTGGCAGTCATACTTCGGGAACGACTGAACGATTATATATATGCGATTCTCCTCGTAAACGAGTTCGTAATGATCCTCGGTCCTGTGCTCATTTATTGTTTTGTGAAAAAGATCAATATCAGGGAAGCCTTCCGTTTCAATAGACCGGGGCTGGCGCCTATGATTCTGGTAGTTCTGATCTCGGTACCCGCCTATTTGGTCGCATCTATGCTCAATAATGTTTTTGTTTACTTTCTTCAATTCATTGGTGACTTACCCGCCCAGCCGCTGCCGGTTCCGAAAGATCTGCCGGAGCTCCTGGTCGGGATACTGGTTATTGGCGTTTCGCCGGGCATCTGTGAAGAAATCATGCACAGAGGCTTCATGCTCAGAGCTTATGAGAAAAGGGGATCGTACAAGGCTGTCATTTTTGTGGCGATCTTCTTCGGCATTTTCCATTTTGATATGACGAACTTCTTCGGGCCTGTGTTTCTGGGATTAATCATTGGATACTACGTCATCAGGACGAATTCCATTTTTGCCGGGATGCTGGCGCATTTTCTCAATAATGCGATTGCCGAAGGAATACAATATATCTGGGGACAGGGGGTTCAGCCGGAAAAGCTTACATTGTCCGGGACAGAGCTGCTACAGGTCCTGGTACTTGGAGCAGCAGGACTGGTTGTCGCCGCTGTTTTATTGATATTATTCAAAAAAGTAACAGAGGGCAAGTCGCAGATTATTCCGCCGATCTCCTCGGTAAAGAAAGATATAAGGGCAATTTTTTCACACTGGCCGATCATACTGGTGATTGCAATTTATGTCCTGATGATGCTGTTTTATATAGCTGCCATCCTTGCAACGAAGTATTTCAACTTAAAATATTGAAAAAATGCAGAGGGCTTTTTGGAACTTTCTTATCAAGAGCAAAATCAATATTGGGCTATGTCCTCAGTCTAAAGCGCTTCCGGCGTTTATATAATATTATATAACCCGTTAGCGAGGTGAAGCCTGCTTGGACTTCAACTTAGATTTTAATCTTGTTCGTTCACAAAAGCTGCTGCTCATTCCACAATTGAAACTTGCCCTTGATATACTTTCAATGGATTCCCGGGAATTATCCGATTTTCTGGAAGATCAACTCGAGACGAATCCGGCGCTGGAAGCGGATTCAGATATCCGATCCGTACCGGAGAACAATGAGGATGAAACGGATGCGCAACTACAGGAAGAAAGTACATGCAACCTGTCTCTTAAACAGCATCTGCAGATACAGCTCAATACCCTGCATTTGGACAAATCCGCACGCCTGATCGGAGAATACCTGATTGACAATACGGATGATAACGGTTACCTGAAGGCGGATATTTCTGAAGCAGCTGAATTTTTCGATGTACCCACAGATAAAGTGGAGGCTGTTCTTGGAAGACTGCAATCACTGGACCCTCCGGGAATCTGTGCGAGAACGCTTGGCGAAAGCCTGCTTCTGCAGTTGAAACAGCTTGAAGATACGGATGAAGACGCCATAAAAATCGTCGGGAGCTATCTCGACAGGATTGCTGCCGATGATATCAAATCCGTATCGGAGGAGACCGGGCTGACAACGGAGCGGGTGCGTGAAATCTTTCGCAAGGTGAAAGGCCTTGAACCAAGGCCAGGCCGGGAATTTTACAACAATGACGCCCAGAGCCCTGCTCCTCCCGATATCCTCATCAGAGAGACAAATGAGGGGTTACAGGTGTTCAATAATGAAGAAGCGGTTCATGACATTTGCATATCCGAAAGCTTTCAATCAAGTGCCTGCCTGATTGCCGAAACAGAAGGGGGCGAATACGTCCATGAGCATGTAAAAGATGCCGTATGGCTTATCAAGTGTCTTGAACAGAGAAAAAATATCCTTTTTGACATAGCATCCAGGATTTTGGCCTGTGAACCGGATTTTTTCAGGAACGGCAGAAAGTCATTACAAAAACTTGATAAATCTTCTTTTGCGGCATCTTTGAGTATGCATGAATCTATTTTTGATAAGGCATTGAACGGCAAATTCCTGCAATGCAGATGGGGAACTTTCGATTTCGGCTTTTTTTTCAACGAAGGGAAAGCAGACAATGGAACTGCTTTGTTCCAGAATTGATCAAAACAGCTTGCAATACATGAGAGGGGAGTTCTGCATCAGGGCAAAAACTCCCCTTGTATTCAGAATGGCCATATCGTCTTTTCAGGGTTGCCATGGTCCACTTTTAGGTAACCTGGAATACCCCGGGTACCGAAATGCTCTCGTTCAATCTCCAGGATCTGTTCTTTAGTGTAGTGGTTGATCTCTCCCACCTTTTTGACACTCTCGGCATATTCCCGCAAGGCGTCAATTTCCTTGGGAGAGAGTACAGCCTGGCAATCATCGGAATTCAGTATCCTGTTTAATTCGGATGCATATTCATAACCGTCATCTACATCCTCAAGTGCGGTTTTCAAAAAGGACACAAGCTTTTGAGGAACCTCTCGTGACATATCTGTCAACCTCCCTTCAGCATAAGATTATTATACAACTTTTAAAATCGAATAAACATATTTTTTCAGTAAAGATCATTCAAAAAAAGGATTATATTTTTGTATTGATCTTTTTTCACAGAGGGATCTAATTATCTCTGCAACTTGCAGACCTGATAATATGGGACATATTTACAGCCATATAATAAATATGGAGGATTCAACAGTGAAGGGCCGATTCTCGGGGGGAAATATTCATATGGCAGGAAGACGCACCGGCAGGAGGAAATTAATCAGGAACTACACAGGCGAGGTTTCCGCTTTGGAAATACGATACAGGATACTCAGAATTCTGCTGGATGGACGGGAAAGGGGCAGTGCATTGCATGCAGGTGGGCGGGATCAGCATGATAGGGATATACATAAGGGAGAGCAGGGATGATAACGGGGAGAACTATGAAACCATAGAGAATCAAAGGGATTTGCTGCTGGATTATGTTAAAAAACACGATCTCGGTCAGGTCTACTCTGTTTATGAAGATGATAATGCATCAGGTTCCAGGTTTGAGAGGGCAGGGATTAAGAGGCTTACGGAGGATGTAATCAATGCACGCATCGATACTGTGCTTGTCAAGGATCTTTCAAGAATTGGAAGGAATAACGCCAAGACGCTGCAATTTCTTGATTTTCTGGAAGAGTACGGGATCAGGGTACTGAGCAGTGACGGCAGGTATGACAGCCGCCTGGATAATGATATTGTCGGCATTGAGACCTGGGCAAATGAGCGGTATATCAGGGATATCTCGAGGAAAATCCGTTCAAGCCTGCATTTCAAGATACAAAGGGGAGAATATGTCGGTCATGCGCCATTTGGTTACAGGAAGTCGGATGAAGAGGGAAACCGGCTTTTTATTGATGAATCTGATGCGGATACAGTAAGGCTGATATACCGGCTTTATCTTTCGGGTCTTGGCTATACGTCCATTGCGGCAATTCTTGACGAAAGAGGGTATCCGTCCCCGGAAGGGGGAGACTGGAACAGAATTACCGTGAGGAGAATTCTGATTTCACCCGTATATATAGGTAACACCATTCAGGGTGTCAGTGAACGGGTCAGTTTCAAAAACAAGAAGACAAGACGCCTGCCAAAAGAAGCATGGGTAGTTACTGAGGGAACTCATGAAGCGATCATCTCCAGAGAGGAATTCTGTGAAGCCCAGAAAGTGAGAGAGTCCAGGGGCCTGGGCAGAAACCCGCACAAGAGTATTATGCACCTTTTACGCGGCCTGATCTGGTGCGGAGGCTGCGGAAGCGCCATGTATGCAAAAAAAACATCGGATGGCGTGGCTTATGTTTGCGGTAATTATTGCCGGAAAGGCCGAGCAGTCTGCAAAAGCCATTTTGTTCGTGAAAAAGAGGTGGTCCGGATTATTTGCGAAGAACTGGAGACTTTATTTACCGGTACCGATTGCCTGCAGGAACTGGAACAGAGGATTGCGGAAGCTTATTCTCCGGGTGACGGCGCCGGGACAGCCCTGGAAAGGGTGGAAAAGCAATTGTCCGTTTGCCGCAGACAGCAGGAAATGATTTATAAGGATAGGTTGGAAGAACGTATTTCCGAACAGCTCTTCGACAGGACCAACAAAATTCTGGAAGATCGGCTGCGAATTCTTGAGAACCAACTAACCGAAGTGAAAAAGGAAAAAACGGGATCAATGGAAATCAGTCAACTTGTGCATGAGCTGGTGATCCTGTTCAGAAATGGAAAACCGGCGAATGAAATCATAAGAGCAGCGGTAAGCCGGATTACGGTATTTGACGTCGGGGATCCCATTTCGCCGCAGCTTTCATCAGCAGACGGCGGGTTCTCAAAAGAAGGTACTGTTGTAATTGATTTCCGCATGCAGTAAAATAGGTTTATCGGAGGTTTATATGGATAAAGTATTATTGATTTACAACCCGCTTTCAGGGAACAGGAGTATTCCCAAAAAGCTTGATTACCTGATCGGACGT
The DNA here is from genome assembly GCA_023399355.1 of Bacillota bacterium. Taxonomy (GTDB): domain Bacteria; phylum Bacillota; class Clostridia; order Acetivibrionales; family DTU013; genus UBA1305. The sequence continues at coordinate 22,514 of JAEWQC010000360.1, read as the reverse complement.
TTTTACGAAAAAGACTTGATGATGGTACCCTTCAGGATAGAAGGCGAATGCGAAAACAAGCTGAAAAGCATCCTTGCGGACGATACTTACAAGTATGCCGTTGTTTCCGGCGGGGATGGCACTGTCAACATGACAGCCAGTGTACTGCTGAAATCCGGGCTTGGCATGCCGATGGGCATCATTCCTTCAGGTACCTGCAACGATTTTGCAAGGAGTCTGGGGATACCTTCAGATGTCAAAAAATGCATGGATATCATCCTTGATGGCAATGTTTCACTGATAGATGCGGGCTTGATCAATAATGAAAAATATTGTCTCAATACATGTGCAGGCGGCAATTTTGTGGATGTTTCCTATAATACCAGCAGTGAATTCAAACGGAATTTCGGCCCGCTTGCCTATTATATCAAAGGTCTGGGAGAGTTCTCAAACCTGAAACCGGTATATTTGAAAATCACAACGGATAATGAAATCATTGAGGATGATTTCTGGCTGTTTATTATCATGAACGGAAAGCATGCGGCAGGGTTTTCAAACCTTGTCGAAGCGGATCTTTCCGATGGATTCATGGACATTCTGCTGCTGAAGAATTGTCTGCCGATAGAATTGGCAGGTTTGCTGTTCAGGGCACTGAATAACGATTTCGTTAATGACAGGAATGTATTGTGGCTCAGAACACAGAAGTGTACAATCGAAGGCGAAAAGGGATTTTCATTGAGTGTCGACGGAGAACAATGGAATAGTCTGCCTATTAATATCCGGTTTTTACAGCGCATCCTAAAAGTGTTTGTGAATAAATCCGCCCGCTAGAGATACAATGGTCGCCATCTCTCCTTCTTTTTTGTAATAATAACTCATTACGGACATATATTTATATTGTGAACCGGGAAAGAGGACACACAGGGTATGTTTAAGAACTGACCTCTTTCAATTGATGCTCAATATGCGGCTAAAGTATCATTTTGCAGCAGGAGCATTCATGGAATGCAAGTGAAAAAAGCCTGATCGGGCAAATACTTTTTTCATTGCATATAGAATATCTAATAGATGCTTTGCTTATAGATTAAGGGGGGTTAGCGGGTGGAAAAATACAGCATATATCAGCAGATAGCTGAGAGGACGCAGGGAGACATTTACATAGGTGTCGTGGGGCCTGTTAGAACAGGTAAATCAACGCTGATAAAAAGGTTCATGGATTTGCTGGTCATACCGAACATAGAGAATGTATACAGCCGCGAAAGAGCAAAGGATGAGCTTCCGCAAAGCGCCACCGGACGTACGATCATGACGACGGAACCCAAGTTTGTACCCAATGAAGCGGTTGAGATCACTCTTGATGAGACGTTGAAGCTAAAGGTAAGAATGGTCGACTGTGTCGGTTATCTTGTCAAGGGTGCGCTGGGATATCTGGAGAACAATTCTCCGAGAATGGTTTCCACACCATGGTATGACTATCAGATTCCCTTTGAACAAGCTGCGGAGATCGGAACCAAGAAGGTGATCAATGATCACTCCACGATTGGCCTTGTTGTGACGACGGACGGCAGTATTACCGATATCGCACGTGAAGATTATATCGAAGCGGAGAGGCGGGTTATCGGTGAACTGAAAGAAATCAACAAACCCTTCGTGATCGTACTCAACTCTATCAGGCCTTATGATGTTGAAACGGAGCGGCTGCGCCTTGAACTGGAGGAGAAGTACAAAGTCCCGGTCATCAGTGTCAACTGCGCCCAGATGCGCAATGAAGACATGTCTGGAATTATGGAGCGTATCCTCTATGAATTCCCGATCAGCGAAATTGGCATCAATATGCCCAGATGGGTCGAGACCCTTGAATCGGATCACTGGCTCAGGGTAGATATGTTGCAGGCGATAAGGGATACCTTCAGGGGAGTTCAGAAGATCCGGGAAGCAAAGGACTCCATTGCCGGTTTTTCAAACTATGATTTCGTCAAAAAGGCCAACATATCTGAAATAAATGCAGGAGTGGGCAATATGATGTTCGACATTGAGACTCCGGATGATTTGTTCTACAAAGTGCTCAGTGATTCGACCGGGATGGAAATCGAAGGTGAGCACAGGCTGATCAGCCTCATCAGGAATCTTGCAGGAATTAAAAAAGAATACGAGCGAGTGGAATTTGCCTTGCATGAAGTCAGAGTCAAGGGGTATGGGGTTGTCACGCCGCAAATGGAGGAGATGACGCTCGATGAACCCGAAATCATTAAACAGGGGAATCGCTTCGGTGTCAAGCTGAGAGCAAGTGCACCATCGATCCATATGATCCGGGCAGATATAGAAACAGAAATCGCGCCGCTTGTGGGTACGGAGAAACAGTCGGAAGAACTGGTCAATTACCTGCTCAAGGAATTCGAAAGCGAACCGGGAAAGATCTGGCAATCAAACATTTTCGGCAAGTCGCTTCATGAACTGGTAAGCGAAGGCCTCCATAACAAGCTGAACAGAATGCCGGAGGATGCACAGCTTAAATTGCAGGAAACCCTGCAGCGTATCATCAATGAAGGCAGCGGCGGTCTGATCTGCATTATCCTATAAAAGATCAAGAAAAATCAAAGAGTTAAAAATCAGAGGGGGGACGGTTCTTGCTTTGTATTTTATAAAAATCAAAGCAAGAACCGTCCCCTCTCTGATTTTTGCTGGAGACTCATGGAATTATCTTTTTTAAACTTCATAATTTGTGGTAAAATACATACAATGCAAAAATCTAATATTCCCGGCACATCATCTTTTTGCAGTTTAGGAAGACAACTAGAAACATTTATTGGAGGGACTTATGGATAGCAGGACAAAATATGATTTTTGGAGCAGGAACGATTATTTTGACACTAAAACAAAAAAGGAACTGGAACAAATCAGGGAGAATCCGGATGAAATAGAGGAAAGGTTCTACAGGGATCTGGAATTTGGCACGGGAGGCTTGAGAGGCATTATTGGTGCCGGCACCAACAGGATGAATATATATACCGTAAGGAAAGCGTCCCAGGGGTTGGCAAGCTATATCCTGAAAAACGGGAAGGATGCAGGTAAACGCGGCATCGCCATCGCATATGACTGCAGACGTATGTCACCGGAATTTGCAGCTGAAGCCGCAGGGGTATTTGCAGCAAATGGGATTACGGCGTACCTTTTTGATGAACTTCGCCCGACGCCGGAGCTTTCGTTTGCTGTCAGACAGCTGAAGGCTGCGGCGGGGATCGTTATCACGGCCAGTCACAACCCAAAGCAGTATAATGGCTACAAGGTATATGGAGAAGATGGCGGTCAGCTTCCGCTTGAGGGCTCGGAAGCAGTATTCAGTGAAATCGAAGGGATAACGGATATAACAGCAGTGGTGCCCATGCAAGAGAAGGAGGCCATTGAAAAGGGCCTTCTTGTAAAAATAGGCAAGGAAATCGATGATGCTTATATCAACAGCCTGAAGACTTTAGTCGTAAATCCGCAGGTGATTTTAAAATCCGCAGAGTCGATGAAAATAGTCTATACTCCAATACACGGCTCAGGGAATAAACCTGTCCGCAGGATTCTCAAGGAGGTCGGCTTTAAAAATGTATTGGTGGTCAAAGAGCAGGAATTGCCCGATTCTGAATTCACTACGGTCAAATCTCCGAACCCTGAGGAAAGAGATGCTTTCAAGCTTGCAATCGAACTGGCAAAGAAAGAGGATACAGACCTGATTATAGGTACGGATCCGGACAGTGACAGGGTTGGCGTGGTGGTCAGAAGTTCCTCCGGCGAGTACATGGTGCTTACGGGAAACCAGACCGGCTGCCTGCTTTTGGAATATATTCTTTCTCAGAAGAAAGCCATGGGGGATCTTCCGGCCAATGGGTTTGTAGTCAAGACCATTGTCACAAGCGAACTTTCCCGAAAGATAGCCTCGAATTATCATATTGAATTGATAGAGGTTTTAACAGGCTTCAAATTCATTGGCGAAAAAATAAAAGAATTCGACGAAACAGGCCTCAAAAAGTATCTCTTCGGATTTGAGGAGAGTTACGGCTATCTTGCGGGAACCTTTGCACGCGACAAGGATGCCGTAGTCGCAAGTATGCTGATTGGAGAGATGGCTGCATATTACAAATGCCGCGGGATGTCTCTTTACGAAGGGTTGCAGGAGATTTTTCAAAAATATGGATATTTTGTGGAAGGAATCACCTCATTTACACTTGAAGGCAAGGAAGGTGTAGAGAAGATAAACGGCGCAATGGATGCCATGAGGCAGCATAAGTCGGCCGACTTTGGCGGATTAAGGGTGGCTGCAATCAGGGATTATCAGACCAGGGAAACTTTTATTACCGAGACAGGTGAAAACAAAGCTCTTGATCTGCCGGTTTCAAACGTACTCTATTATGAGCTTGAGGATGGTTCCTGGTTTTGCATACGACCATCAGGGACGGAACCAAAAATCAAAATATACTATGGTGTGTCGGAATCGTCATTGGAAAAGGCACAGCAAAAACTGGAGCATATAAAAGAGATGGTCATTCTCGTGATTAAGAAGCTTCTAAATTGAAGATGTTTTTTGGGATCTGATTCTGATAATATTCAGCCAATTCATTTACTATTTTATGGCAGGGGGAAAATGCATGGAAATCTTCCTGCCCGGTGCACTTTTTGTAGATCCCGTAATCTATGGATGCACAAACATGACAGGGCTTTTCGCCTGACAGCAGACCATTTTCCAGACTCTCGAGGACTTCAAAATTGAATATGGTAGAAGAACTGAACCAAATCGTAATATTTCTGAAATAGTTTTCCTGAGGAAGCCTGCCAAAGTTACCGCAGGGCTGCATATAATACCATGGAACCTTCAAAGCAGCGCCATTGTATGGGTAAATGGATTCACAATCGAGCAGGCCAGGCAGGAGTGGGCTGCAATGGGGGTAATTACCGATTGCACATTTAAAGCACTGCTTATGACAGCCGGACTTTACAAGCTGATTGCAGAAAACGCAGTTCGAAACCATTAAGCTGGTATGTTTCCTATAGAGCAATGGCATGTATTCGCTTATAAAATGATGTTTGTAGACGGTATCCTCGGAGAACAGGCAAAAGTTACGCATAGACTCCACTGCAGTACCGAATTTTTTTGTAATGGAAGACAAACGTTCTGAAAGGATCGTACTTGTTAGTTCAGAAGTAATTCCTTTTAACATGAATAATTCTCCCTGTTTGTAATTCAGATTATTTTCACCATTCATATGATATACATAGATTACCATAAAAATCCATATAAGGCATCTATTACCCAAACCAACCTTTCTGGTAAAGAAAAAAAATGATTTTTCACAACGTTGTATTCTAAATAAAAAATATTTCATGAAAAATAAGGAAGGAATTTCATTGTATTTGTCGAAATAGTAAGTGTTGTTTACTAATGATAAATCCATGGAGGAGCCAGATGCGCAGGGTAAATATCGATTCTGTACAATCAGGTGTGAAACTGGCACGCACAATATTTAATTCTGATGGCGGTGTGTTGCTTACAAAGGGCGTCGAGCTCAAGGAGTTTTATGTAGAGAAACTTCGCAACCACGGCGTTTCCGAAGTATACCTCGAAGATGACATATCGGCAGGCGTCCATGTCAGTGATGTCATCACTGAACAAACCCGGAATGAAGCAGTAGTTCTTGCGAAAAATACCATGAAAAATTATCATTTTTCCTCCTCGTTTGATGTCGAAAATGTTAAAACAATGGTGAACAGTATCATTGACGAGCTTTTGGGAAATGATAACATTCTTTATAATCTTTCTGAAATAAAATCAGTTGACGATTATACTTTCGAGCATTCGGTAAATGTATGTATCCTCTCGCTGATTACGGGCATAGGCCTTGGTTTTGACATATCAAGACTCAGGGAACTCGGTACGGGGGCAATGCTTCATGATATCGGAAAGCTCTGCATCCCCCAGGAGATCCTAAAAAAGCCTTCACAGCTTACGGTGGATGAATTTGAGGAAATCAAGAAGCATACTGTATTTGGATATGAGATATTGAAGAAGAGCGAAAAAGTCAGTCTGGTTTCTGCCTATATCGCTTTTGGACATCATGAAAGGTTCGATGGCAGCGGCTACCCACTTCAGCTCAAGAATGAGAATATCCAGCTATGTGCCAGAATAGCCGCAGTGGCCGATGTTTATGATGCGCTTACATCCGACCGCGTTTACAGAAAAAAGCTCAGGCCCAATGAGGTCTATGAATATATCACTTCCCTGGGAGCAAACCATTTTGATCCCAGGGTCATCGAGAGCTTTGTCAAATATGTTACTATTTATCCTACAGGTACCGGCGTACTTCTCAATACACGTGAACGTGCACTGGTCGTCCGTGCCAACAGGAATCTTCCGACCAGACCGGTTGTCAGAATGATCTATGATGAGAACATGAAAAAACAGACTATTTTGAAAGAAGTCGACCTTTCTATACAAACCAACATTTTCATTATTGACGGTTGTGAGTTATAATGTAAGGGTAGAAAAAAGAGGACATACCAAAAGAGCAGGAGCCAGAGAGCAGGAGCTGGAGACCAGAAGCAGGAAATCAGATTTGAGTCTACCGCCGAGCAGTAACAAGTCTTTTCTCCGAGGTCTGAGGAACGCCCCTGAAAAGAGTATCTCTGAAGAGCAATGTCCTTTTCAGCTACTGATATTATAACCGGAGGGTCAACATGGCTGCCATCACATCGACAATATCCAATTTCGTACATCTCCATGTTCATACAGAATACAGCCTCCTTGACGGTGCCAACAGAATACCGGCTCTGATGGCACGCGCTGCAGAATTGGGCATGGAAAGCATGGCTATAACCGATCACGGTGTAATGTATGGTGTGATCGATTTCTATAAAGCAGCAAAAAAAAACGGGTTAAAACCGATACTTGGCTGTGAGGTATATACGGCAAGACGGACCCGCTTCGACAAGCAGCCGGGGATAGATGCCAATCAGGGCCATCTCGTACTGCTTGCCAGAGATAATGAAGGCTACAAAAACCTGATGAAAATCGTATCCTCCGGTTTCACGGAAGGCTTTTATTACAAACCAAGGATAGACACGGAAATACTCAGACGCCACTCAAAGGGGATAACAGCGCTGAGCGCCTGCCTTTCCGGCGATGTGCCCTCCGCCATACTCGAGGGAGATTATGCCAAAGCAAAAAAGCAGGCGTTAACGTTCAATGAGATATTCGGCCAGGGGTATTTTTATCTGGAACTTCAGAGTAACGGGATTGAAGAACAGAATCTGGTCAATCAGAATCTGATCAAATTGTCAAAAGAAACCGGAATTCCGCTGGTTGCCACTAACGATGCCCATTACCTCAGGCGTGAGGACGCGAGGGCCCACGAAGTGCTGCTTTGCATTCAGACCGGGAAAAAAATAACAGATGAAGACAGGATGAAATTCAGTACGGACGACTTTTATATAAAATCACCGGAGGAAATGACCGCTGCTTTTAAAAACGTACCCGAGGCGATTGAAAATACGGTTAAAATTGCTCAAAGCTGCAATGTGGAGTTGGAATTCAATAAATTACATCTTCCCCAATTCGATGTGCCGGAATCCAGAGAACCGTACGAATATCTGCACAGCCTTTGTATGGAAGGCCTTGACCGATTGTTTGCGGGAACTGCTGTCGACCCCTCCTACCTGGAAAGACTCGAATATGAACTCCAGGTCATTAAGCAAATGGGGTATGTGGATTATTTTCTGATCGTCTGGGATTTTATCAAGTATTCAAAAGACAACGGTATCATGGTGGGACCGGGAAGAGGGTCTGCCGCCGGGAGCCTTGCCGCCTGTTGCCTTGGCATAACTGGAATAGATCCTCTGAAATACAATTTGCTCTTTGAAAGATTTTTGAATCCGGAACGCATATCGATGCCGGATATCGATATTGACTTCTGTTATGAAAGAAGACAGGAGGTCATTGACTATGTTGTACGCAAATATGGAAAGGACAGGGTGGCGCAAATTATCACCTTTGGTACGATGGCGGCAAGGGCGGCGATCAGGGATGTGGGAAGGGCGCTGGATATCCCTTATGGGGAGGTTGACCTTGTTGCAAAGATGATCCCTTTTCAAGCAGGCATGAATATCGACAAGGCTCTTGAACTCAATTCGGAACTAAAAATGAAATATGATGACGAGGAGAGGATCAAAGAACTTATAGATACAGCACGGCTTCTTGAGGGGATGCCAAGACATGCGAGTACTCATGCAGCCGGTGTCGTTATTTCCAAGGAACCTATTACGGAATATGTCCCTCTTCAAAAAAACGATGAGAGTGTGACGACCCAGTTCACGATGGGGCTGTTGGAGGAGCTTGGCCTTTTGAAAATGGATTTTCTGGGCCTCAGAACGTTAACAGTCATACGCGATGCGGTGAATTTGATTCACAGGAATTATGGTATTAAAATCGATATTGATAAATTGAACATGGAGGATGCCGATGTTTACAGGATGATCGGCAGCGGCAAGACTGCAGGAATATTTCAACTTGAAAGCACCGGGATGACGCAGTTCATGAAAGAATTGCAGCCTGCATCGCTGGAGGATATCATTGCCGGCATTTCTCTTTACAGACCGGGTCCTATGGATTCCATACCCAAGTATATTAAAAATAAGAATTTTCCCGGCGATGTTGAATATGAGCATCCAATGCTTGAAAGCATCCTCGATGTGACATATGGCTGCATGGTGTACCAGGAGCAGGTCATGCAGATAGTCCGGGAACTCGGCGGTTATTCCTATGGACGGTCCGATCTGGTCAGGCGTGCGATGTCCAAAAAGAAACATGAGGTCATGCAGAAGGAGCGGGAGAACTTTATCCACGGCATATTGGACGAGGACGGCAATGTGCTGGTAAAAGGCGCAATAAGGAATGGCGTTGATGAAAAGGCAGCAAACACCATATTCGATCAAATGATGGATTTTGCCAGCTACGCATTCAACAAATCGCATGCCGCCGCCTATGCAGTTGTAGCTTATCAGACGGCATGGCTGAAGTATTATTACCCGGTAGAATTCATGGCAGCTTCGCTCAACAGTTTTCTCGGCAGCAGCGACAAGGTCTCCCAGTATGTTCATGAATCCAAGCAGATGGGGATCGCGGTACTGCCGCCCGATGTAAATGACAGTGATGTCAAATTTACGGTAATAGATGGTAAAATACGGTTCGGAATGGCTGCAGTCAAGAACGTTGGAGAGAATGCAGTGGGCGAATTGATTTCGGAAAGAAATGAGAAAGGAAAGTTCCGAAGTTTCAGTGATTTTTGTGAACGCATCGGGAACAGGGATATCAATAAAAGATGTGTTGAAAGCCTGATTAAGTGTGGCGCTTTCGATTCATTCGGCACCTTCAGGTCCAGGATGATGGCTGTTTATGAAAAACTCCTGGACAGTGTCCAACAAAGCAGGAAGAGTAAGGTCGAAGGGCAGCTTTCACTTTTTGAAATGCCTGGGCTGGTCGCCGACCGCGATAACAGCTCGCCTGTTCATCCTGCTCAATCACCTTTCATGCAGCCTGAAGAGAGTTTCCCTGAATTGAAGGAATTCCCTGCAAAGATGCTTCTTGCCATGGAAAAGGAAATGCTTGGACTTTATGTTTCCGGTCACCCTTTAATGGAATTCGAACAGGAAATACTTGAGCAGACGACGATCAACAGTTCTGATCTGGCTGATGTTTCGGTCGATTCCGAATTAGCGGACGGAGTTGTTGTTGCGGCTGGAAAGAATGTTACGGATGGCATGCTTGTCACCGTGGGAGGAATAATTGCCGAAAAAAAGACTAAAACTACCAAAAGCAATAACCTTATGGCGTTTATAACACTGGAGGATTTATACGGAAGTATGGAGGTTATCGTATTTCCGACCACTTTGTCCAGATATGCCGGGCTTCTTGTCAACGAAAATGTTGTATTCATTGACGGCAGGATCAGCGTCAAGGAGGAGGAGCAGCCCAAAATCATCTGCGAAGCCGTACGCCCGATTAAAAAGAGGGAGAATGAGACAGGAGGATACAATGGAAAGTCCGAAACAGGTGAAAAGATATTCATTCTGACGGGAGATTCAATTGACAGTAAAGAGATGAAGGCAACATTTTCTTTATTAAAATATTTTAATGGAAGTACACCTGTCACTTTTTGTACAACCGGAGACGTGGGAAATATTACCAAAATGAATATTGGGGAATATAAGGTGGAAATGTGCGAAATAGTGCGAAATGAGCTTTTTGAAAGATATGGAAGGGAGAATGTAAGGATTGTGAATAAAAACGGATAGCGGAGCGAAAAGTGCTCTGCGACCTTCAATCCAAAGCTCTGTGGCGCTTATACAGACGAATTGTGTTGATTTTTAGAATGAAATAATATATAGTAATTGCGAGGTGGTTTCATTGGATTGGGAACTGGATAAGATACTCGGAGAGTATGTAGTTATTAAGGCTGAAGAAAACGGAGTAAATGTAATCGGTCTTACCAGAGGCAGGGATACCAAATTCCATCATACAGAGAAGCTTGACAAGGGAGAAGTTTTGTTAGCCCAGTTTACGGAAGATACTTCTGCGATTAAGGTGCGAGGGAAATCTAAAATACTATGTCGCCATGGTGAAATTATTTCAGGTGATTAGTCCGAAAAGGGGCGTGTAAAGATGTGGACTGTTGTATATATGGCTCAAAGTAAGGATATTGCAACGAAATTGCAGGAACTTCTCACAAATGAAGGAATTCTCGTTAAGCTTAGACCTATCAGCAAGAATCACGATAACAATGACAACTATTATGAGGTGCTTGTTCCGGAAGCGGAAGTTGAAGAGGCTCACAGTGTCATCATTGAAAAGGGCTATTGATGGATGGCTGCCAATATGGACATATTGTAAGTTAAACCCGTGAACAAAGACACGGGCTTAATATTTTTTAAGGGGTTTTAAAATGTTTATCTCACAAACAGGATTGACTGTAAGATATGCTGAAACTGATCAGATGGGCGTTGTTCACCATTCTAACTATCCGGTCTGGTTTGAAGCAGGCAGAACGGATTTTATAAAACAGATGGGGATGCCTTATTCGAAGATTGAAGAAAATGGTGCGATGCTTCCTCTAATAGAGCTCAATTGCAGATTTAAGGGTTTTGCAAAGTATGAAGATGAAGTTATTATTAAAACATACATAAAAGAGCATACCGGGACCAGACTGTTATTTCATTATGATGTCTATCGAGCGGGTGATGATAAAATCATTACTCAGGGTGAGACCTTGCATGTCTGGACGAATACAAAGCTGAAGCCGGTGAATATTAGAAAATACAGGCCGGAAATCAACGAATTGATTGAGAAATCTATAAATGGGTCTTCATATGATTTTTAAAATTGTTTCAAGGGTGATCTGATTTTTTGCAGTAGTTACTGTAGGCAATGCAGGTGAAAAGCCGACCGGCCCCGGCTGCACGGGCGAGCAGTTGACCTTAGTCAACGACCAGCCCATCCCCGCCCGAATCTTTTTCAATTTATTTGAGTTGCACAAAATTATCGGTCTATGGTAAACTACTGATAGTACGTAGTAAATTTACAAGTTATAATTTTTTTGCACATATCTTACATATGGGATAGGAAAGATAAACGTAAAACTACGGTACCAATTATTTTTTTTAGAATATATATAATTTTAGGATATTATATCTTAGGTGGTGAGTTGGTGAACGTTCCAAATATACTAACAACATTGCGCTTCCTACTGATACCGGTATTTGCCTATTTTCTAAGTACAGAGCATTTCGTTGTAGCTGCTGTATTGTTTTTGGCAGGAGGACTTACCGATGTGCTCGACGGTTATATAGCCAGGAAGTTCAACCTGGTCACGGCATGGGGTAAGATTGCCGATCCGATGGCGGATAAACTCATGCAGCTTACTGCTTTGTTCATTTTATCAGTGATTATAAAACTTATTCCGGAAGGGTTGCTGGCTATTATACTGGCAAAAGAGATTTTTATGGGCATTGGGGCTTTGGTACTATATAAACAGGATAACTATGTCGTTTCGGCAAACTGGTATGGGAAAATGGCTACAGTTGTCTTTTATCTGGCAATTGTAATGTTGATTTTTAATACGCCGTTCAGTTCTAAAATTTTGTTCGGTCTGCCATTCAACAAGTTCTTCTTTTTGATTGCAGTGCTCTCCGCCTTATTTGCTTTTGCCATGTATGTAAGGTCTTATCAGAAAATCAAGCAGAATGCAGCTAAAAAGGTTTGAGATTGTTCCTGCCGCTGATATGGTTGATAAACTGCTGTGCTGTCCTTGGAGAGCGTCCGTTATACCATAATTCCCATTTTAAAGCTTCTCTGTGAAGGGTTTCGCGATCCAGTCCGATTCCCTTTTTTTGAGCAAGCTTTTCTACGATCTCCAGATAACGCTTTTTATCAGGCGAAGCAAACACTACGGTGATCCCGAATCTGTCAGATAACGAAAGCTTTTCCTGCACGGTATCCATTGCTCTGATTTCATCGTCCTGACCGCCGAATTGCAGTCCGGCCCTGTCGCTGAAGGTTTCCCTGATCAGGTGTCTGCGGTTTGATGTCGCATAGATCAGGACATTCTGCGGTTTTATCTCAAGTCCGCCTTCAATGACCGCCTTAAGAGCTGTAAAGCTATCTTCATTGTTTTCAAAGGAAAGGTCGTCAACAAATAAAATAAATTTGTGCGGCTGTCCTGCGAGAAGGCCGACTATTTCAGGAAAATCGGAAAGTAAATGCTTGGGGATCTCGACCATACGAAGACCGCGGCGGGAATACTCATTCAAGAGAGCTTTGACAGTGGAGGATTTACCGGTACCCCTGTCGCCGTAAAGCAGCACATTATTTGCATAATGTCCGTCCAGAAACTGTTCCGTGTTCTTAATGACTTCCTCACGCTCCGATTCATAGGCGATTAAGTCTGAAAGCCTTACCGGATCAGGGTTGAGCACAGGGGCCAAATAACCCGGGCGCTTCCTGTTTTCCGCACTCCCGGTATCGGAGCGCTGCCAGGTAAAGGCATTATGCCCGGCAAAGATCCCTGAACCATTTGCCGCATGATAATCCACGATGCCTTTAATGGTGCTTTCACAGGTTGTATCGGTATTCCAGAGCTTCCACAGTTCATCTGTTGAGGTATTTGTACCGGCACAAGGACTTTTTTGCCCGTTCCGGCATGTTTTCTCTTTTGCATTTGTTTCCGCAGGCAGTTCATTTTGCAGCGTGAGCCATCCAGGCAAGCCTTCTATGATGGAGTGGAAGGCTGCATTTGCAACACTAATTTCAAGGAAGCAATTTTTAATAGTCAAAGGCGTTATTGAAACTACTGACCTCAGCGTACGGATATCAGAACCTGCAGCTGCCAAAATAGTTGTGTTATTTTGCTGATCAGGACTGGCGGCCGGGATGGAAAAGGCGTTCTCATCCGACAGGATCCGGTGAAAGACATATTGAGGGAAATCGATCTGATGATCGGCTTGGGAAAGCTTATTGAAAAAATCCGAGTAGCTTTCGATAAAAGCTTCAACTTCCATAGGGGGACGCGTGGACGCGGTGTTGACAAGAGTACGGAAAGCAGCGATAATGGGATCAGCCAGCAGGTTTCTATAGATGCACAGTCCGCTGAGCAGAAGTCTGTTTGTTTCAAGTTCATTTATAATACTCATGGGTACCTCCGAAAATATATCACTATTATACCTTAAAATGAATGAAAACCAAACCTGATGCTTTTATTTTTTAAACCCCTGTGCTAATATGGTAAGGGGATGTTCAAGAAAGCCCGCTTCACTCAGGATTTTTCTTGTCCGCTATGGGGCCTGTGGTTCCCTTCGACGGATGCCATAATCATTTATATGCATCCTGAGCACCCTCCACAAATTGGAAAAGGGGATTCCTCTTTCCAAACCCCGGCATAGGAGTTATGGGATACCTGTAAATACCTGGGGTGTTATAAACTGGGAATATGGCGCTTGGAGCAAGGTATCGCACCTCGCAATTTGGAAAGGTTGGCGGATGTTCGGTTATATTGTTCCGGAAAAACCGGAAATGAAGATAAAAGAGTATGAGTTATTCAGGGCTTATTACTGCGGTGTTTGCAAATCAATTGCCGGAAGGCACGGGCAGCTTGAACGCTTCCTCCTGAATTATGACTCCGCTTTTTTGGCGGTGCTGCTGTCAGCAGTTGCCGGTGAACATGTCAACGTACAAAGGATGCGTTGTATTGCCCATCCGATTGAAAAAAGACATATGATCAGGGATAGTGGAATTGTTGATTATGCCTCAGACTTTAACATTTTACTGGCGTATTATAACCTGGAAGACAAGCGCAGGGATGACGGAGGATTCGTTCCGGCATCGGCTTTGCTGTTATTGAGGAAAGCATTCAGAAAACTGAGAAAAAGATACGCAAACCAGTGTACTATTATTGAAACGAGACTTGATGAACTGATACAGCTTGAAAAGGCGAATTGCGCCTCGATGGATATGGCAGCCGAGCCTTTTGCGAAGCTGATGGAAGAAATTACGGCGTACCAACCGCTTTGCAAGGATGAGAAATATGAAAAAGCACTCAGATGGATCGGTTATAATCTTGGAAAGTGGATTTATATACTGGATGCTTACGATGATCTGGAAAAGGATATCAAGACAAAAAGCTATAATCCGTTGATATATCAATACAAATACGACAACACGGACATCATTGAATTTAAGAAGGAAATTTGCGGCAAGGTCGAGTTTAATCTGACCTATTCACTCAATGAGATTTCAAAAGCATTTGAGCTGCTGGATGTTAAAACTAATAAGGAAATACTTGAAAACATAATATATATGGGGATGCTCAGAAAGACAGAAAAAATTCTTGGAACAGGGAGTTGTAGCAAAGTTGAATAATCCGTATGAAGTGCTTGGCATCAAAGAAGGGGCGAGTGAGGACGAAATAAAGAAGGCATACAGGGAACTGGTCAAGAAATACCATCCCGATCAGTACCAGGACAATCCGCTTTCAAAGCTGGCTGAGGAGAAGTTAAGAGAAATCAATGAGGCATATGATTATCTCATGAAAAATCCGTCGCCCAAACGGCAAACCGCTTATAACGGCAACACCGGCAATACCGGCAATGGATGGAGCGGTCAGGCCGACGGTGATTTCTTCAATCAGGTAAAATCCCATATCAACAGCGGCAATGTAAAACTGGCCGAGGATATGCTTGAGGGCAGCAACAACCGCACAGCGCCGTGGTATTACCTGAAAGGGCTGATTTTCATGCGCAGGGGCTGGTATGACGAAGCATACAAGCATATACAGACGGCCGTCAACATGGACCCCACGAATTATGAATATAGAAACGCGCTGGGCCGGATGAGCAATTCAAATAACGCGTACAGGACGAATTCCTTCAACAGGGGATATAACAAAGGTAATCCGGATCTCTGCACCATTTGCCAGTGTCTGTATTGCTCTGATTGCTGCTGTGAATTGGGTGGAGGAGATCTGATCAGCTGCTGCTGATATAACCAGGCAAACGATGTCCCCGCTTTTGCACCCTGGTAAGAAAATGATTTTATAACTGAGACATTTTCTCTGAACCGGTTCATTAGAAGACCGACCGTATTGAAATTGCCATTAAATATAGCCTGGAGGAGATTCATGAAAAGTAATTCTCTGGACACAAAAAAAATTGCTTTGAATGGAATTCTTGGAGCACTTGCGGTAATATGCCTTCTGCTGGCAACTATTCTGCCGACAAACAGACTGTCATTTTATGCATTGAGCTCCTTTTTTATTGCGATTTCCATCATAGAAAGCGGAGCCAGGGCAGGTTGGGGTTTTTATCTGGCTTCCTGTCTGCTTGCTTTGATTATCGTGCCTGATAAGCTTGGTATCGTGCCCTATGCGATTTTTTTCGGACCTTATGGACTTGTTAAATACTATATTGAGAAGCTGGATAAGATTATTATCGAATATATCCTGAAATTCATTTATTTCAATATCAGTGCAGGAATAGCAGTACTCGCCGTCAGCAGGCTTTTTGGCTTTGAAATGAGTCTGAAACTTCCCTGGTGGCTGCTGATCATAGCGCTAGAAATTGTATTTTTCATTTATGATATTGTCTATACGTTAATCATAAACTATTACCGCGAAAAATTAAAGCCGAGGCTGAAGCTGTAAAGCGGCATGGAAGGAACGCTGACATTTTTATGGAAGACAGGACAATCAGAATATTGGAGTTTGACAAGATCATAAAGAAACTGTCGGGACAATGTGCTTCCGAACTTGGCAGGGAACTTGCCGATGAATTGCAGCCGGAGAAGGAACTGGGTCCTATCTTGCGGATGCTCAGGGAAACAACCGATGCGACGGATTATGTCCTGCGAAGGGGAAACCCTCCGTTAGGCGGACTTCATGATATCCGCAGCAGTTTGAGAAGAGTGGAAATGGGCTCGATCCTTAATCCTGCTGAATTGCTTCATGTGGCTGATACGCTGCGGGCAGCCAGAAATTTAAAAAATTATTCCTCCATCGCAAAGCCAAAGGATTCCGAAGAAACAAATTATGTCGGAGGACTCATCTCCTCGATTGAATCAAACAAGCGTCTCGAGGACAAAATCGGCCTTGCCATCGTGAGTGAGGAAGAGATTTCAGACAGTGCAAGTTCTGCCTTATCCAATATACGAAGACAAATTAAAGACCAACAGAATAGCATCAAGGAAAAGCTGAACAGCATGATCAGGTCCTCCAAATATCAGAAGCTGATGCAGGAATCCATTGTCACTATGAGAGGCGACCGTTATGTGGTGCCTGTTAAAGCAGAGTTCAGAAATGATGTGCCGGGTCTGGTGCATGATTCATCTGCCAGCGGTGCCACGATTTTTGTCGAACCGATGGCCGTAGTGGAGGCCAATAACAGTATCAAACAGTTAAGAATAAAAGAACAGCTTGAAATAGAACGGATACTTGCCGAATTGACTGCCGATATCGCTGAAATGATTGAGCCGCTCAAGGCAAATATGCAATTATTCGCCGCAGTCGACTTCGCATTCGCAAAGGCTAAACTGAGCCTTGATTTAAACTGTGTCTGCCCGAAGCTGAACGATGAAAAACGAATCCATATCAAAAAAGGCAGACATCCGCTGCTGGACAGCAAAACGGTGGTTCCAATCAACCTGTGGGTTGGTGACAAGTTCAACACCTTAGTCGTAACAGGACCCAATACCGGCGGAAAGACCGTAACCTTGAAAACGCTTGGCATTTTTACCTTAATGGCTCAGTCCGGCTTGCATATTCCTGCCGCCGAAGGAACCCAACTGAGTGTTTTCAACAAATTATTCGCGGATATCGGTGATGAACAGAGCATAGAGCAAAGCCTGAGTACATTCTCATCACACATGAAAAATATCGTAAAAATACTTTCAGAGGCAGACGGCAAGTCCTTAATCCTGTTTGACGAGCTAGGTGCGGGAACGGATCCGACGGAGGGTGCGGCATTGGCAATGTCGATACTTGACAGGCTTCACGGCATTGGTGCGATTACTGCTGCGACTACACATTACAGTGAACTGAAGGTATATGCACTGACCACGGAAGGTGTTGAAAACGCCTGCTGTGAATTTGATGTGGAGACGTTGCGGCCAACATATAATTTGCTGATAGGCGTACCGGGAAAGAGTAATGCCTTTGCGATATCGCGAAGGCTTGGCCTGCAGGAAGAGGTACTTGAAAAGGCAAGGGAATTCCTGTCTCATGAAGAAATAGAGTTTGAGGACATATTGCTGTCAATAGAAAGAAACCGTGCAGACTCTGAGAAGGAAAGGCTGCAGGCGCAAAGATACAAACTCGAGATAGAAGAATTGAAAAAGGAGCAGGAGGATCAAAGGCAGAAACTGTTTGCCCAAAAGGACAAGCTCCTGCGTGAAGCCAGAGAGGAAGCACGCAAACTGCTGCTTGACGCAAAACAGGACGTTGAGAGCATGCTGGAGGAAATGCGCAAAGCTTCAAAGGAGCAAGATGAAGCATTGCGAAATAAAGCTTCCGATGAAGTGAAAGCCAGACTTCGCAACGGCATTGGCGGTCTGGAAGGAGCTATTTCCGAGAGCCTTTTCCCAAGGCAGGGGCATATAGAGCCCCCTGAGAATTTGAAGCCCGGGGACAGTGTCCTGATTGTAAACATCAACCAGAAAGGCACGGTTGTCACACCGCCTGACAAGGATGGCGAGGCACTCATTCAGGCGGGAATCATGAAAATAAACGTACATGTGACCAATTTAAAAATCATTGATGAACAAGCAGCCCAGACCCGTAAAACCGGTTCGGGAAAAATCGGAATGTCCAAGACCATGAATATTTCTACGCAAGTGGATATCCGGGGTACAAATGTGGAGGAAGCCGTCGAAATCCTTGAAAAGTTTCTGGACGATGCCGCAATCGCAGGTTTGTCGGAGGTTACTGTAATACATGGCAAGGGTACAGGCATGCTCCGAAATGGAGTGCATCAATATCTAAAATCCAATAGTCATATTCTGTCATACCGACTTGGAAAATATGGTGAAGGCGAAGCCGGTGTTACAATTGCAACAATGCGGTAAACAGAGCGTTTGTACATGAAGTTGACGGGTTACATTATATGGGAAATAATGCACTTTTTATTTCCTAAATATTACATTAATATTACAAAATTTGTCTATGACGCAGTAATATCAGCTGTTCTCTGTTATTTTAACAAAAATTCACATTTTGTCTCTTGTATTGAATAAGAAAAACCAATATAATATCCCTAAATAGGCTATTATGTAATCATGCTTTTTACTTAAGATAACTACGAGGTGACTGCCTTGGAAAAAAATGTTGTATATTATCCACTTACCTATCCTCAAAAGGGAATATGGTATACTGAGAAGTTATATCCCGGCACAAGTATAGCAACTATCTCTGCAACACTTAAATTGTACGGGGAGATAGATTATATACTTTTGGAAAAAGCGATCAATCTTGTTATTCAAAAAAACGATTCTTTTAGAACTAAAATTATTGATATTGATAATGCACCCTGCCAGTATATTACCGATTATGAATATCAACCGATTGAATTGGTGGATTTCAGTACGGCTGGAATTGAGAAAATGTATGAATGGGATACCAAATTGGCGCAAACTCCACTTGACATAGCCAACATGGAATTCTGCAAATTTTATCTTGTCAAGATCGATAAAAATTCTGGTGGATTCTTCATTAAAATACATCATTCCTTGGCTGATGCATGGTCTGTCATATTATATGGAAATGAGACAATGAAATTCTATAATAGTCTCAAGAATTTACAGGAAATAGAGGATGGTAACTTTCCATCCTATCTTGAGTATTTGCAAAATGAGAAGGATTATCTATCATCTGAGCGTTTTATTAAGGATAAATCGTACTGGAAGGATCTGTTTGCTGAAATACCCGAGACTGCATTATTAAAAGCCAGAAACAATATTGAGACAAAGGCGAAAAGGAAAACTTTTGTTTTACCACAAAAATTAAGCCTAAAAATTCAACAATATTGCAAAGAAACAAAAACATCAATGCTGACTTTGTTTATGTGTGCTTTAAACTTATACATAAATCGTGTTACTGAAAAAAAGGACATTATTATTGGAACGCCTGTTCTTAACCGCACAAACGTGAGAGAGAAAGAAACGATTGGCATGTTCATTAACACGATTCCGATCAGAACAAATGTCGACGGCAGTATCAGCTTCCTTGAATTTACACAGAATGTAGCAAGAGAATTGATGCATTCGTTAAAGCACCAGAAGTATCCTACGGAATTTCTATTGAATGATGTTAAAGAATCGTGTGTAAACGGTAAAAAACTCTTTGATATCTGTATATCCTATCAGAATGCAAAGTTTGTAAAGGAAAGCGTAGTTGAAACTCAAACAGGCAGATGGCATTTTTCGGGGAGACAAACGGAATCACTGTATATACATATAAATGAAAGAGATATCGATAGGGAGATCATTATAGATTATGACTATTTAACCAACGTTTTTTACTCAAAAGAAATAGAGTTTATTCATGAACATATATTAAGATTATTATGGCATGGGTTGGATAACCCTAATAAACAAATATCTAATCTTGAAATGGTTTCTGAAAGAGAAAAATTCAAAATATTAAATGATTTCAATAATACTGCCGCTGAATATCCTAAAGGGATCAATATTCATCAGATGTTTGAAGAACAGGTCAACAGAGCACCTGATGAAATTGCAGTTATTTTTGAAGAGAACCGGATTACCTATAATGAACTTAATCAAAAAGCAAACTGTATCGCAAAAATTCTGAGGATTAAAGGTGTAAGTGCAAATTCAATTGTTGGAATATTTATAGACCGATCAATAGAAATGATTATTGCAATTCTTGGCGTGTTGAAATCAGGTGGCACTTATCTGCCGCTTGATCCATCCTATCCACATAACAGAATAGCCACATTCATTTCCGACAGTAAGCCACTGACCATATTGACCACGGATGAACTGTACAAATCAAATATGGAACTGGTTGAATCTTCAGGACTGAAGAGCGGTCAAATTGTTTTCATTAATGAATTGATTAATGAGGCACAGAATAAATTTTATCCGAATCCGGAAAATAAAAATACACCTGATGACATTGCGTACATTCTTTATACTTCTGGTTCAACAGGCATGCCAAAGGCTGTTATGATACCACATAAAAATGTTATCAGGCTCTTGTTTAACAGTAAAATACAGTTTGAATTCAGCCAGAAAGATATTTGGACGATGTTTCATTCGTATTGTTTTGACTTTTCTGTATGGGAAATGTACGGAGCACTTTTATATGGCGGAAAACTGGTTGTTGTGCCAAAAATTAAAGCACAGGATCCAACAGTATTTCTGGAGATCCTGATTAAACACAAAGTTACAGTTCTTAACCAGATTCCAACGGCTTTTTACAATTTATCCTATGCGGAGTCGAAGAAGCCTGAACGGGATTTGAAGATCAGATATGTAATTTTTGGCGGAGAAGCCCTGAAACCGACGAATCTAAAAACTTTCATGAAAAGATATCCGAATACGAAATTGATAAACATGTACGGTATCACAGAAACTACCGTTCATTCCACAATCAAGGAAGTAAATTCGGTGATGGCTGGTACGAATGCCTGCAATATTGGCGTTCCCATACCTACTACAACAATTTATATCTTTGACAAGAACAAACAACTTGTACCTATTGGAACCAAAGGAGAAATATATGTTGGTGGAGAAGGCGTTGCCAAAGGTTATCTTAACAGACCGGAATTGACGGATGAAAGATTTATCATAAACCCTTATAAAAAAGATGAGTTGATTTATAAATCCGGTGATTCGGGCAGGTGGTATGCTAACGGTGAGATAGAATACCTCGGACGATATGATGATCAGATTAAAATACATGGTTTTAGAATAGAAATAGGAGAAATAGAAAATAAAATTATATCTTTTGAGGATATAGAAGATGCTGTGGTGCTTGCAAAAGAAAATGAAAATGGCGATAAATCACTCACGGCTTATATCGTCAGTGAACATAAAATCAATTTTAGTAATTTAAGGAATTACCTTGTAGCTTTGTTGCCGCAATATATGGTACCGGCTAATTATGTATTACTTGCTAAAATGCCACTGACAGCCAGTGGAAAGGTTGATAGAAAGGCGCTACAACTTATCAGGCATGAGCATGCTGTGAAAAGTGAACTCTGTCCGCCTCGAAATGATGTAGAGGAAAAGCTTGCTGAGATATGGAAAGAAGTTTTGAAGGAAGAAAGTGTTGGAGTAAGAGATGATTTCTTTGATCTGGGTGGAGATTCACTAAGTATTATACAAATTCAGGTTAAATTGTTCAACTATAATTGGGATATCAAGACACAGGATTTTTACAGGTATCCTACCATTGAGCAATTATGTGAAAAAGTATTAAATAAACAAGATAAGCTATGTAATATGATAGGAAATGATTATGACTACGATTTAAATAATATTTTACGAGCAGAGGGTAATATCACATTTAAAAACATTCTGCTAACCGGAGCTACGGGATATTTGGGAATTCATATATTGTACAGCCTGTTAATGGAAACTCAAGCCGATGTTTTTTGTATTGTAAGGCAAAATATGGGCTCCGATTCCTATAATAGAATTATTAGCAGTTTGAATTATTATTTCCCGGAACTTAACGAAAACTGCTACAATAGAATTTTCGTTACTCAAGGAGATATTACTCTGGATTATTTGGGACTTGACAAACCAACGTATGAGCGTCTGTTGAGTAAAACCGATACCATTATTCATTCTGCAGCAAATGTCAGGCATTATGGTTCAGAAGAAGAGTTTGAAAAGATAAATGTTAACGGAACAAAGGAACTGATAAAATTTGCAGAACAGAATAAGGCTGCATTTCATTATATTTCTACCATTAGTGTTTCAGGTAATTATATTACAG